>WGNT01000006.1 GCA_016124425.1 Cytophagales bacterium
GCTAAATGGAAAGGCAACTTAGCCGCAGGAAGCGTAGCTTTTCAATATAACACAACCGTGACGTCGGTGGATGATCAAAAAAAATAATGAAGTGATAGGAGTTTAACTGTAGCAACGATGAAATTTCAAAAGAAACCTATGGTCAACTGGTATGATCCAAAACAGTTGGCGTTTACCGGTATGAAAACGGTAGTCTCGGCTGTTTTTGGGAACTTTGCTGATCGAAGGGAGATGCAGGCAGCGTTGGATAGGGAGGTAACCCCGTTTGACTACTCCTATAAAACTGAACTCTGGTTTGACTTTATTTCTGATTTAGGAGATGGCTTTAATCCCACCTACACGTTAGCAGATACATTGGCTAAGCCTTCAGTTACACTTTCGGGAAACACCTTAAAAAGAGGTGACTTTCTAGTAATGGGGGGAGATGAGGTTTATCCTACACCTGAAATGATCGAATACGACAACCGACTTAGGGGGCCATTTTATGCCGCTTTTCCCAAATCAAACGATCCCGACGAGCAACGTCCGGATGTATATGCCATTCCCGGAAATCATGACTGGTATGACGGGCTGACCAACTTTTTACGCCTTTTTACGCAGAAGCGTTCTCTTGGGAACTGGCAAACTCGCCAAACGAGAAGCTACTTTGCGATTAAGCTTCCTTATGATTACTGGCTGATCGCTATTGATGTTCAGTTGAACGCAGATATTGATTATCCGCAAATATGCTATTTCAAGGAAATCGCGGAAAAGCATTTTTCACCTGATTCCAAAGTAATTTTATGTACTGCTGAACCTGCTTGGGTTTATAAATCCTTTGACCAGAAGAATACCTCTTACGACCGGTTGATGTTTTTTATCGACCGGGTACTTTTTGGAAAGGGGGATGCGGCTTATGAAGAGAAAAACAAGAATATTTCAATAACGGCCATTCTTACAGGCGATTTACACCACTATGCACGATACGAGGAAGTAAACCGAGAAGGAAACGATGTCCGGCAGCTTATTACCGCGGGAGGTGGGGGAGCCTTTATGCATCCTACGAATACCCTGCTCGATGAAGTAAGTACGTTAGACGGTAAAAAGGCGAAGTTAAAGGCGGTTTTTCCGTCAAAGGCAGCATCCAGAAACCTGAGTCTTTTGAACCTTATATTCCCTTATTTCAGTTTGACCATGCTATTCTTTTTTGGGACGCTACACGCCTTTACCTCTTGGATCCTTCAGACCAAACGGTATGCATCAGGCGAGACATTAATGGTCAAATTAAGCCAAATTGATCTTTTTGGCGGAGAATTGCCGGCTTTTTTCAGTGCGATTACCGGGGCGTTGAGCCACAATCCGGGAGCTATTTTCCTCAACGTATTGCTATTTATTGGGATCATGCTTTTCACCGATACCAAGTCCTACAATGGAAAGTGGAACTACCTAGCGGGCTTTGTACATGCATCACTACATGTCGCAAATCTGTACGTTTTGTTATGGCTGTTTTCCCGTGTAAATCTGTTTGAAATGGGCCTTGAGTTGGAGTCGACGGGGCAAGTCCTATTGTTTATCCTGGAGATGGTACTTATTGGCGGAATTGTCAGCGGTGTGCTGTTTGGGGTTTACCTTGTATTTAGTGTTCTGGTACTAAAAAATCATATCACCGAAGCATCATCTTCCTACAGATGGGAGGGATACAAAAATTTCTTACGACTCCATCTTGATAAAGATTCCCTCACGATATACCCGATCGGTTTCAAAACCGTAGTTTCTGACTGGCAAAATGTCTCCACCGCCGATGCTCCTCGATTTGAAGGGAGTAAGGCGCAATTTGAACTTATAGAACCCCCCATTATTATTTCAAATGAAAAAGCTCTCTAAATCAATTACGCTGATCAAAGATTTCTATAACGTTGTTGTTGTAGGTTCCGGCTATGGAGGAAGCATAGCCGCCTCACGCATGTCGCGAGCGGGATTATCCGTTTGCTTGTTGGAAAAGGGAAAGGAATTTTTACCGGGTCAATTTCCGGATACGCTGGTAACCGCAACAAAAGAGATGAACTTCATCGGTGGCAAATCCCAAGGAATTGACCGTAACGGGCTGTATGAGTTTACGATGGGCAACGGGATTAACGTATTTAAAGGATGTGGGTTAGGCGGTACTTCACTGGTAAATGCTAACGTATCGATCAAGCCTGAGCCAAGGGTAATGGAGGACCCTTCCTGGCCAACGGCTATACGGGAGGATATTGCCAGCTTTCATGCCGGAGTAGACCGTGCATGGGAAATGCTAAGGCCAACGCCCTATCCTGAGGGCAAAAACGGGTATCCTGTGCTCAAAAAGACGGAAGCCATGCGCAAGTCTGCGGCGTTTATGTCAGAGCCTTTCCGGCTATTGGACATTAACGTTACCTTCGAGGATAAGCAAAACCATGTAGGGGTGACACAGGCAAAGTGCACGAATTGTGGCGACTGTGTTACGGGTTGTAATGTAGGCGCAAAAAATACAACGGCCATGAATTACCTTCCTGATGCTTTTAACCACGGCGCGGAGATTTTCACCGAAATTAACGTTCGGCACCTCGAAAAGCACAACGATGATTGGCTAGTGTATTTTCATCCTGTAGGCGTAGGAAGGGAAAATTTTGATGCACCGTTGATGTTTGTCAGAGCGGCTAACGTGATTCTTAGTGGAGGATCATTAGGCTCAACCGAAATACTTCTACGGTCGGCACAAAACGGACTGAGTGTCTCTTCGGCGCTGGGAAAGCGGTTCACGGGAAACGGCGACGTCCTAGGCTTTGGGTACAACAATGATGTAGAAATAAACGGCATTGGACTTGGAAAGAAGGGTACAGATGCGATAGCGAATGTAGGCCCGTGTATTACCAGCGTAATTGATATGCGCGAGCGGAATGAATTGGAGGCAGGAATGACCCTAGAAGAAGGGACTGTACCGGGCCCCATTCGTGCACTAATACCCAAAGCACTCATTGCTTTTTCGAGGCTGGCTGGCAAGGATACCGACAGGGGAATGATGGATTATATGCGCGAGAAATGGCGGGAACTGCGCAGCCTTTTCTTGGGGGCGTTTCACGGAGCGGTAAAACACACCCAAATCTATCTGGTGATGACCCACGATGACGGCAACGGAGAGATGCTGCTTAACGACGGAAAGCTGGGTATAAACTGGCGTGGCGTTGGAAAGCAGGAAATTTTCAACAAGGTAAACGGCGAAATTTACAGCGCTACAAAGGCACTGGGTGGAACTAAAATCCCCAACCCTACTTGGAATAAGATGATGAACTATGATTTGGTCACCGTTCATCCACTTGGTGGCTGTGCGATGGCAGATGATGCCGCTCATGGAGTAGTCGATCATAAAGGACAGGTTTTTTCATCATCTGAAGGTACAGCGCTTCATCGGGGCCTCTATGTCATGGATGGTGCCGTGATCCCAAGACCCGTAGGGACCAACCCGCTGATGACCATCAGCGGCCTTGCTGAGCGAAGCTGTAGCATTATCGCTAAAGAAATGGGACTAAATCTTTCCTATGATTTTAGCCTGAAGCAACAGCAGGTCTCCTCAGATGGTGCCGTAGGAACGGGCGTGCAGTTTACGGAAACCATGCGCGGGTATTTTGGTCTCGGAGAAACAGGCGATTTTGAGAAGGGGTATCAAAAGGGGAAAGCTGGCCACTCGGAGTTTGAATTTACCCTGACTATACAAACGGATGATATTGATGCTTTTGTGGCTGATGAAAAACATCAGGCGAGGATGATAGGAACGATGTTGGCGCCGGCACTTTCGGCCTTCCCTATGACTGCGTTAAACGGTGTATTTAACCTTTTTGTGGATAATCCTACAGCACCGGACCGTAAGAAAATGGGCTATACGGCTAAGCTGTATAGCCAAGAAGGGAGACAATTCTTTTTCGAAGGCTTTAAGGATATCTTTAATGACAAGGGTTTTGATGTGTGGAAGGATACGACCACCTTATTTATTTCAGTTTATGACGGGGCTGATGCTACTGGTACGCTGCTTGGTAAAGGGAAATTAGTTATTCGGATTGCTGACTTCATGCGGCAGCTTAGGACTATAAAAGCCATACATGCTTCCGATAAAGGAGATGGCCTTCGTGCAGTAAGTGCCTTTGGAAAGTTTTTTGGAGGGAATGTTTTTGAGACCTTCTTTAAACCATAACCCCTTACACCGAAGAATCGCTAAATGAAGGATCATTTTATCCAAGTGCCCTTTCTTTACCTCGGATGTTTTGTCACGCTGCTGTTACTGGCGGGTCCGGTGTTAAAAGCGCCGATAAGGAAACCAGTGCCTCCGAATATTCTCCTGATCGCGGTTGATGATCTTAACGATTATATCGGGGCTATGGGGCACCCAAATGCAATCACACCAAATCTTGATAAACTCATTCGGAAGGGAACGCTTTTTGCAAATGCGCAGTGCCAGTCCCCGATGTGCAGCCCATCGAGAGCGGCAATCATGACCGGCCTGAGGCCATCTACCACGGGTATCTATGGGTTTTTGGACGATAATCTCATACAACAAACAAACGATGCCACACGGAAAGTAGCACTCATGCCCCAGTATTTCAAAGATGGGGGGTACCACACCATGGCAGTCGGAAAAGTGTTTCACGAACATGCTCCAGACGGATTATTCGATGAAAGCGGGGGTAGAGAGAAGGGATTCGGTCCTTCTCCTTCAAAACGCTTTCATTGGAACAAAAAAGGAACGTCGACCGATTGGGGAGCTTTTCCGGAGCATGATAATCAGATGCCGGATTACAGGACCGCGAAGTGGGCGGTTGAGCGACTGCACAGGGAGTATGCTTCCCCTTTTTTTCTAGCGGTAGGATTCCTGAGGCCTCATGTCCCCTGGTATGTTCCCCAGAAATGGTTCGACATGTATGATACGGCACGTATACAGCTGCCTGAGTACTTGCCAAACGATTCCGACGACCTGCCTGCAATATCACTACAAATTGATGACCTTCCCATGATGCCTTCTACCGAATGGGCAATTGAGCAAGGGCAATGGAAGAATATACTTCATGGCTACTTAGCAAGTGTCTCTTTTGTAGATCATTATATTGGCGAGGTGTTGGATGCGTTGGAGGGGAGTAAACACGCCGAAAACACTATCGTTGTCTTGTGGTCCGACCATGGATACCGGTTGGGTGAAAAGGGGACTTTTGCGAAAGTTGCGTTATGGAACAGGGCTACGCTAACCCCTTTGGTGTTTGCCGGGCCTGGAATCTCAGAAAATACGAGGATTCATTCCCCGGTAGAGTTGTTCGCTATCTATCCCACATTAGCCGAATTAGCAGGCATGCCACAGGTTCCGGGCATTGAATCCAAAAGTCTGGTACCCCTGATCCAACAGCCAAATCGTCCATGGCCCCATCCGGCCATTACCACTTGGGCAAGAAATAACCATGCTATCGTCACCGACAATTACCGCTATATTCGGTATGAGGATGGTTCAGAAGAACTATATGACCTAGTTCGTGATCCTCAGGAATGGCACAACATTGCCGCTAACCCTGAAAATGCAACGGTAATCAAAGAAATGGCGGTCCACTTACCTAAAGTAAATGCCCTTTGGGCCGCAGCTTCCAGATATGATAATAACGCCTACTTCATTCGGCAGAAGCTTCAGCAAAGCGAATAGCAAATTTAATTTTACGGTAATATGAAAGACAGAAAAACCGCCCTACATTTACCTAAACAACCATGAAAACTATGTACCTAAAGGTATTATTCCCCATGATTTTAGGTGTGTATCTATTGGTTTCCTGCCAGCCTAAATCGGCAACAGAATCCACAACCGATACAGCACCGCTACTAATTAAGGTAGCTGCTTACAATGTAGAGTACAGCAAAAACGCTACAGCCGAAGAAATTGGCGCCGCGTTCAAACCACATGGGTTTGATATCGTGGCCTTTTCTGAAGCTCCGGGTGGGGACTGGACAAAGCGGGTTGCCGCCGCAATGGATATGGACCACGTCGTCGTAGGAAAATACAGCACGGCCGGCCACGATGACAAGTATAAAACGATTGCTTCAAAAACCCCTCTTTATGGATCTGAGGAAATTCTGATGGCAGATACCCTCCATACAGTCACGAAAGCGCTGACGAAACTGCGGGACGTAGAAATTGAGATACACGCCGTCCATTTTCCTTTTGGCTGGCGGGATCAGGCGCATATCGACGAGACCACAAACAAAATAGTAACCTATGTAAATGAGGTAAAGCAATCCGCATCCGGTTTCGCCATTTTGATGGGGGACTTTAACTTTATTCCGACCAATGCAGACAGTTTAAATCAGTATCATGAGCTGTTTAAGGAAATAGGTTTTGATGTGCATTGGAAGGATTTAGGGATTGATCCGAGAACCATCAACACATTCAACGCGCTTAACCCTGAGGATGAAGGCAACGGAGATGTGATAGACCATATCATGTATGCTCCAGAAAAAGCGAAAGCTTTGGACGGAGGAGTTTTTGAGTTGGAACGCCCGCTTTCGGATCATAAGCCTGTTTGGGCCTGGCTCGAAGTCCGCAAGTAACTTAGGGCTAGCTGATCGCCGATCTTCTGTAGAAATATATAGGTGTAGGCGGATCCCTGGCTAACGTATCCAAGCACCCATTTGTGCTAAGTATGTGGGTGCCGTCCACTAGGTGGCTGCTGATATTGACTTGGACTTAGTTTGCCGCCGAAATAGGATGCTTCTTACGGAGGTCTCTAAGCGTCGTGATGCTCTAATAGGAATTCAAGTTTCTTAAAGAATTAGCAATACAAATAACCCTTTTACCCATGCATAACCATGCTTTAAAGTTCCTGCTCATTTTTAGCTTTATTTCCTGCCAGACAAGCACGGTAGAAGTAACAGACGAAAACGCGTATGCGAAAGGTACCTTCGGATTTGATCTCCAGTTTTTAGCAGCTCACGACAGTTTGGTTATCCTAAAAAACGGTAAATCCCAACTTATCATATCGCCGGGGTTCCAAGGAAAAGTGTTTACCAGTACAGCGGAGGGCATGGAAGGTGTCAGTTTTGGGTGGTTGAATTATGAGGCGATCGCTTCCGGTGAGATCGCTCCCCATATCAACGCCTACGGAGGCGAGGACAGGTTTTGGCTGGGACCGGAAGGCGGACAGTATTCGCTGTTTTTTCCACCGAAATCGGAGATGGTTTTTGAAAACTGGCAGACGCCATCCGCTATAGACAGCGAATCTTGGACATTATTGGGAGCCACCGAGACATCCGCGCGGCTAACTAAGTCGCTTCAACTAACAAACTACTTAGGAACTTCCTTAGAAGCGGAAGTAGATCGGGTCATAAACCTGTTGTCTGAAGCGGATGTTCAACGGCTTTTGGGTCTTCAAATTGGCAAATCGGTATCTTGGGTAGGTTTTGAGTCGGTAAATACCCTCCGCAACGTAGGTGATAAATCTTGGGAAGAGGAATCTGGTACGATGTGTATATGGATTCTCGGGATGTTTAATCCCACAGACGCGTCTACGGTAGTGATCCCTTACGTTACGGGGGATGAACTAGAGTTAGGGTCTGTGGCGACAACGGACTACTTTGGCCAAATTCCTCCCGACCGGATTTCCATGCAAGATGGGATTTTGTATTTCAAAGGAGATGGCAAGCAAAGGGGAAAGCTCGGAGTATCTCCAGCGCGTGCCATGGGGCTTGCCGGGAGCTATGATGCGGAAAATCGGGTCTTAACCGTGGTGCAATACGACCAAGCTGAGATAGGATCACTTTACATGAACCAAGTTTGGGAACTACAAGATGAACCCTATGCCGGAGATGTGATCAATTCCTACAATGATGGACCTTTGGAAAACGGTGACCAAATGGGTCCTTTTTACGAGTTAGAGACGGTTTCTCCGGCTGCCTTTTTAGATCCCGGTCAACAAATCGTTCACACTCATCGGACATTTCATTTTGTTGGTGATGAAGCGGAACTGGCTGTTTTTGCTGAAAGGCTATTCGGGGTTTCGTTGGAAAAGATCGCATCGGTTTTTAACTAATGAATCTATAGAAGAGGGCGGAGCCATAAAAGCCCGTGCCTTCCGTTACTCATAATCATCATTCTAAGCCAAGAATGTCATTCTATAGCCGGTATTAGTTTTTATGGAATGAGTGCATTTGCTTTAAGACCGGTGGTATCCAGTTGCTTTCTATCACCAATTATTCTAACCGTCATATATCCAATAGGGCTGTTTTTTGGGAAAATTGGAAATATTGATAGAAAGAACTACTTTAGAATCAAAATCTGTCGCAGCATGTAAATGATTGCCCTTCGTTACCTGCTTGCTTAGGTTTGAACCGGCTGATATAATAAGCAGCGGCTTAAAATCATGCAACCTCTAAACCCAAATAACGACAACGAGCTGTTGATTTCCCTTAAGCAGGGAGATGTAAACGCCTTTGATATATTGTATTATCGATACGCCAAAAAGCTGATGGCGTTTGCGTTGACTTTTTTTGCTGATAAGGTAATTGCGGAGGAAGCTGTCCAAGAGATTTTTTTACGGATTTGGGAAAAACGACAAACCTTGGATGCGACGAAACCTTTTAAAAGTTACCTTTTTCAAGCCGTGAAATTTTATATGTTCAATTATATTCGTAACAAGAAAGCTTCCTGTGCTTATGAAGAGGTAGCGGAAGGGGAGTTTAGCTGCTCAAGTGTCGTAGAAGAAAACATGCATTATGACGAATTGGAGGCAACAGCCAACCGTGTTATCGAGAAGCTTCCCTTGATGCAACAACAGATTTTTCGGCTGAATAAGCTCGAGGGGCTGACTCCGCAGCAAATTGCCAATCGCTTGAACCTGTCCAAACGCACGATCGAACACCATATTTATCTTGCTACGAAAACAGTCAAAGCGGAATTAATGCATCATATGTCGCTTTCCGTCATGGTTTTTGTCGGTTTGTTTTTTTAATTTTCACCCCTCGGTTGAACCAAGATCAATTTTATTTTCATTTTTTTTCTTCGCGCTTAAGTAAATCATCCCGGTTATGGTTTGTATACAAAAGCGTACGTTATTTTGGAAGAAGCAGTAATCATAAAATTTTTGAGGGGAGAGTGTTCTCCATCGGAAGAGAGGGAGATGCGTCAATGGCTCGAAAATCCGGAAGCACAGGCACAACTGGAAAAGGTGATCGAGAAGCATTGGATGAACCCTACTTTTCCGCAAACGGATACTACGGACTACGACCAATTGTTACGTAAGATTCATGGGCGTATGCGTAAAGGCAGTTCTAAGGTTCAGCCTTCTTTTCAGACAGTTGCCCTAAAGAGTTTGAGAATAGCGGCTTCGATCCTGTTGGTGGTCTTTGCCGGATATTTTTTATGGCTTTCTTGGAATACGGGTAACGAATCACCTAACTCATCGTCAGTGGCTGCTGTTAAGAAAATTGAACGCGTTACGGGTATTGGAGAAAAGCTGACCTTAACCCTTCCTGATGGGACTAAAATCGTCGTAAATGCGGAATCGATGATTCAGTTTGATACCAATTATGGTCGGGATGAGAGGCTCATTACCTTAGAAGGAGAGGCTTACTTTGAAGTAGCACCGGATTCTTTGAGACCCTTTAAAGTGCTGACAAACGGATTTACCACGGAGGCGTTAGGTACCGCATTTAACATTTCTACAAAAAAAACCGGATACAGGGTTGCCTTGACTGAAGGAAAAGTGAAGGTAGGATCAGGCATAAAGGAGATTCACCTTAAACCCGGACAAATGGCAATTTGGAAAACGGATCAGAAAGATGTAGGATTCCGCGTTGCACGCTTTTCAGCTTCAGAAGTAATTTCTTGGAAAGATGGTTGGCTGAATGTGGATCGCAAGCCTCTAGGTAACGTGTTGAAAGACTTGGAGCGCTGGTACGGAGTAGACATCACCATAGATCCGAAGTTGGACCTTGGTCAACGCATTTCAGGGACCTTTGAAAACAAAAATTTAAAAAATATACTGACAGGACTTAGCTTTTCTGCGGCTTTTACCTTCGAATTAACTGGAAATCAAGTAACAATTAAAAAATAAACGCCTATGAGACAATAAAAAAACAGGGTAAACACTCCATCGCCAAATGAATTCATTTACCCTGAATGATTTTAAAGCAATACACCTTAAAAACAACTAAAATTATGAAAAGAAAATTACTGTACCTAATAAAGATGGTATCGAAAAACGTATTGTATGGTCTGCTTGTTCAATGCCTGCTCATGTCCACCTTGATGGCTCATGAAATCAGTGCGCAAATCAGGCCGATTGACCAGACCTTTGTCAAAATAGCGCGGACTGATGCCGGTATTATTGCTATTTTTCGAGATATAGAGGCTAGGACGGACTATAGATTTGTCTATCCGGCCGAAATACTTGAAGACAAGTCACTCATCAATCTGAAAGATAGGCGTCAGTCTGTCAACGATATCTTGGTGGAAATTGGTACTGCCGCCAGATTACATTTCAAGCAGGTAGATAATACCATCTATGTAGCAAAGCCAGATAAGGAAACAGACGGAGGCAAAATTGAAATCGCTGTAGAAATGGCCGTAGTAACCGGCAAAGTGACAGACGAGCGGGGAGAACCTATACCGGGAGCGACGATTATCATTGAAGGAACAGCTACAGGAACCGCTACCGATGTAGATGGAAATTTTTCACTCGATGCTCCGGCAGGAGCAACATTGCTTGTTTCTTTTATCGGGTATCAGTCACAGCGGATCGTATTGAACAGCCAAACTACGTTATCGATCGTCCTCCAGGAAGATTTATCCTCACTTGAAGAAATTGTCGTCGTAGGATATGGTACACAAAAGAAAGTCAACCTAACCGGTGCGGTAAGTACAATTACCTCAGCGGATATTGTCAACCAGCCGGTAGGCCAGACATCGATGGCGCTGCAGGGGATAGCGGCAGGCGTCACCGTCACCCAGCGCTCGGGACAACCTGGCGCAGACGGCGGTGCAATACGGATTCGGGGCATCGGTACACTCGGAGATTCTAACCCACTCATCATGGTGGATGGGGTAGAAACGAACATCAATAATATCGATCCGAATGAAATTGAGACGATATCTATTTTGAAGGACGCTGCTTCGGCATCCATCTATGGATCCAGGGCATCAAACGGCGTTGTCCTGATTACTACTAAGAGAGGTGTAGATGGCGTAAAGGTAAACTACAACATGTATGCGGGTTTTCAAATGCCCACAGATCTACCAAGGATCGTAGGTGCCATGGACCACATGCTATTGACAAACGAGGCGTTCACCAATGTAGGGAATACGCCGAGATATACAGAACAGTTTCTGGAACAATACAGGGCGGGAATGCCTTCGGACGAATTTCCTGATACAGACTGGCAAAAATTGACCATGAGCAATTCCGCCTTTATGCAAAACCATAACATTGGTATAAATGCAGGTAGTGAAAAGGCCAAGCTATTTGCTTCCATAAGTTATTTGGATCAGCAGGGAATCATACCAAACACAGATTTCAACCGCGTAAATATCCGACTGAACTCAGATGTGAAGGTGACTCAAAAGCTGACCTTCTCCTCAGATGTGTTTTTAAGTAGAGCTGTGCAGACACAACCTTCAGATGGTACCGGGTATGTATTTCATTGGATGAGAAGAATTCCAGCTAATGAAGTTGGTATTTTGTCTAATGGGCGCTATGGTGAAGGCTGGAACGGAGACCATCCATTGGCTAGGGCACAGGACGGAGGTCAGCGGGTGAGTGAGAGTTTGGATGCGATTCTCAACTTTCGGGTGGATTATAAGTTCACGGAATGGCTATCAGCAGAAGTGATGTATTCTCCTAAGTTCGAAAATCCTCATGTAAAAACGTTTCGCAACATAACTCAGACCTATGCGAGGGACGGAGTAACTCCTACCCACTTTATCCCACAACGCAATTCCCTTACAGAGCGGTTTGACCGGGAATTGTATAATAACCTACGGGCACTGATTATCGCCGAGAAGTCCTTTAACGACGTACATACATTTGGATTCACGGGTGGATTTCAACAAGAAGACCTCACCAATATTTGGATATCCGCCTACAGGGAAGTTTTCCCGCTCCCGGATTATGAATATATTGACGCGGGTAATAGGGCGAATGAACAGACAGGTGGCGCCGGTACCCACTGGGCATTGAGGTCTTTGTTTGGAAGGCTTACCTATAATTATAAGGACAGGTATCTTTTAGAAGGCAATATTCGCAGAGATGGTTCTTCCAGGTTTGCTACCGGAAATAAGCACGGGGTATTTCCGTCCTTTTCCGCCGGGTGGAGGATTTCCGAGGAGGCCTTTATGCAAGGTACCAGCAATGTGATTGATCAACTGAAATTAAGAGCATCTTGGGGCCGTCTTGGCAACCAAAATGTAGGACTTTATCCTTTTGCAGCCTTTATGGCACTTGGAGGAGGCGGACAGGATTATGTTTTCAACAACGGAATTTCCCCCGGAGCGGCATTGAATAACATGGCCAATTCTTCTATAAAATGGGAAACTGCAGAATCGACAGATATTGGGGTAGACCTAAACCTTTGGGGGAAATTGGATATTTCAGCTGATTATTACTATAGAAGAACCAACGATATCTTGCTTGGGTTGAACGTCCCACTTACCCTTGGACTGACCGCTCCCTTGCAAAACGCAGGTGTGGTGGAAAATAAAGGCTACGAGTTGATGGTGAACTACCGAAATAGAATCGGTGAAGTCAACTACGGCATTATGGCCAACTTTTCAGATGTGAAGAATGAAGTGGTGGATATGAGGGGGATCGAAAATACAGGTAGAACTGTAAGCAGGGAAGGCCATCCTATCAATGCGTTCTTTGGGTATCAAGCGATAGGGTTATTCCAAAGTCAGGAAGAAGTAGACAATTCTCCGACCCAATTCGGCACTATTGCACCTGGAGACATCAAATACCTGGACGTAAATTCGGATGGGGTCATTAATAATCAGGATCAACTTGTTATAGGCAATCAAATTCCGAGGTATACCTTCGGCCTGCGGCTAAATGCCGATTACAAAGGATTTGACGCTTCTATTTTCCTTCAAGGTGTAGGTAAAGTTGACGGGTATCTGTTTGGTCAGGGAATCATGCCTTTTTTCCTTGGAGGAACGGTACATGAGCAACATAAAGATCGATGGACTCCAGATAATCCAGATGCTTCTTTCCCAAGGTTGGCATGGAATCAAACAAACAACGAACAGACTTCAAGCTATTGGATGCGCAGTGCGGCCTATTTTAGGGGGCAGAATATCCAATTGGGATATACGTTTCCCAAGGCGCTGCTTGAGCCACTAAAGATCCAAAATCTCCGGATTTATTTGAGTGGAAGAAATCTGTTTACCATAGACAACTTCTATGACGGGTACGATCCGGAAGCACCAATAAGCGATGGTGGTTGGTATCCACAGATGGCAGTTTACACAATGGGTTTAAATGTCAATTTCTAACTAGAGCAAAAATGAACCAGATAATCAAATATATAGTATTGGTGACATTAATGACAGGAGCAGTATCCTGCAATGATGAGTACCTGGAAAGATTTCCGTTGGATACGCCGTCAAGCGAGACATTTTTCGCCAATGAAACGGAGCTGTCAATGGCTGTTACGGGTGTGTATAACCGGCTTTGGTTTTGGCCGGCAGGCATTGCTTGGTATTTATCCTTTGATTTCGCTTCCGATGATGGTTGGGACAGAAACGGCAGTCCTTTGCAGGCTCTGGGCCGGGGCGAACAAAATCCGGATAACGGCTTTACCAATTCATTTTGGTCGCACTTCTATCGGGCAATTGGCAGGGTAAATTTTATTACGACTCGTGGCGCCCAGCTTGAAGGTCAAATGGATGCCGCAACGTTTAACCTTCGGATGTCGGAAGCGAGGTTTTTTAGGGCTCTTTTTTATACCTATCTTTCAGAGCTTTATGGTGATGTGCCCTTGATTACCCAGACTTTAACCTTAGAAGAATCCCAGACACCACGGACACCAAAGGCGGAAGTAGTAAATTTCATTATTAGTGAACTTGATGCCATTTTACCTCACCTTCCTAATAATCCCGCTGTAAAAGATAGAATAGGTAAGGGGGCGGTATTGGCACTAAA
>WGNT01000191.1 GCA_016124425.1 Cytophagales bacterium
AACAAAAAACGTTTTTTTCGCTTCCGGAGAATAGACTGCAAGCGGAATGTGTTTAGCGGTATAGGTTCCTAAGCCTCCGGAGTATTTGTCGCCATATTCGGAAAACTGTCCCAAGGTGAACCAAATACCTTTATACCCATTGATTTCTTTTCCCTGGTGAGGCCCTACTTGGGCTTTTATTAGTGGACTAAAAAGGGCTGAAAAAACAAACAGAAAAAAACAAGATCGGATGACAGTCGCACTCATAAATATCGTAGGTTATCGGTTTTATAAATCTCCCTAAAAAAAAGGTATCCACCAGCATTTTGTTGATTTTTTTTCAATGTGACTGATCAGTCAGCATGAAATAAAAACAGGAAGCTTTATGCTTCCTTAAAAAATTTTTGGGTGACTTCTCGTTCTTTTAACCTCGAAAAGCTTTGAAGATTAAATGGCTTTATCCAAAAGTCAATTATTTGAGCATATTCAGTCGATTTCTCCATCTCCGCCTGCTCAATTGACGAAGTAATGATAATCACAGAAATATTCGTGTCCAATTCTAAATCAATCAATTTATCCAACACCTGCCATCCTGTGAGCCCAGGCATGTTGATATCCAGAAAGACCAGAAAGTCTTCACCTGTATTTTGCACGCTTTCCAAAAAGGACACTGCCTCTTCCCCTCCGGTGAATGTGATCACGTCATCAATCATGCCCACCTTCTCCATTAACTTCTTTTGTAATAAAATTACAATTGGATCATCATCTACTAGTATTATTTTCACTGGTGTACTTTGTTTAGGATGAAAATGAAACCCCTACTATTCCTCCATTTTGTAAAACAAATGCGCAATTATTTTCAACCAACATTTTTATATATTTAAAATACATTTTTTCAAATGTATAGTATCTTTTTCATTAAAAAAACTGTAGGTCATATTTTTTTCGAAGGACACTTGATTTTCTTTCTTTTATGAAAAAAAATATTGCCATGGTGACAAAAAAACTTACATTTTAGTTTTCATTACCTCAACGCTGTAAGATGTTAGACCAAAAAAGTTTCGAAACAGACCATCTACGGAAAATGCTGCTGTTTACCTTTATTGAGGAAGGAATCTAACAATGAATGACTGGAATAAAACCAAGAAAGCTCAGAAGTACATAAATCTGAGCCAACAAGGTGAACAATTGGCAAAGGATTATTGGCCTAATCAGCAACAGCTTGATCAGTCATTTCCGGGAAAAAAGGTGCTACAAAATCTCAACCAGTTAAGCTGAAAAGGACTACGACTGATAGCTAAATATGGATTCATAATGGGGCGATGAAGCTAGGATACCACCACTGTTTTCATAAAACGACGCATCGGTAGGATATACCCCATCTTTTGTTTGAACCCAAGATCCTTCTGGCATAGGGTGATAGGTCAGCATTTTTTCCCAGTTCTTATAATACTGGTGTCCATTCGTTTCTTGCAGGCCCAAGTTCATGTCTGGAAAAGGAGCTAATCTTGCTGCAACATTTTTATTCCAATCCACCAAAATCGGATTTACGGTAAGGTCAGCACAGAAACATGGAATTTCTTTCTCATAACATGCCTGGGCGATCTTCATGGTCATGCTCATTGTCTTGGCGATGGCCTTTACAGCGATAGCTTGGTACCCTTGTTCGATTCGCGAAAGCGCATCCTTCACGGTATGGGCACTTTCATCCGCGGCTACACGCACACCAAGGTCTCCAACATAACTCTCATTTTTTTCCCCAAAGGGCTCTTCTACGACCGCAATTTGATCAAACGCACCGATTTTTTTGGCATGGTCCAAAAACCGTTGAAGTGTTTCCTTGGTCTCATAGCGTTCGTTTGCATCGAAATAATAGGGTATTTTTCCGTTCGAGGTATAGGGCGTTTCCAGATGCCCTAAGGTCTTGTGCACGGCTGTTAGAAACTCAATGTCCTTTGCCAACATTTCTTTCTGTGTACCTGCTGATCCTGTCTTTAACTTCATGATAAAATGCCCTTTATCCGCCGCTGCTTTTACGTCGGATACGCTTGCGCCCACGCTAAACGAAGGAATACTGGCTACTTTATCATGTCGATGTGACAGACCTGGAAGATAGGCTTCGGGAATCATTTCATCAAAACGGGTGAACCCGTTCTCTGCAGCAAACAATAGCCAGGCAGCATTGTCAACAGAAACGAGTGCATTCAACGCAAATGTTGCCTTCAAGTCAGCGTTACCCGTGATTTTTTGCCCATAAGCATATACTTCAGGAAATAGGCGGTCTAGGAGCTCGACGGGATTTGTAAAACGCTGTCCCTTTACGAGCTGTAAGGCATATTCCGTCATAGCATACATCAGCGCATTTCCCCCATTTGTGGAATGTGCTGCAAATACGCGCTTGTCAGACCAAAGCACTCCCTGAGTTCCTATTCCAATTTTATGTATGCCGCTAGTGGACTTCAAGTAAGACAAAACCTGCCATGCTTCCGTAATGGCGCTACCCGCAAAGCGGTAGGGATTCAGTGGCTCGCGTTCAAAATTGGAATCAACTTGATCGATGGTTATTGTTTTTAATGGCTTTTTCATGGGGTATTGGTTTGGGATGGGGTTGAAACCAGCTGCGCCAAGTGCAAAAAGAGCACTTGATCTGTGGAGAAAAGTTCTCCGGTCTATTCCTTTTGAATCCTGATACATGGGAATACGGTTTATTTGGTGGGAATTTTATTAAGGGTATACCAGGCTTCACCCGACCATAGGGGACGGCCTTTTTCGTTTTTAATAGCCTCTGACAACAAGAAATAAACGACGTGCTCACGCTTTAATCCCTGAAGCTCCAAGTACACACGCCTTCGATCCGGAGACACCGTGATCTGCGAAGGAACAATTTGCTCAAGATCTTTTTTGGGACCTCCATACGATGCTGTTGGTAAATACCACCACTGCTGTATCAAGAAATCGTCTTTGTTTATTGGCTTATCGTGCAAGGGTTCTGTAAATTCTATTTCGAATCCGTTGGGTCTGGCACGAATAGCGAGCATTTCAAACGTAGAGGCTCCGGTATAGGTCAGCTTTTCCAGCCCATATTGTCTCTCTTTCCAACTCCACCCACCAACCATACCTATTTCTCCGATGTATAGGTCGCCGTCTGATCCCCAGACCAGCCTATTGACGCCTGCATGCAGTCCTTGTGTGAACCGGAAAACTGCCCCTTGATAAGACCCGTTGATCTTTTCCAGAAAATCCCGCTTGATCCCACCGTGTGTGACATCACCATGTAGGAGTTGACCTTTGTATGGACCATGCACCATAAGAATGGGTTCTGTAGGAGAATTTCCGATTTCGGCATCTGGTAACCATATGGCCGGGGGTACCATGCGCGGTATTTCAGTAAGCCCTTCAGGCAGCCCCCAAGCCATGCCGTTATAGGCATCTTTCTGTACGTGAATGATCTTATTTGCGGGAAGCCATTGCCCTTGGTTATCCGCTACGAATAGTTCACCATCAATCCCCTCTCCTATTCCGTTTGGTGTTCTAAGTCCGTAATCTAACCGTTCTACCTCACCGGTTTTGCTAATTTTCAAGGTTCTTCCCCTATCCGGATGTTGTTTTTCGGTGGATTTTAACCGCATAGCCATGGATAGGGTAATGTAAAAATGGTTTTCCTTGTAAAGAAGCCCAAACGCAAATTCATGGAAATCATCGGTAACCCCCCAAGAACTGCAGACAGACTCGTAAGCATCAATCACTTCATCGCCATCGACATCAACAAGTCGCGTGAGCTCATGCTTTTGCAGGACATAAATCTCTCCGTCTACCACTTCTAGACCAAGTGGTTCAGCTAGACCAGCTGCGATTCGTTTTACGTTTACCCGGGTGGAATCTCCCGTCATGACTCCATCAAGGAGATAAACACCGCCGACCTTGTCCCAAGTACTTACCAAAAGCCTGCCATCGGGCAGAAAAGCAAGTCCTCCTACCCGAGGTTGAAACCCGCTATGATGCAGGGTACTCAGGCTGAAGCTTGGATGTACCCCTTCTAGGCTACTTCCAAATCCAGGTCGGGATACTTTTTTTTCTTCAACGACAGCCGCCGCAAGCATTTTCGGTTTTGTAGAAGGCGCGGTCGGAGATTTAGGCGCATAGGTCATGATATAATCCAACATTGGCCGTATGTCTGCATCGGTCAGATCCGGATGTGCATTCATCTGAACATCTCCCCAGACACCCTTCCCTCCCTGCTGTATCTTGCCTGTCAGGTAAGGATAGACGCTTTTATCACCTCCATAACGCGCTGCGATTGAAGAAAAAGAGGGCCCAACATTGTCATTAACTTCTTCATGGCAGGTAAAACAATCACTGGTCTCCATGCGCAAAATGCCCAAATGGTCATATTGCTCTCCAAGAGAAGGGGGCAATTGATCCGCTAAGGGAGCGAACGACGACCGTAACTCATGATACCCGTCTTTTGTGATTTTAAAATCCGATTTTTCCGATGATAGGGTCAACGCTGCGCCCTTCACCAAGCCTTTAACCGAAAAGGTTCTTACTAGACCAGGCTTTCCTTCATCATCGATCGCACACTCCGGTCTTTCTTCAATGTAAAAAGTACCTAGCTCCTTGTGCGTTATCGTGTACCCAAGCCACAACTGATTGTTTTCGAACCTATACCCCTTATGGGTGATCGTAATATCCGGGAGTCGGTTGCCTTGATAGGTAATACTCCACCGATTCATAACATCCCCAGGTTCAAGGTATGATGTACCCCAACTTGTTGGCTGTACATTCTTTTTGTTGGTGAAAACAGTTCCTTCCAGAAACACCCCGCCTTTCCACACTTTATACAGTTGGCTTCTTTCAAGGTCATAGGCAACAAAAAGTTCCGGATGCAAAGCCAACGTCAACATGCGAGGGTTACGGTCCAAAACGGAACGAAATGCCCATGGGTCCATAGGCCGCTCATATGTCTTCACAGGCTTATTACAACCCATTATCAATAGAAACAGGGCAATAACGCTAAACAAACTTGAATTACTCCCTACCTCGCTGAGACATCTATTGACAATCTTCATGAATGTGGAATTTATCCGCTTTTCTAATTTTCATACGTGCTTTACCGTTAAAATGGACCTTTTTCGGTCGTTTTCATCGCTTTAGGACCTCCGGGCATTGTACCCCTTGTTCGTTCTACATCAAGGGGATTGCCGGTTTCCTTATCATACCAGTTGCCGGTCAACACTAGCGGAGAACTATCTTCCGTTTCTTTTCTCCACTGATCCATGACACGTCGCATCTCTTCCAGTTTTTTCGCATGTTCGGCTACGGATCCGACATTTAAGAGCTGATCGTAGTCATTTTCAACCCAATAGAGTTCCTCAAAAGGTCGTGGAACAATAAATATATCCGCTTGGGCCGCACTCAATAATCCCTCAGCTCTTAGTTTTTTTAGATCGTCATACGAATCGCTTTTGTTGGAATCCGCCGGTCCATTTTGGGATTGATTCGGACGTAAATTTAGTATATACAAGTAGTCTTTGGTCCGAACCATGCGTTCGTAAGCTTCATGGTCGTGCCAATTATGTTCTGCAAAAACATAGGTTCTAAAAGCTATTGTCGGATCCGCAAAGATACCCTTGAAACTCTTTCCCTGAAAGCTTTCAGCCGGCTCGACGGAAGCTAGGTCCAGCAAGGTCGGAGCAATATCGATACTGCTAACGAGTCCCGTCGAAACTTCTCCAGGTTGTTCAATCCCTTTGTTCCATTTTATGATCAAGGGCGACTTGATTCCGCTATCATACATGCGGGTTTTGCTTCTTGGAAAGGGACGCCCATTGTCAGACATGACGATAATAACTGTTTCATCCAATACCCCTTGGCGTTCCAGTTCTCGTTCTACTTCGCCGATATAATGATCAAATCGGGTTATCTCATCGTAATAGCGAGCCAAATCTATTTTTGTAGGCATTGCATCCGCAAGGTAAACAGGAGGATGAACCGCAGCGGGATCATGTGTACCGGAAAATTCGTTTGGACCCCAGGGCCGGTGTGCATCCAAAGCTGCAAACCACATAAAAAACGGTTTATCTTTCGGCCGTTGTCTGAGTGTCTCTAGCCACATCCCCTCTCCCCCGTCGCCCATGGACGGTCCGGAATCGTGGATGACATCAAAGCCACGCCGAGGGGCGTCTCCCATATGCCACTTTCCAGCCTGAGCGGTGAAATATCCCGCTTTTTTTAGCAGTTCCGGAAACGTAAGTATTTCTTCTGGGAGTGGTGTGTGAAGCTCTGCCGCACCTGTATTGTGAGGATACCTGCCCGAAATGATACTTGTTCGGCTGGGACTACACGAACTGGTCGTCAGGTAAAAATTGCTAAACTGAATACCCTCTTCAGCCATCCGGTCAAGATTTGGGCTCTTCACTAACGGATGCCCATAGCATCCAAGGTCATCCCATCCGATGTCATCGGCAATTATAAAGACAAAATTTGGCTGCTTAGCCTTAGCCTGTGAACTAAGTAGCACAAAGAAGAAAGCCAACAATAAAGGCGTAATATAAATTCGTTTCATTCAATCCAAAGGCTTAGGTTCGAAATCAGAGGCGTTTACCCAGCCGGCGGAGGGTGTTTCTCCACGGAGGTATTTGGAATAGAAATCGGCGGTTTTTTGCTCAGCATAGGGATACTTGTCGAAGACTTCTCCCTCTCCGAACATCCTAGGATCACCTTCTTTCCGCAACTGTTCAAACAGTCGATTTTTTAGTACCTCTTTTACGTTCACATGCTCTGGATGTAAGGCGAGGTTGGTTGTACAATCCCGGTCATTTTTAATGAGGTATAACTCCTCTACCGGGCGTTTTCCAAAGTTCTGAACCCAATAGTTGCCAGATTCCGGAACGGTCCTTCTATTCAAAACTACTGTTTTCGTCGGACTCCCATCCGTGTTGAGGTAGCCTGTTTCAGGATTTCCCGCGGGCCATCGTTCAATTTCGAAGTTATGTAGGTAAAGGTAGTCCTCAGTGACAATGCCTCGTATGGGGTAGCCAACGTCATTGGGCCTTCCTACATCATGACGCTCCTGTCCTAAAATCACAGCGTTTCGTTGCTCTTCGATCCTGCCCGACAGGTCACTGCTGAAAATGGGAGATAAACTTCTACCGGTAATGGCGGCCATTCCTGCATCTGAAGGGGATATATCCGCAAGCTCCAATACCGTCGGAGCGATATCGGTAAAACTTATGAAATCTTCGACTGTTCTTCCGGGATTCGAAATGCCCGCCGACCACATAATGGCAAAAGGCATGTGGTGGGACCATTCATACGCATTTCCCTTCGCCCTAGGGAAAGGCATTCCGTTGTCTGATGTCACGATGATTAAGGTATTTTCCAATTCCCCACGTTCCTCCAGAACAGCAATCATCTGACCCAAATGCTGGTCAAAATATTCGATTTCCAATGCGTAATCCAACATGTCGTGACGTACGGAATCAATATCCGGCCAAAACGAAGGAACGACATCTATATCAGCCAGATTCTTTCCAGCCTTTCTTACGCCGGACTGAAACTCATAGGCCCTGTGGGGTTCCGTAGAACCATACCAAAAGAAAAACGGGGCCTCTTCGGTTCGCTGGTCAAGGAAATACGCGAAATTCTTAGCATAATCATTTGCATTAATCGCTGACGTAGGTGGAGTTAGCGTGTGCTGCTGATACCTAGGACCGGTTAACTCCCGTGGTTTCCCATCTTTTTCTCCCGGATTGCCCGGTGCCCAGCCCTTTCCCGTATATCCGGTGAAATAGCCATTTTCTCCCAAAACCTCTATGAAGGAGGTGAATTTTCCCGGAAAGAAGGGCACGTGATTGGCCGCTTCTTCCAATTGCCAGGAATTTCTTCCCGTTAAAATGACCGACCTGGAGAGGGAACATTTTGCGTTTGGGGTATAGGCATTTGTAAATAGCAGCCCCTCTTTTGCTATTCGGTCAAAGGCGGGGGTATTTACCCAGGTGGTTCCGTAGGCTCTCATATGGGGAAAGGACGCGTCGTCTGCTATGGCAAAAAGGATATTCGGCTTTTTGGGAATGGGTTTGGACGTATCATTACAGCCAGCACCGGCTATACCGAGACATAAGAGAAAGCTAATGAGGTATTGGTTCATGCTACATTGGGTTTACCTTAATAGGGATATTATCGGGAAGATACGCACCTGAAGCCCGTATGTTCTAAGCCAGTATCCAGGGAGGATTTCATTTTAGCGCTCACTCGGTATCCTTCACAATAGGAAACGTTACACAGAAAAGAACCTCCTTTTACGACCTTTTTTGGTACTGTGGGTTCTTGTGGGTCATAGCTGGACGCCGGTCCCGTTGGGTTAACTACCATGTCTTCAGTAATGCCTCCGTAATAGTCTTCATGGTACCAGTCCGCTGTCCATTCCCACACGTTTCCTGCCATATCAAATAGTCCATACGAATTGGGATCGAAGGACTTCACTGGGGCTAAGCCGAGATATCCATCTTCCCCCACATTGTTAATAGGGAATTCTCCCTGCCAAATATTTGCCAAAAAACCGTCTGATTCTACGGGTTTGTCACCCCATGGAAATGACTTTCCCTCTTCTCCTCCCCTAGCGGCATACTCCCATTCTGCTTCCGTAGGAAGCCGTTTTCCAGCCCATTTTGCATATTCTATAGCGTCTTCCCAAGCTATATGCACTACCGGAAAGTTTTCCTTACCCTTTATGCTGCTTTCCGGCCCTTGGGGATGTCTCCAGTTTGCACCCTCGGTCCAGGCCCACCATTGGGCGGCATTTTGAAGTGAAACACGTTGTGAAGGGGGATTAAAGGTAAGGGATGCAGCTACAAACACTTCTTCAGGCGGTTTTGGTGTGCCTGGGGGAAGCTGCTTTTTTATCTCCTCCCAGTCCGGCTTCTTTTCCGCAACGGTAACATAGCCAGTGGCCGCAACAAAGGCGGCAAACTGTGCATTGGTGACTTCCGTTGCGTCCATCCAAAAGCCATCTACCTTAACCCGGTGTGCAGGAAGTTCATCCTTTCTTCCCCTGCCGTCGGCTGCACCTCTGGTATATTCCCCACCTTCTATCCAGATCATCCCCTCATGGGAGACTGGTCCATCAGGTTCTAATGCGCCTTCTTGGGTACTTTTTTGTCCTGAGGGGGCGAATCGGTCGGGAATATTGTCATGGCAGGAAGCAAGGTCACCGTCAATAGCAGCTTGTTCAGACTGGCCTTCTTTCTTTTCAGAAGCACATGAAAACAAAACAAGAAAAACCGGCAATAGTGCAAGTCGCTGAATAAAAGGTATGGGCATGGGTATTGTAGATTATAAGTTCGTTAAATATAGAAAACATGGCAAAAGAACCCTATCATTCGTAGGGATTTTTGATAAGGTAGCGTCCTTCCGTGACGAGGGGACAACTATTCGCACTACCAGTTATCGGCAAAGTAAGCTATTCTGCGCTTGACTTCATCATTCACAGACAGCGGATTGATATCTTTAGGATTCACCGTGTAATCAAATGCGGGATGGTCCCTGAAAAAGACCAGGCTGTTCATCACCTGCAAGACTTCCACCGGGTCGCGGCTTTCATTGATCAACTGCACCAAACCCCGCATTGGATCTTCTCGCTCATGAAGTCCCAAATACTCGATAGCGCGCCATCTAACAAGTAGCTCACTGTCAGACTTTAGATCGGATATAATTGATCGAAACGCCGGTTCATAGGGTCTTGTAGTTTGTGCAGTGACCGCCCAATAACGCACCAATTCATCGGAATCTGTTAGGGCGCTTTTCACGGCGGCGGTTGCGGTTGGAGACTGATCTAGCGCTAAGTTGGCCGTTTCGATCAATCTCATTAGCCGATCCCGATTAGCCTTCCCAAAAGCAACAGGATTGTCCATGGCTTCAGCCACCATCACGGATTCGGGAAAGAAGCTAAGGTCATGTATGGCGATCGCCTTTGAAGTAGCTAATTCACGCAGGTTTACCAAGGTTTCCGTGTACGCCGGATTTTCGGCCAAATTATTGATTTCGTGCGGGTCATCCTCCAAATTAAACAGCATCTCCACCTGCTTGCCTAAAAAAAACTGCGCCTCTTCTCCGGATAATAACCCCTCTTGAAACATGCTCCGCCACTCTGCAAACGCCAGCATTTGGTACCGGTAGTTATTATGGAGTGCATCGGGATAGAAAGGTTGGAAACTCCGGATATACTTCCACTTTCCCTTGCGCACGGAACGAAGCATTTCGTATTTTTCGTCAAATCGGTCGGCATAGCCATACGCTTCATCCCTTGAGGATAGTTTTTTCATCGTTATATCCTTCCCAAGAAAGGGTTGGCCGTCCATCTGAGAGGGAACATCAAGTCCCGCCAATCGGAGTAAGGTCGGCGCAAAGTCTATAAAGCTGACAAACCCATCGATACGCTGAGGAACATCCGATGGAACCAAATGGCGCCAGTTTTCAGGGACACTGACGATCAAAGGTACATGTAACCCTCCTTCATAGAGGTAACCCTTACTTCTTGGCAATACGCCGCCGTGGTCCCCAAAGTAAAAAACAAAGGTGTCTTCCAGTAATCCATCATCCTTTAGTTCAGATAACTTTTTCCCCACCCACTCGTCGATTTCGCTTATTTTTTCCCGATGAAAAGCCGTAGTAAAACGGAAGGTAGGCGTATCTGGAAAATATGGAAAAAGTGTCACCGCAGAATCAGGCTCAACTGTCGTGTGGCTTTGCATAAACTCCTTAGTAAAATGCAAACGGCTTTCGTGGGAGCCCACGAATGTTTCCTGATGAAAAAAGGGAGCTTCCTTTACCGGCCGATTCCTCCAGGTTGCCTTCGGGGACGATTCATCCCAGACCTCTTCGCTTTCTACGGCGTTGTAGTCTTTCTTATTATTGTTTGTCGAGTAATAGCCAGCCTTTCGTAAATATACCGGGAACATTTCCAGCCCTGTGGGCATTGGAGCCAGGGTTATTTTGCGGTGATACTGTATTCCTGTTCTTGGCGCCATCGTTCCGGTGATTAGGGTGCTTCTGGCAACAGAACATACAGGAGAATTTGAAAAGGCGTTTGTGAACACGAGTCCATTCGACGCAAGCATCCTCAGGTTTGTAGTCTCCACCCCAGCGGGATCAAAGAGGTTCATGAAATGCTTCGAATTGTCTTCCGAAATAAGCCAAACGAAATTAGGGAAATTTTGCTTGGATTGCTTATCTGCTAGCTGTACGTTCTCTTGGGCATAGCCAAAAGTAACAGGTAGCAACATCAATAAAAGAACCTTGGTCTTAAACTTTCTTTGTAGAAGTGGCGCAAAAGGCATGGAGTTGGCTATTTTGGGTGACTATTACTATATAAGGTATGAACTAATTGTAACTAATGATCCTTTAAGCCCGAGTTTGGTATACCGGCATATCAATTAACTTTGGCGACGGCAACCGCAATCTTCGAATCGGCCGTTCCATAGTAAAGATACCAATGTCCCCGATAGGGGACCATACCTTCTATGAAACAAACATGATTCACCTGACCGCTGATCTCGTAGTCCTTCTCCGGAGTTAGGAAATAATTGGCTGCTCTACCAATGAGTTTTGAAGGATCATCTAGGGAAAATAACGCTTGGCCGGCTGAATAAGCACCCGGCACGAGTAGAGGGTCACCTCCCTCATCCAAGTTCATGCCGTTGTAAAGTAGTAGGATACCTTCTTCCCTCACTAGGCCAAACGGACCCGGCTCGACAAGCCTGCTGTCAAATTTCCCAGGCCTTGGCGTAAGTACGGGGTGTAATTTCCCCTCTTTCACAACTGGCTGCCAATCCGTTAAATTTTCAGAAGTAGCCAGAAAAAGATCCGTATCCCCAAAATACATCCAGTACTTGCCGTTAATTTTCTTTGCCACAATATTGTCTCCTTCTTGAGCTGCCACAATTGCACCGGCTTTGCTCCACGTGTCTTTATATTCTCCAGTCAATACCCGTCCATATTTTTTCCACGATACCAAGTCGTCGGATAAAGCATACATCAGTCTGGCCGTCTGACCGTCATATGAGGTATAGGTCATAATATACCTTCCGTCTTCCGTAGCCACCACGCGGGGGTCTTCGACGCCACCGTCCCATTCGAGGTGTTTTAGACTGTCATTTTCAGGAAAAAACACGGGATGGGGTAGCTTTTCAAAAGAATAACCATCTTTACTTGTTGCTAACCCTATACGGGAGGTACCGTTATTTTTCCCTATCAAATCTTCCGCCCGGAATAATAAATTGATTTCACCGTCCTTGACTATTGCTGCCGGGTTAAAAACGTCTTTTGCTTCCCAAGCTACCTCCTCCTTGAGTATAGGACAGAAAAAAGTAAGTCCTCCAGCCGTTAATACAGGATTTGCGCTATCTACTTTTACAAACGGCCCAAGAGTCCAACGCTCCTCAGCCATTAAAAAGGTGTCTTGGGATGTCCGCGGCGACTGACAACAGACAAACACTACACTGACAACTAAGGCGACCATTGCTAAGGGCCTTAGGATCTTAACTTTTTTACTGTAAACAGGCATCTTGATTTTTAAGGAAGGAATTAGTTTCCTAAAACTACCAATTCTACCCTTCGATTCAAAATCCTTCCCATTTCGGTGGTATTGTCGGCTATAGGACGGGTTCCTCCAAACCCGTTTACACGAATTCGTTCCAAA
The DNA here is from genome assembly GCA_016124425.1 of Cytophagales bacterium. Taxonomy (GTDB): domain Bacteria; phylum Bacteroidota; class Bacteroidia; order Cytophagales; family Cyclobacteriaceae; genus Lunatibacter. The sequence continues at coordinate 12,677 of WGNT01000191.1, forward strand.
TCGACACCAGACGCAACTAATAGATCCCGTATTTTTGCAGCTCTCTGCGTAGATAAGGTTTTGTTCAACCCGACATTTCCAAGATTGTCAGTATGTCCTTCCAATCCGATTTTTAGTGTTGGAGATGCTAGAAGAAATTCTGCTACTGCCTTTATATACCCTATAGATGCGGAGTCGGCGAGCTCAAAACTTCCCCTTTCAAACTGGATGGCCGTCAAATCCAACCGCATCCCTGGACTTGCCGGCACAAGCATATCCTTGGAAAAGGAACTATCCATATCTACCGTCATGGGCATAAATCCAGGAACGGTCAGCACCCAAGATGCGACTTCCTGGCCACCAGAGATCCCGTCGGCTGGCAAAATCTCTCCGTCCTCAAAAATCCCAAGTAAGGAAAAGTCGGAAAGCTCTTTTGCTACCTGATCCAGCCAGCGTTGCCTTTTTTCAGCCGGGTTTTCCGGTCTCGACTCTGTTGTATCCAAAACCACGGTACTATCCAGTACCTCCACTTTTTGTGGAGTCCTTCTTTCTGGAGAAGCCTCGAGGGGTACAGTGGTGTCAATTAGTATGCGGTTGTCGTTGATGTTGTCATAAATTGCGCCCTTGAGAGGTTGAGAAAGTTTGAAAATATCGCCATAGCCTTCACTACTTGTCGTGCTTGTGAAATAGGCACTTTGATCAATCGGGCTTTCTAAGTAGGAGAGCGTCACACCCTCTTGATCCAAAAAGGTTAGCGGCACCGGCAGCGTCCAATTCAGAAAAGAATCGTCCTGCCTCTCTGAATAAAATAATTGAAAGCCGGAACCTTCTCCCGGCCTATTAGATGAAAAGAACAAAATCTCGGAATTATTACTCAGAAATGGAGTCAATTCTTGATAGGCAGAGTTGATATTCGTACCAAGATTTATGGGTGGCGACCATTTTTCCTGATCCTCCTTCCAGAAGGAAACATACATATCTTCATTGCCGTAGGATTCGAACGATTGCATTGACATGAAGATAGATTTTCCATCCGGAGCCAATCGTGCATTGAATTCAGGCCCCAAGCTTCTGAATCCCGGGATATTTAAAGCGCTATCGAGCTGCCATTCACCCTCCTGCCATTGGTAAACAAAAATTCCCTGCATGCCTTTTTGTTGGTGATGATAGACATAAGCGGTAACGCTGTCTGGAAAACCAACAAGTAGGTCAAAATGGGGCGTGGAGAAGTCTGTGACTTTGGAAGGCGCGGCATAGTCATTAGGGTTAAGTGGGCTACTTTTCCATACATCACCTCCCCCGTTATTTCCTCCGACTGCCGCATCCTTTGACAACCTGGTAAAATAAAGATCACCCGAGGGATGTATGACAGGATGCATTTCGTCGGCCTCCGTATTTACAGCTTCCAAGGGAAGCAGGTCCTGCGCCTGCAGTGATGTAAAAGAAACACAAGCACAAACTGTAAGCAGCCGTGCTTGTGCTGTTATGCTAACTAGAGACAAAAACATTTATTTTCCCAATACAATCGCGAAGACCAATGGTGCTACAATGGTGGCATCGGATTCAATGATATATTTCGGTGTGTTCATGCCCAGTTTACCCCAAGTGATTTTTTCGTTAGGAACTGCCCCCGAGTAAGACCCATAAGAGGTAGTTGAATCTGAAATTTGACAAAAATATCCCCATAAGGGGATGTTTTCCCGCTGTAAATCTTGGTGCAGCATGGGGACAACGCAGATAGGGAAATCCCCCGCTATTCCTCCCCCAATCTGGAAAAAGCCTACAGTACTGTCTACCTTTGCGTTCTCTGTATACCAATCGGCAAGAAATATCATGTATTCAATACCGCTTCTCACGGTATGTACATTTTTTACATCCTGAGCGATGCAATGTCCGGCATACATATTTCCCAATGTTGAATCTTCCCATCCGGGAACAATTATGGGGAGGTTTTTTTTTGCAGCTTCAAGTAGCCAGCTATTCTTTGGATCAATCTGAAAGGAGGCATCCATTTTTCCGGAGAGGAGTATCTTATAGAAAAATTCATGGGGAAAGTAAGATTCTCCTGCTTGATCCGCCCGTTGCCACTCGTCGAGAATGACTTCTTCGATTCTTCTCATCGCTTCCATTTCTGGAATACAGGTGTCTGTCACCCGGTTCATGTGCCTTTGGAGCAGATCCTGCTCTTGTTGTGGAGATAAATCCCTGTAATGCGGTATGCGCTCATAATAATCGTGTGCGACAAGATTAAAAACATCTTCCTCCAGATTAGCCCCTGTACAGGTTATGATTTGCACCTTATCTTCGCGGATCATCTCCGCAAGGGAAATACCCAACTCCGCGGTAGACATTGCCCCCGCAAGGGTGATCATCATCTTTCCGTTGTTTGCCAGATGGGTATTATAGCCCTCGGCTGCATCGATAAGCGCGGCTGCATTGAAATGACGGTAATTATGTTTAAGAAAATTAGTTATCTCCATAAAACTGAAACGTTTTTAAGGCGGAATGATTGTTGATAAACCGAATAAAACAAAAAAGCCCGGATGTCCCGGGCTGTATGGCTTGCATGATTATATTTAATTGCCGGGCGTAACAGGTGCATCCTCCTTAGGTGTCGCCGCAGGTGCGATTGAATTCTGTTTCGCCTTCAAGTCAGCATTTATGCCACTTATCACAGAGCTCGTTATGTCTAATGCGCTATCTGCATACCACACGCCACCACCACGAGTATAAGACAAGATCATTTCGAGGTTTTGTTCCTTCGCATAATCTTTTAAGTAGGTCTGTATCATATCATAAACCTCATTGTACAATTTGTTTTCATCCGCAGAAAGCTCCTGCATGACATTGTCTCTGTAGGTTACCAAATTTCTTTCTTTCTGAACGAGCTCCTCTTCTTTTGCCCGAGCTTGATTGATGGTCATGGTATTGGCTGAACTCTGAAAATTTGCGACTTCCTGTTCAAAACCTCGTGCCCTAGATGCCAATTCACCTTCGTACTTTTTTCCTTTTTCCGCTATTTCTTCTGATTTAGCAATAAAGAAATCAAATTTATTGATTACACTGTCCGTGTGAATATAGGCTATTCTCAAATCGGATATGGTTATATCTCCATCAGCATTTTCTGCTCCTGCGTCAGCAGGACCTGAAGAAGGACCACAAGCGGCAAACAGCGCACTTGTAATTCCCAAAATAGCAATTACGTTCGAAATTTTTTTCACTTCTTTCTATTTGTTGTCTTGAGGCGCAAATATAAACAAACTTATGTTTCTTCAAATTGAAATACGGACTTAAACTGTTAAAAATCTTTAATGCAGAGGGGAATCATCTTTATAGTTATCCAATTTTACCTTAAAAACCACGGCTTGGCCAAATAGTGAGATCCCCGCATTAATCAAGATCAAAGATAACGTCCCGGCCCCAAACCAGCTCAAGAAACCGGAGTTTTCGTATTTCAGGATTACTGCTTGGCCAAAGAGGCTTAGCCCAAAACCAATTAGAAGCAGCCCTCCAACCGCAAAGGCCAACCATTTCTTCTTAATTGTTCGCTGTTGATTCATTTTCCTGGTGTTTATGTTGTATTGTCTATCTATATCTTAAAAGAAAATATCCTGGGCTAACCTGTAGGTGTTTGCATGGGCCTCAATGATCTCACTTATTTTTGCGGAGTAGCCGCCTCCCATACAGCACATGACGGGGATATTACCGCTGTTGGCCATATTAAAGACCATTCGGTCCCGCTCTTTGCATCCTTGAATTGAAAGTCCCAATCTGCCAAGCTTATCCGATTTCAGTACATCCACCCCTGACTGGAAAATAATAAAATCAGGTCTAATCTGTCCAACAACTGCATATAGGTTTTCTTCCAACAATTCCAAATATGCTTGATCACCAATTCCATCGGGAAGGGGAACATCCAAATCAGAATGTTCCTTGTGCAAAGGATAATTTGCCGCACCATGCATGCTAAAGGTAAAAACTTCTGAGCAGTTTTGAAATAGCGCTGCAGTCCCATTTCCCTGATGCACGTCAAGATCCACCACCAATACTTGATTGACTAGATGGTTGTCGATCAGATAGTTAGCGGAAATAGCTATATCATTTAGCAAACAGAACCCTTCCCCCCTATCACTGAATGCGTGATGCGTTCCGCCGGCGATATTCATGGCTACACCGTACTCCATGGCATAAAGAGATGCCTTAACAGATCCACCCATAATCTCCATTTCACGTTCTACTAATTTCCTGCTAAGGGGAAAGCCTATTTTTCGGATTTCCGATCGGCTTAATTCCTCGTTCTGAAGCTTCAAAATATAGTTTTTATCGTGCGTTCTATGTATCCAATGCATTTCCGGAGATTCCGGTTGGAAAAAGTTTTCCCGTGAAAGTGTTCCTTCATAGACGAGTTGTTCGGGAAGCAAATCGTATTTTTCCATCGGAAACCGATGCCCCTCCGGCAACGAGAAAGCATAATTTTTCGAATACGCTACTTTGAGCATCATTTAACGACGTTTACAAGGAATAACCATCTGCCGGCAGAAAGGTTGGTCCCTTGATACGTTAGTCATCGTCCGTGTCATCTTCTGACTGAAAAGAATAAAACGTCTCGTCAAGTCGCAGGGTGTCGTTATTGAAATCCTTCACAAATTTTGAAATTACATTATCGTCTATAAACTCCACATTAAGAGCGGCATCTAGACCGATTCCATAATCATGAAAGGTGTCCAAATCTAAAAATTCCTGAACTTTAACGGTCTCTTCTTCTTCCATCTCCATGATAAGCTCGGTAATAAACCATCCTACCTCCTCTTCGTCATTGTCCAATGGCTTTAGGTTACCATTTTCATCCTCTTCATAGCTGATTCCGTTGAAGTTACTGAATTTTTTTGCCGCCTCATGTTCTGCGATCTCGTATAGCTCACTTGAATGATGGAGCCGTAACGTATACAGTGCTGCATCATAAATCACCTCTTTTCCTTCATACATACCCAAAAAATAAAAATTCACATATTCGTCAGAATTATCGTCGCTTTGAACTAACTTAAAGTTCTTTCCAGAATCGTTCAGTTCTTTTCGTAGCGCTTCAATATTGGTGGGCAAAAAGCCTTCATTTTCTATTTCCATAATACGGTTTTAAGTATCTTAACACAACTTAACTTAAATTTACTTTATATTTTACGTAATCGAGATATATTTAAGAAAAAATCTTCATTAAATTACTAACTTTTAGAAATAAGTAAAATGGAATCCCCAAAAAAGAATAATGATTTTATAAAAAACATCATTTCCCAGCATGAGGGTTTAAAACTTGAATTTAAACAAAACCTTTCTAGTCAGCGAAAAATCGCAAAAACAATTGCCGCCTTTGCAAACACGGAAGGTGGAACCATAGTCGTCGGTGTCTCCGATAAGGGCAAGCTGATCGGGATAGATGTAGATGAAGAACTGTACATGGTTGAAGAAGCCCTGCACAACTATTGTATACCACCCATTTCGCTCAGCTTCGACATTTATGAAATCGATTATTGGGAAGATGAAAAACTAACGGAAGAAAAATACCTGTTATTTCTTCAAATCCCAAAAAGCCCGCTCGCTCCACATTATGTTCATCAGGACAAAGGCGCACCTGTTTACTATATTCGGGTTAAGGACCGAACGTTACCCCAGAATACGGCGTAATCAATAGAACCTCCCCTCTCCTAGCGAGACTCCCAGCAGGGAATTTACAAGGGAAAGAATCAAACTGAAAAGGAGCGCCCACCAAAAACTGTCTACGGTAAAGCCAGGAACGATCATTGAGGCAATAATCACTAAAAATCCGTTAATAACCAGTAAGAATAACCCGAGCGTGATCAACGTAATGGGAATGGTTAAAAAAATTAGAACAGGTTTTATGGTAAGGTTCAATAGTGCCAGCAGTGCGGCTATTACGATTCCTGTTAGAAAATCATCTACCGAAATCCCCGGTAGCAAATAAGCAGTAAAAATAACCGCTAATCCAGCTACCACAAGTTGGAATAGGATTCCCAGAATGTCTTTAGGCTTACTCATAGATACATAATTGAAATTGAATTGTTATTGACATACTAAAATAATACCATTGTGTGACTATTGCATCCAAAAAATGAAAATACAAAGTTTTTTGCAAAAAAACAGAGGCAGTTTGCGGTTAGGCATTATCTTTGGCAATAATAAAGTGTTTTAAAGTACATCTAATTACATAACTCAGTGATATTAATCGTTTTATTCCTTCTCCATTGGTATTTCTCTCTATTCTGCCAGAGTTTTTTCCTTCATCGATACGCAGCGCATCAGATGTTTGTGATGAATAAGTTTTGGGAAAAGTTTTTCTACATTTTCACTTGGATCTGCCAAGGTAGTTCCTACCTTTCGCCAAGGGCTTATGCCATTCTTCACCGCATGCATCATGCTTACAGCGATACACCGAAAGATCCGCATAGTCCCCATCATACGGAGAATCTATTTTCAATGATGTGGAAGACAAAGAAAATTTACAACGATCATTTCTCCTTTAAAATAAAGCCTGAGGAACGGTTTTCGAAAGATGTCCCGGATTGGCATCGATTTGATCTGATGGCCGACACCATGTTAGTGCGCGTGGGATGGGCAGTGCTTTACATAGTCATCTATGTGTTAAGCATCAGCGTGTTTGAACTGCCGGGAACGCACTGGTGGATGTACTTTCTGCTACCCCTTCATTTTATGATGGGGCCGGTTCACGGGGCCATTGTCAATTGGAGTGGTCATAAGTACGGCTATGCAAACTTCGACAATAACGACAAGTCAAAAAATTCCCTTTTTCTGGATTTCCTCATGCTTGGTGAATTATTTCAGAACAACCACCATAAATTGCCTAAACGGCCAAATTTTGCCGTGAAGTGGTATGAGTTTGACCCTACTTATCCCGTCGTAAAACTGCTCCACGCGACCGGCATTATAAGGTTAAAAGCAGCTTGATTTCGAGACAAACATACAAAGACCGCCGTAAATGGCGGTTTTTTTTTGAAAAAAATTTTTCTTTAATTACAACGGGTTATCGATAAAATTTTTTTTACTTTTTTTGAATATTGGATCTTTTTTAAACTAGTTTTGTAACACATCGATAAACCATCCAAATAATCTGTTAAATTTGTAACCATAGTTTCTCTATTAAGCGCTTTTTTTCTTAACAAAAGATGAAATAAAAGCCTCTTAAAGATTAGACGTTGGAATTAATCAAAACCACTAACTAACATGAAAGAATTAACTAAAGCTGAAGAGCAAGTCATGCAGATTCTTTGGGATGTCGAGCGGGGATTCGTCAAAGATCTTTTGGCAAAAATGGATTCACCTAAGCCCGCCTATAATACAGTTTCCACGATCGTACGGATATTAGAAAAAAAGGGGTTCGTAGACCATCAGGCCTATGGAAAATCTCACGAATATTTTCCCATCATCTCAAAAGATGCGTACCGCAGATTTTCCATCAATAACCTGTTAAGTGGCTATTTCAGTGGATCTTTCTCGAATTTGGCTTCCTTCTTTGCGAAAGATGGAAAATTGGACTTGACGGAATTAGAACGTGTATTGGAAGAAGTAAAGGAAGTCAGTGGCGTTAGCAGGTAATTGCGGATTCTTTTTTCGGTCCCATATCACGCCAATACATGAACTTATTAGTGCCTGTTAGTAAGACTTATTAAAAGGTCCGGCTTATGGGATATCCATTAAACCGGGCCTTTCAAACAAAGCCTGAACTAAAGTTTGTATCCTGGCCGGTAGGTTCTATGCAGATGGCGTTCAGCTTCTGCGTCGTCGATAAACCTTTCATTGGCGGGATCCCATTTGATCGGACGCATCAGCTCATAGGCTATGTTGCCGAGTGTACAGGTGACACAGGTACTATGCCCGATTTCCACGGGTGCAATTGGATCCTTACGCCTTCTGATGGATTCGATGAAGTCTATATGATGTGCCCTACCTCCGCCTCCGGTAATATCCTTCTCATCTGCCAAAACCGGATATAATGCCGGATCGGAAGCCTTATAACTACTACGGGTAACTTCTATCCACCCGTCGGATCCTATGAATTTACATCCTCTGGATTCCTTTTCATCAAAAGGCTGTTCAGTCACCACCACCCCGTTATCGTATCGAAATGTCAGGTATTTCGTGTCTTGATAACCCGCCGGAATGACTTCTATTGGGCCTTTGCGGTCCATTCCAATTCCCCATTGAGCGATGTCGAACATGTGGGCACCCCAGTCGGTGGTAAGACCTCCCCCCGTTTCTTTGTACCATCTCCACGCTCCCCATAATTTTTCATTTTCCAACGGATTAAGGCTTATCGGTGGATTGAGCTCATGGTTGTAGTGTATATCCGCATTGAGCGGTCCTAGCCACATTTCCCAGTTCAATCCGGCCGGAATTTCTTCTTTAGGAAGATCAAAAGGTTTTGGTGGTCCTCCCGCACAGGCGTAAACCTTACTGATTTTGCCAATTCTGCCCTTTTGGGCCATCTTAACGGCATGTTGGAAGTTGGCATAGGAGCGCTGCATGGACCCGGTAGCTAGTACCACATTATTCGCACGGACCGCTTTTACTAGTTCCTGCCCCTCTTTGATGGTAAATGTAAGTGGCTTTTCGAGGTAAATATCTTTGTTAACTTTACAAGCATCAATTGCCATCAGGGCGTGCCAATGGTCTGGCGTAGCAATAACTACCGCATCTATGTCCTTTCGGGCAAGCAGGTCGTGGTAATTTTCGTATACATCCACTTCCACCGCTTTCCCCTGATTCTGATAGTACGCTGTTGCTTTTTGTTTGAATCGCTCCCGCTTGATATCGTAGACGTCGCATCCTGCTACTACTTCTATATCTGGAAGCGTGATGAAACTGTTCATCAGACCGTTGTTTTGCCTGCCAAGCCCGATAAATCCTAGGCGAAGGGTTTCTAGAGGAAGGGATAAATCACTCGCGTTTGCGACTCCAATCTGTGGCAGCACACCGACACCCGCCGCCCCTAAGAGTCCTTTGCCTAAAAATGCCCTACGTGAAAGTTGGGTCTTGTTCTTTTTGCTCATATTCGATTGGTTTATTGTTAGTTATTCGTTTCCAGCATAAATTGAATTTAATAAAAACCCGTTCCAAATACTTGTTTTGGGGTCGCCCTTAAAGACAATATATAAGGTATCTTGGTCCGTGCGTTGAGGGAAATCAACCCGCACATCCATCCATCGTTTATCCGTATCTAGTGGCTTGTCTTCCTTTGAAATCACGGGTGTTGCTGCAATTACGGGCCCATCTTCACTTCCAAGCCGAACTTCCAGTTTACCAGATGTGTTTGCCGGATCCAATTCGAAATTAACGAATTTTATTCCCCTTAGATCTATATCATTAAAGAAAATAAAGGCACCGTCGGCGGTAAACTTGATAATGTAGGTCCCCTGATTGTTTGCCTTTGCTGCATCTCTAAAACCATCCGCCGACGAAGCAGACATCTTGGCATGGCGTAATTGCACCTGTGTGCGTCTTAGAATCGGTGCTACATCTGCTCCCCCCTTATCTTCATAGCTCGCAGTAAGGATGTATCTACCAAAGGACGTTCCACTGTGTTGGGTTAAAGGAAGCGGTCCCTCGGTTCCCAGCGTTCTACCTGATGATTCCCCGTCAGCGGTGTCCAGCGATAAAATATACGCGACCATAAGTCCTACGTCTTCGGGTGCCAATTGTGGGTGCGCTGGCATGACCCGTTCACCCCAGACACCGCCGCCACCTTGAATAACTGTTTGGACAAGGGTCTCTTCTACCTTTTGTCCGGCATATTTCCTGGCTACATCAATAAACGATGGTCCTACGGATGCATTGTTCAACGCATGGCAAGCATAGCAGTCACTTCCTTCCATCAATTGCTTACCGGGAGAAACAAGCGCTTGTTGGTGCCCTTCGCTGGCAAGTATCACATCAAAACCCTCCTCCAAGTAGGTGCTGTTTACCAACACCTGGTTTGGATCTATCCCGTTATGGAGCGCGCCATCCTCCTTATCGGCAACGTGTACTTCAAATCCGCGCAAACGTTCGCTCTCCCAATAAAAGGTATTGTTAGTTTGGAAATCAATGTTTATTTCAGGTGGTTCATTGCCAACTTGAATAGTAATCTGCCCATCTGAGACGGCGCCCTTGTCATCGCTAACGGTTAGTTTAACCCGATACAAACCTGACTCCTTAAAGGTATAGACTGGATTAGAAAGCGTGGACTGCACCTTATCAGGTTCGTCAAAAAACCAGGAAAAAGAAAGGCTGTCGCCGGAATCGTGATCGAAGGACCCTTCACTTGAAAAGGACACCGTCAGCGGTGCTGCTCCTTGGGTTTTATTTGCGGCAATGTTCGCTATTGGAATCCTATTCCCCTCACTGTAGGAAATTCTATACAACCCAGAATCGTCATTTTGTGAATTCCAAAACGTGCCATATTCCAATACGTACAAGGTGCCATCCTTTCCAAATTGCATGTCTACCGGTTTGTCGAAAACGGTTTCTGGCATAAAGGGTTCCATTTGCTGAAAATCCCCATTTTCATCCATAGTGACAACAAAAATCCAATTCCTCATCCAATCATAGATGAAAAGCTTCCCGTCAAAATAAGCCGGAAAGGTTCCCATTGATTTTTCATGACTATCCGAATAGAATACCGGCCCCGCCATAGCATTCCTGCCGCCCTCCCCGACCATGGGAAAATCAACGGAAGCATCATAAGGATACCAGATAAATGCAGGCTGTGCAGGTGGTAGCGTAATAACGCCGCTATTGTTCGGCGAATTGTTTATCGGCTTAGACGCTTCATATTGAAAACTGCTTTCTTTCCTTTCAAAATCATAATACCAGTATGCCTTGTTGTCACCCACAAAATAGGGCCAGCCAAAGAAACCTGCTTGCTTTGCCTGATTGATTTCATCATATCCCTTTGGGCCCCTGCCTAGGCTATCCTTAGCCGCGTCCGGCCCGACTTCCCCCCAATAAAGGTACCCTGTCTTTTGGTCTACCGAAATTCTAAAGGGGTTTCTGTTACCCAACACATAAATCTCCGGTCGCGTGTTTGGCGTACCCGGTGGAAATAAATTTCCCTCAGGGATGCTGTAAGTGCCGTCTGCTTCAGGTTTTATTCTGAGAATACTTCCCCGAAGATCATTGCTGCTTCCCGAGCTCCGCTGCGCGTCAAACGCTTCTGCCCTTCCTGGACGCTCGTCAATGGGATTATAGCTATCGGACTCAAAAGGACTGGTATCGTCTCCCAGGCTCAGATAGAGTGTCCCGTCGGGTCCAAATTCCAAAGAACCGCCTGAGTGACAGCAACCTCTGAAGACCGGAATTTCAAGCATTATTTTTTCCGAAACTTGATCCAATTGGTCACCTACAAAATCAAACCGGGACAGTCTATTGATGCTCTCGGTCCCCGAGGGAGCATAATACAGGTATACCCACCCATTTTGATCAAAGCCTGGATCTACCGCAAGACCTAGCAACCCATCTTCATTTTCTGCATACACAGCAAGAGATCCTACAACACTAGTAACAGCGGTAGCCGCATCATATAATTTTAGCTTTCCCTTCCGTTCGATGATTAATACGTTGCCATTGGCCAATACCTCCAATTCCATAGGCTCATCCAGTTTTTCTACCAAAGCAACTTTGGTAAACCGGGTAGATTCGGGTATTTTATTGCTTTTGATTTCGTTGTTAGACCTCGTACAACTACCTGATGCTATGAGTACTAATACTGCTGCAAAAACGATACTGCTAATTGTCTTCATCTATATATAGTTCAATTTTTTAAGGTCAGAACCTTTCCCAAAGTATCGGGGGATCTCGAAATAATAATTATTCCACCGCGTGACGGGTACGCTATGCACACCTTTCCGGCAGGGACGCCCGATTTTAAGTTATTCTCAAACAGAATCCTTTGTATCCAACATTGCTTTCTATAATCCTTCATTGGAAGAGACTATTTCATCAAATTTTTTGGCTAGTTCCGGGTCAAAATCAGCCAGCCGAATCCATTCAGCAGTACCATAAACACCAACTTTATCCGTATCAAATGGTTTGAAATCAATTTTTCGGTAGATCCTGCTGCTTTTGAACCGAAAGTCGGCATGTTGCGGATCCACAAACCCCGGATCCGCAATGATCGATCGGCGGTCCTTTCCGCTCGTTTGCCAATCACGAAATGTAAGGGTATCAAATGCAATATCCGTCGTGCGCTCATCCCAGTAGAGGTTTTTATCAGCGCTGAGGTTGATTTTGGACCAATTTGAACTAAGGAGGTTTCCCTGATTAAAAAAGATGATGTTATTTGTAAAATAGAATGAATTATGATCTTCTATCCTGGTCGCCTGCAATTGTGCTTTAATATTGTAGGCAAAGATATTGTTACGGATGTAATTGTCCCGCCCATAATGCTGGTGAAAACCGGCGTTTTTACAGCGGTACACCAAATTGTTTTCCATAGTGACACCTGTGGACCCTTCGTCTGTATATAAGCCCCAACCGCCATAGGTAAGCGAATATACATGATGAATGATATTATGACTTACCTCGGTACCCTCAGATAGCCCTAGTGTATATACACCTCCCATATCGCTAAGATCTCCCCATCCCAAATGGTGTATATGGTTATATTTTATGGAATTTCTCTTGGCAAAGCTAGGTGTATAGCCCCACACCCAGCCAACGGATACGCCTGAATAGCGAAAATCGGCAATTTCATTATGCGTAATCTGATTGTCACTTGCGTGGAATATAGTCACGCCCACTGCACAGGGGAATATCCAACCCCCAGAGCGGATGATGTTGTTGTCTACTAGTATGTTTTTGGAAACATCCTTTTCAAGACCTATTTGATTACCAGGGGCAAAGGGACCAATTTTCACTCCTCCCGCACCAAGATCAAAAAGGTAACTGCGCTGCACGCTACTGTTTTCTACCGCTGCCCGCATCCAGATGGCACCTAGTCCTGTGTGGGCAACTTCACAATCCAGAAAATGTACGTTTTCGGCGTGATCGACAACAATGGAAGCGGGTAACGGCGCAGCGGCCTGCGCCGGTTCATTACCTTCTCTAGGTGTGGTGTAGCCGGAGAAGTGAAAGCGGATCCCTTGAAACGAAATATTTCGTACCTTTGACCCTCCATCGCCATCACCCGATAGGATTAAAAACTGATCGGTAATAGGAACCATCACCTCCGCTACCGTCATGTCCTCATCTTCCGCCGACAAATAATATAGGGTTCCGTCTTTTTCCAAAAAAAATTCCCCTGCTTCGTCCAATGCAGAACGAACATTTTCCACATAGAAACGTGAATTTTTATTAATTGGATTCCAAGGCTTCATACCCTGACCAGATATAAAAAAACTACCGGTAGCTGCATCGAAGGCATCAACAAACTTTCGCGTATTGTCCCAATTGTGGTAGAAGACCACCAAGACATCTCCCAGCTCCTCCGTAGCAAGCGAACCCAATACCGTCCGGACACCATTCTCCGCAAATACCTGCTGAACTCCATATTCAGGAGCCCTACCTGAACCGGCCACCAAAATGGTCTCCCTAACCTCGGCTACTTTAAAAAAAGAACCGGCATTAGGTGTCCTCGCCCGGACAGCACGTTTAGCGTTTACATAAAGCTGTTCAAAATGCCAGTTGTATCGGCTAACTTCCGGAATATGCGCTTTCCACAGATTACCATTAACGCGTTCAAACCCGTTGATTTTTCGCCCCCCTGAAAAAACTACGTTAGCGTCTGATGCTGCCATGTACGTAACCGTCGCATTTCCCGTTCCTCCGTCATCCGGCCCTAGCTCAAGTGGACTATCCAGCATATAAATTCCTTCGCTGAAAATAATGCGCACTGACACTTCTGGATTCACCCGCTTCCACGCCCGTACAGCCTTCGCCGCACCTTGAACAGTTCCAAAAGGTTCCTGAGAGGAGCCTATATTATTGTCACTTCCATTCGGCGAAACAAAGAAGTCTTTTCCGATAGAGAGTTCTGAAATAAGAAATGCTGTTAAAGCAAGGATAAAGACAGTAGGTTTCATGTGTCTATAATTGTTTTTCAAAGGTCACAACTTGCCCCGATCAGAATCGGGGTGGAATCCCCGCCTGCGGCAGGCAGGTCGCAACGATAATCATCACTCCGTGTGACGGGTACGTCATGCCTGCCTGTCCGGTAGGCAGGCTCGATTTCATCTGTTTATAATTTGTTTTTCAAAGGTCATCCCGACTAGTCGGGACAGGCTATGGAATCCCTGCCTGTCCGGCAGGCAGGTCGCTT
>WGNT01000039.1 GCA_016124425.1 Cytophagales bacterium
AAAAGAGAAACCTTTGAAGATCTGTTGAAAAACCAAACGCTTTTAAACCTTGAGTGACCTAATCTCGAAAGCCTCTACACAGTAGTATTTATGTAGAGGCTTTTCATTATTTTCCCCAATAAGCGTGAATAATTTTTGGGTGAATGGGCCTAATTCGTGATTATTCGAAACCGCTATACGGGGTAATATTCCTGATGAGCAGGATCTGGATATGACAATCATCCCGCCTTATGTCCCCGTGTTGCGATAGAATTCATTTTGTCAGAAAACGGCAAGCATCCATATAATACATTTTTTTCCTCTTTATACACAAGCTTTTGCACTTCAATTTAAATTCGATTTTTTTTGAAATATGCTTGCAAATTTCTTTGTACATACCAATTATATTCCATTTATCAAGGGAGTCCACTGCTCTTTGAAAATATCATAAAGATGTATTTGAATAGCATAAAATAATATTCTAAATCTCGAAATACATAAAATTCGTAGTGTAAAACAAAAATGCCAGCAAATGATAGCCTATCTGGAACAATCCGTTCAAACGTGAAAATCGAGAGAAAACAGTAAGGCGCGACAACGGTAAAGAAGTCTATACGGTACAACTTCTTTTTATAATATATCGTGAGGATTCCTTAGAAAAAACAAAATTAAAAGAAACAGCATGTCACTAATGGCGATCAAATCAAAAGCAATAATGCAGATCCAATTGGATCAAAATGATGCAGAACGAATAGGGGAAGATCTATTGGAATACGCAGAGACCCTATGCGTCGCATTGGGAATGGATGCGGAGAAGATTTTTAGGGAGATGAAAAGCAGTGACCTTCAGCATTTGTATCGCACGTTTAACAACTATTTTGGCGAATATATCGAACTGTTAGATACCGACAATTCGATATTAAACAAGTAATTTAAAACATCTACACCATGTCATCTCTGGCTGTCGCCTTAGAATGGTAGGCTGGCAGAAGTTAAAAGTATTCTAAATTCTAAACAAGTCCGGCATTTTTCCCATTACAGGTTAGGTCACATTGCTTAATAATATGGGGAAAACAATCCGATTAATTCTTGGGGATCAACTGAACCAATCACATAGTTGGTTTCAATCTGCTTCAAAAGATACTCTCTTTGTCATGATGGAAATCCGTCAGGAGACGGATTATGTCCCACACCACATACAGAAGGTATTAGCCTTTTTTACCGCCATGAGGGCGTTTGCCCATGGCCTTGAAAAAAGGGGGCATATATTTTTATACCTTAAGCTGGATGATCCCAAAAACACCCAGTCCCTAACTGCAAATTTGGACTGGATCATCAATACACATGGTGCGACAAAATTCGCCTACCAGCTGCCAGACGAATACCGATTGGACACACAGCTTGCCACCTATGCAAAAAGTCTGTCCATTCCGGTTGAAGTTGCGGACACGGAGCATTTCTTGACCTCGAGGGACACGCTAAAGAAACATTTCTCTGGAAAGAAAACCTATCTGATGGAGTCCTTCTACAGACAGATGCGGCTAACGTTTGACATTCTAATGGAAGGCGACCATCCGGCCACCGGCAGATGGAACTATGACGCCGACAACAGATCCTTCTTAACTGATACCTCCCTGCTTGTACCCCATCCCGAACAACTTAAATCTGTACGCGATGTTTACGATATGCTACAACGTTGCGGAATTACGACCATTGGGAATGTTTCGAACGAACAACTAAACTGGCCTTGTACACGGGAAGAAGCGTTGGAACTATTGACCTTTTTCTGTGAGGAGCTTTTACCGTTTTTTGGCAATTATCAGGATGCCATGCTTTCTGAAGATCCATTTCTTTTCCATAGCAAACTTAGCTTTGCTCTAAATGTCAAATTGATTCATCCGCTTGAGGTCATCCACGCTGTGGAAAAACGATGGAAGGATGATCCTGAAAAGTACGAAATAGCACAAGCAGAGGGGTTTATCCGTCAGATACTAGGTTGGCGGGAGTATATGCGAGGAGTTTATTGGGCCGAAATGCCCCGATTTGCCTCCCTCAACTATTTTGAACACCAAGCCCCCCTCCCGTCGTATTACTGGAACGGAAATACGCAAATGAATTGCATGTCCAAGTGCATCACCCAATCACTACATGAAGGCTATGCCCATCACATTCAGCGGCTTATGGTCACGGGAAACTTTGCGCTACTTGCTGGAATAGACCCTGACCAAGTTGACGAGTGGTACCTAGGTATCTACATAGACGCGATCCAATGGGTGCAAATAACCAACACCCGTGGAATGAGCCAATACGCTGACGGCGGCATTGTTGGAACCAAGCCGTACGTGTCCAGCGCCAACTACATCGACAAAATGAGCAATTATTGCGCTGGATGTTATTATTCAAAAAACAAGAAGTTCGGTGCAAAGGCCTGTCCGTTTAACAGCTTGTATTGGGCCTTCTACCAACGAAATAGGGACAAACTGGAGAAGCATCCCAGAATAGGGTTTGTGTACCGTACGCTTGACCGAATGAAAGACAGGGAGAAAATCCTCACACAAGCAGCCGAATACCTCAATAGCCTAGAAAGTTTGTAATCAAACAGGCCAAATGAGCTATATTTGCCGAGCATGAAACCTCTATTGGCTTTACTTCTACTTTTTCTGTTGGGTCTGTGCGGGGACGGATACGCCCAGCTGCGTCCACTTAGGATCTATTTGAATCCAGACAGTTCTTCTTATGCGGGCGTAAGGGTGTCGGGGCAGGTTTGGATGCGGTACAATTATAACAATCCGGGCACGCTTATAAATGGGGAAGAAGCTAGTCGCTTTTTTGATATATCTGTACGCAGGCTTCGGTTTCAGACGTATGCCCGACTGAATGGGCGAACGAACCTGACCCTTACCCTCGGACAAAACAACATTAACTACCTTACTGCTAGATCCGGGGAAATCCGTTTGCTAGACTTCTACATAGACCACAAGTTGCTTCCCTATTTGACGGTAGGCGGCGGTCAATCGGGCTGGAACGGGCTTTCCCGATTTGCTTCCCCACACACAAGCAGCATGTTGACGCTAGATGTACCTGCTGTAGTAATACCTACGGTGAACCAAACGGACAATATCCTACGAAAGCTAAGCGCCTATATCAACGGTCAATGGCAACATTGGGACTATCGCCTAGTTTTCAGCCGCCCCTATGCCCCGGTAGCAAATACTCAAATAGGGCCAACATCTAGCTTCTCCTATGTAAAGACTGGTGTACAGACTTCTATGTACGTAAAATATCAGTTCTTTGAGCACGAGTCTCTGGTATCTCCCTTTCATGTAGGTACTTATGATGGAAAGAAAAAAATACTGGCACTAGGTGCCGGATTTGAGACCCAACAGCGTGCGCTATGGCACTTAAATACCGCCGCGGATACGGTGGTCACTCCCTTAAATATGGTGGCTTTGGATGTCTTTGGCGAACTCCCCCTCAGGAAAGGGAATGCTGCTACATTTTATACCGGCTATTTTTACTACGATTTTGGGCCGGATTATATTCGGGTGATAGGGCTGAATAATGTAGGTGGCGGAGTAAATTCCGGGGGAACATTCAACGGAACAGGAAATGCATTTCCTGCAATAGGAACAGGACATGTCGGCTATTTTCAACTTGGCTACCTGTTTGGATCAACGAAAAGACCGGAGAAAATTCAGCCCTTTCTTTCCGGTCAATATGCCAATTACGAACGATTAACTGATCCAGTCACCTTTTTTGAAGCTGGAGTAAACCTGCTTTTGCAAGGCCAACAATCCAAACTAACCTTCGCCGTTCAGAACCGTCCTGTATTTGACCAAAAAGTACCAACTGGTATTCGCCAAGTCGACCGCAGAAATACAGTTATTTTGCAATACCAAATCCGGTTGGAGTAACGTATGCGTTCATTATTCAACTAAAGAAACTTCGCACCTCCTGCATTGATTAAAATGAGCGGATAAGCACACGCCATTTACTGATTTCTATAAAAACAATCTTTGATCCCTTTAAACGATTTTCAGTCCGTAAAGCTGCAATACAATTTGAAAGACCGTAGAATTTCCCGGGTTACCTAGCTGTTAAAATAATAATCAAGGAATTTCAGTGGAATTGGCAATTTCATTAAACACCCAACTACAAACAATTAGATTTTATTACTTTGTCACAATCAAGCTCTTTTTATGTAACAACTTGTGCTCGTTTGTGACGCTGATCTGATAAACTCCCGCAGCTAAATTGGTTGTTGGAATTTCGAACCTAGTTTCAGAAATCCGGACCTGCTCTAAATTAAAATTGCTGACCAGTTGACCATTCATGTTGTGAATTGAGACGTTACCGCTATTTATAACAGTACCTATTTCAAACGTGACCCTTTCTTTAGCGGGATTAGGAAAAACACGAATTGAAGCATGAGTGATCTTTTCTTCTTCTATATCCTTCTCGGAGACGCCTGACTGTTGAAAACGAATTAGGCTAGCAACTACAGCATCATTCTTAGGAATATTTCCGATGATGGCTATCCCGGATATACTTGCATTATTGACTTTTGCCGTCATTTCTAAGGTGAGCATACCACCGGTTACGGATATGTCTTTAAAGGATAGCAGGGTAGGATTATTGTTGTTTTCTAAGAAAATGTCAAAGTCACGTTTCAAAACTTTCCCCTGCACAGCAATATCAAACACCCTGCTTCCAGAGGTGGCATTGCTTCCCGCTCGTCCAAACCAGAGTTCGTTGTGCATGGTAAAGACGGTGTATTTCCCGTTAGGAACGGGAATGGTATATTTGAGGATTTTGGAAAAGCGTTCTGTTTGAAAAATAGCATCCACATCCACCTTTCCATTTTCATATGTCCCTGACCCTAAATTGAAATATCGTTCCAAGCCTGTTTCTGCCAAAAAAGTATTCCCATTAAGTTTCTCATCTGTCAGTCCACCGATATTCAAGAAAAATCGATGACCTGACTGTGGAACATCCTCTATACCTTCCTTAGAGACGCGGAACAACGCTAGGGAACTATAGGAGGGTATGGTTACCGTACCGGAGAATTTCTCCAACTTTGCATTTACATAGGTACCAGCCAACGCGAGTGTTTTACCTGTCTTCGAAGGATTATAGGCAAATAAGGTTGCATCGTTGGGATCAACTAATGAAGCTTCCACTTCCACAATCTCTAAATCATCTAACCAATAAGTGAAGTCGGATTCCGAATCGGCAATCATAAGAGACACTTCGCTTGCATCTTGGTATGGAGAAACAATTGTCTCAAAAATACCCACCTCCGGGGTGACTTCAAACGTATTCGTGCCCGACAATCTCTCCCAGGGAGCACCGGAATACCTCAGGTAGACCTTAAGGCTTCCTGCTTTATCAGCATAAGCTTTGAACTTTACGAGATAGGTCTTCTCTTTTTTTAGTTCTCCTATATCAATTTTTACGGAGCTAGAAGCCGAGCTATTTATTTTAAGAGCACCTCCAGTTAGTTTGCTATCTGCCTCCCAGGATTGTTTGCAGTGATTGCAGTCTATACCCGATATATTTCTATCAAAAAAGGAATTAGGATATAGACTATCTCCAATTTTCTTGTCAATAGTGTATCTAGCAACATCAACCACATTGCTGATTGAATTTGGATCCTTTCCAAATCTTTCCCGCCAATGTATGAGATCTTTAACAGCTTCTTCAGTTTCTCTTCCATTTGCAAATCGCGTAAGGATACTATATTGATCACCGAGCGGTCTGAAATAATGGTTATTATCAAAATCAGCCATCATGCCGATATCATCTTTATAGGTACTAACAAAAAGTGAATGTTGATCGGGAAATTTGGTAAAAAACTGGTTATTAGCGATAGTGACATTTCGTGTATCTGCAGCGCGTTCATTATTTCCGAGTATGATCGCAAAGTCCGCGTCAAAAAACGTATTACCGGATACGTTTATTTCGCTGACATTAGACAACTTCAGTCCACCATTTGCTACGCTTCCTATACTATTGCCAATGACATCGACATTGTTCGAATTATCATCCAGAAAAATACCGTCTACCAAAGCCCTATTCGCTATACCTCTTCTTGGGATGCCACCAACGGAACCTATCCCGTTAGTTACGATATTACCCTCGATTAATCTTTCGGTGTAACTTCTGAATGTACTCCCTCCATACGTGTAGATTCCCGCTCCGTCACTTTTAATCCGGCAAAAATCAGCCACAAAATTATGCTTAATCCGCACATTGTTGCCGTTGAATTGAATCCCATTAAACCCCGTATTCACTACGGCATTATACTGAACCAAAATATTTTCGCCAGACACAAAAATACCGATGCCGGCTTGGTCATCATTTCGTGTTCTTCCGGGGTATAAAGAAGTGTTGCTAATGCTGTTCTCGTTAATAATGGACCCATGATTCCCAAATCTCAAATACATCCCATTGTTATAGGTATGATTGATACTATTCCGTTCTATCAACAGATTTAATACACTTAGCGCTTGAATCCCATCTTCACCAGAATAGGCGATTTCAGAATCACGTATGGTAATATTTTCTCCTCCCTCAAAATAAACGGTACTTCCGTTTGCCCCTTTAAAATGGATATTTTCGACGACAATGTTTCCAACTCTAAAATCTTTGATCAATAAATGATCTAACGTACTTACTTCTACCACTAGCTCGGAAGGATTTGCGCTTCCGAAGTACACACTCATCTTTTTTGTTACAGGATCATGATACCATTCTCCAAATACATCAAGCGTACGGAGGTGATTTTGGATAAAGAAACCATACCCCACTTCCGCCTTAGAGGCACTAATGCCTCCGTTGTATCGAATTTCTTTGCCACTATGTGCGTCAATTTTGTACGTATTAATGATCCAATCCCTTATTCTAATTACAATTTCTCCTCCGGTCCAAACGGGAGAAGCGTCTAGTTGCTCATTAAAAATGACATTATTCCCACTCTGATCTATGGTCAGGTACCCATCGTTTATACTCCCGGCGTTAGGATACCTACCCATATCTTGAAGTAGCCCATTGATCAATAGCACTTGAATGGGATCTGAACCAATAGGCTCTGCACTTTCAAAAATACCGTTACCAACAGCCTTCCAACTTGTAATGGTTTGGAGAGACGTAATCACGGGCTTTTGTCCAGCACCGTACGCTCCAATTCTTATTGGTGAAGAAGTAGATCCTGAGGATTTTAGGTGCAAAGTTCCAAAAAACGTCTCCCCCCTTGTGAACAAAATCACGTCGTCTGGTTTAAACGCGTCGGATAAAGCATTGACCTTTTCAATCGATTTCCATGGTGTGTTAGGATTTTGTGCTTCCTCCATTGTTCGATTATCATTGCCGGTTTTACTAGAAACATAGTAATGTGCAGCAAATCCAACTGAAAGGGTGAAAAGATATATTGTTGCTATAAAAAAAGCTGAAAATAAGACTTTCATGTTATAAATATTAATTTTTTATATTTCTTAACAAATTTATAAAAAAATTTATATTTAAAATTATATTATTATAAAACTTTATTTTGTTTCGACGCTCTAAAAATATATTGATTTAACCAAATAAAAAAACTAGAACTAGTAAGTTTTTGTTATTTTTTGCCGAGCTTTTTCCTGATTTTTCTATAATCATTTTTTTAAATGGTTAGTCCCAAAAAAGGAAATTGAAAGCCACGAAGTTAGTAGTGCCACAGGATACAATCTTACATTTGATTTAGTTGATCCTTCTATGGGCTGTGTATCGACAATAAATACCAACGGGACGTAGTATTTTGGGGAGCGTCTCATTCCCGTTTTATCAAATTGGTCGATAATGTGACGGATTTTCGCATTTCTCCGCCAAAGATTATTATGTGTAGTCTAGTTCTAGTCGGGAAAAAGAATCCCGTACATATCCGATCACGCATCTTACTTGGTTTATTCTAAAAATGCCCCAAGGAAAAATCTGCAGCTTGCCCACTGAACCTAGGAAATTCAGCCCTACTCACGTAGGATGCGTTAACCGAGAATTAAAAGGATACTAATTAAAAAAATCACTGGAACAAGGATAGACCCTTATTCCAGAAACTTTTTTGCGTAAAGCATTATTTTTTTGGCCAATTTGCCCAGTTGCTACAATGTCCACCCAAATCGGTACCCGAGATTCTCGTTTGTATTCCCGAATAGGTTGCATTCATAACGGCCCGTGGCGCAAATTGAATGTCTCCGTTTTTCTTGACAAAACCCTTGCCAAAATGAGCTTGACTTAGTCCATGACCCATTTCATGCAACGCAACCGTCTCCACATCGATGGCACTACCGTCATCACTCCAGGAAAAATTGTCATTATAATATATTTCCCTCAATCCAACATCCCATTTTCCATCTTGATTGGTATCTACGAAATTCCCTTCCCCATCTACCAATAATAAAGTAAAGGTTACTCCCAGTATAAATCTTGATCCACCCGGCGCAAGGTTTTCAAAAAATGAACTAGGCATCCATCCAGCATGGTTTACGTCTGCGACATAGACGGGCTCTCCGGGAAATCCAAAAATCGCCGCAACAATTCCGATCGGAATAGGAATATTGGAAACACGATTTAACCCTAGATCAGAACATTGAACACCTTCCCAAGTAGTTACTACACGTTGCAAAGCCGATTCGGTTCGCGCAAGCGATATACTTGATGACGGTCTTGTTTGATCTAGGTAATAAGAAATATCACTTGATCCATCCAAACTGGCGAATGGCGAAAAATCGTCCTGCAATTGCTTATTTCCCCTATCATTGAAAATGACGGTAACTCCTTGGTGACCACTTTTGGACGCTGCAATATATTCAGCCTTATGTAAAATAAGCCTGTAATCTGACTGAGGCTGAATTCTACCTGTTGGGTTAATACTGTTTAGTGAAATTGGTTCAAGTTCCAGCTGCTTATAAACCACATCTTCGTGGGCTGTTAGAGAAGGTTCAACCTCATCTTGTAATTGGTCAGTTTGGCAAGAAGTCATCCACAGTCCACTGACAGCTAATGAATAAAATATAATTTTTCTCATATTGGTTATAAATTTAAATTTTAAAACTTATTTTTAATATAAAAAAATTAAATTTAGCAAAACAACTACCAATAATTAAATATATGATTATTATTTTATTTTTATTACTTAAAACTAATATTTTTTAGATAACAAGTCGTATAAAACTAATTTATAAAATCTTACCAATTACAATTAAATGACTTTAAGGGATTGGGAAGCAAAAAATTCACCTTTTTGGTATCATTCCGATTGGGTTTGGGTAACCCCAACCAATACACAAACGCCTATGGTAACGGAAGCGTTGGAAAGCGAAAACTTAGTGGGGCGCGAGGGGACATCGAGTGAAACGTAAAACCCATGTCTATTACCTTTGCACTTAATGGGGAATCCGCTAAGATTCTTGTGGGGATTAAAAAAATGAAGTGATCAAGCTTTATCCATTAGGCTTTTCATCGAAAGTCAGCTAAAAAATGATTTACTTTCTCAAAGTCTACCGGGTTTCAAGACAAGTTGCTGGATGCCAAACGAAAAATGTAAATAATATACCGAGATCCTCCCGATGCGTACCTCCTTTGTATCGCCAAAAATATCTTTTATTCTCCCCTAGAAATACTCCCTCATAAATGCCCGCAACTTTACAATCGAGTCCAACAAATTCAGCCCTACCCAGCCGTGGCCCTCAGTTGGGTAAAAATAAAAGGCATGGGGAACGTCCAGTTCGGCCAATCTATCCCGCAGATCCATTCCCTGGGAATTGGGAATGAGGGGATCTTGACCTCCATAAAACAAAACCGTCGGAGGGGCGTCCGAAGTTACCCGATGTAGAGGGCTTGCCGTCATCAACTGAGTTTCGTCAAATCCAAATTGCGCTAGCATCTCTTCCAGCGCTAAGTTTGATACATTAAGGTAGGCTTCATCGGTCAAATTGGTAGGACCAACGATACTGCATACCATGTCGACTTGTTTCCTGCTGTCGTAGCCGTAGCTCCAAAGCAACGCCAGGTGGCCGCCCGCACTGGCACCGATAAACCCGATATCTTCTCCTATCGTGTATTCCTTCCGCTTCTCTCTAAGTTCATCGACGAGGGATGTGATATCGTCTACCTGCATCGGATACGGAGAAAGGTTAGGTCCGGCCAGTCGGTAATTCATATTCACCACCGCAACTTCCGGAAACTGTTCCCTTAAGATATCCCGGAATGCGTTCATATCTACTTTGGATCCGGAACTCCATCCCCCTCCATGAATTAAAATCATCGTCTTGGTGGTAGATGTACGTTCTGCCGGAAGGTAAATGTCGTATACCTGCCGCGGATGGCTTCCGTAAGCAACGTCGGTCAGTGCAATATATTCAAGCGGCAACACAGGATCGGTATCAGGATCCGTGATGGAGCAGGAAAACAGAAACAGTGAAAAAACAAAAAGTAATACCCCCTTTCTTAGGAGGTAAGGGATCAACATCGAACGCATGGTAAAAGACGGTTAAAGATATATACGGTTTAACGGGTTTAGTCCAATTCAAGTTCGTTTAAGTAGTCAACGCTAGCCCGTACAATTTTCTCCAATAGCTTTCGGAGTTCAGCCGTTTCTAATGTTCCATCGTAGCTCCACCTTAAAAATGCATTCCAGTCGGGGTTTTTCAAAAATGCCGCTAACTCGTCTTGGATAATCCGCATTACCTCATCTCCTTCATATGTCCTGAAATAATCGACCATACCGCGGATTTTTTCACCATCAAATTCGTCTACTTCTACAAGTACCGTATATAGATATTCATCTGTTTCCGCTCCCCATAAGTCGGTTGGCTCGGAAAAGGAAAAACTGATATCTTCTGTTTTGCATTCAAAATATATACCGTACATGGTCCATTTTACATGCAGAAGATCCATTCCCGTATCAGCCCTGAAATAATCCTCATCAATAATCTCCTCTAAAACGTCATTGGCGACTTCATGCATCAATATTTCCTCCCCGGTAAAGTCTGACAATGTAGACTCGGCTGGATCCTTTTCAAATAGCCTTACATCATTGTCTTTCGTTACGGGCATTAAATAGTCTATAATACGATCATCGGAGGCGGGATAGGAATCAAACTGGAAGATAGTTCCCAGATGCAGAATCCCCATTTCGTCAGGCCGAAGTACAATCTCTCCTACCTTAGCAAGTGGAATATAAATGAGAAATTCGTCCACCTCCTGATGAATTGAAAAAGCCCGCTCCTGGTCAATGACTATTTCCGGAAAAGGAGATGCTTTTGGATCCTGTAGCAGTTTGGCTTTTTCCCAGCAGCTCTCCAGTTCAAACCAAACCGCTCCATGCCTTCCGCTCATGGTGAATCCTTTCCTGTTTTTGTCGACCTTAATCTTTTCTACAGCAAAGGCTTCTTCAAAAGGGACCTCCAATTCCACAATGAGTCGTTTGTCCAAATCGGCTATCAACAACCGTTCTTGATTTCTGTCACGCAAAAAAGCCAGTTCCTTATCCTGGTGAAAAACTTCTTCGGAACCGCCTTTTAAAAGCTCCATTACGTTTTCCCGGCTTTTTCCTTTCGAGTAGCTTTCAGTTTTTTTCATCGCCATTAATTCAATTGCCAAGCAAATAAAAATAGGAAATTTTATCCAACATCGAGCAAGAATATCCTATATACACCTCTTAAATATACTCTTTGTGAAAAATAACACATCCTTTTAGATCCCGAACGCGCAAACCATCTGCGTCAATCATTGACTATCTTGGCCTATTAGCCTACAGACCATTATTCCAGTCTGAGATTTGTTTCCCCAAAGGTAATCATGGAGCGGCTTATCCGAGACTTCCACCCGCATGGAAGACGTACTAGCGTGAAGTAGGTGTATTCTTCCCGCAAGGTTAACAGCAAACCCTACATGCACAACGTCCAGGCCGGCTATAGCGGTTGTAATGGCGATTAGATCTCCGGATTTAATTTTTGCTTCTACCGTACTGATTTCCTCTTTTGGTATGTAATAGTACTCCCTCGTACTAATGGCAGCTTCAGCTTCTCGGATCAGGGAGACATAGGCTGGATTACTTAACTGGGTATATAGTGTGGGATTAGAAGACATAAAGAAAGGGGCATTCGCATAGCGTCTGCCACCTATTTCTTTGGTGACATCTACCAATATCCCTTTCTCACCGTTCTGGAAAATCCAGTCCGAAAAATAATGCAACCTGGAAGGGTACCCATTTCTAATTCCGTTTTGATACCTTATCCGTTCCAACTCCGCTTCGTAGGCGCTCATCGAAAGTAATCCCCGCTCCGTGATTCTACTTAAAGCAACGGTTGTCTCCAAAAACGTTGTGCAGTCCAACCCCATCAAGTCAATAACGAGTTCTTCATCTCCCGGCAATTCAAGCGTTTTGGCCACATAAGGCGTTTCAAAAAACCAGCTCCCAATTTCAACTACAAGATCATTAATGGAACGATTCGTAAGATCGACGTTCGAGAGCCGTACAAGGGTAGCCTCTAGCCGAGCCTTACTATCGGGCGAACACACCGATTGCGCTTGAACCCAAAATGGTACCTGGAGTAATACAAGCATTAGAAAGGGTTTTGAAAAGGTAAAGCTCATGGGAAAGCGTCGTTTATGAGTAGGTTTATCGTTTATAAAAAATATAGTCGGAACTTAAAGGCGTTAGACCATTCGCTCTGAAATCCATCGCGATTTGTCCCCTATGGTAGGTAGAATGATTGATGACATGGAATAAAATATCCTGAACGGTATTCGTAAATGTTTCTCCTTTGGAATTCGTGTATTTTACATCACTGTTGAGCCTGTAGTTGTCAAGAATCAAAAGGCTAAGGATATAATTTTGAGTGTCTATTTCTTTCTCAAGAACCAGTTGGCGCCTTTCCCAGACACCCACGGGTATAATTTTCGGGTCAATGCGGTTATTCCATATTTGATGGGCATTTAGGATATGGCTGAAAAGCTTGAGCGACTTTTCAGGAATGCTTTCACTATCTTTCATCATAGCCTCCCACAGCTGCTTGTTTGTATAGTGGTTATAGGCAAAAAGCTCTTTAAAATAAATCTTCATAAATGGCTGATGTGTTAAATAGTGCCAAATTTATCGACAGATAGATACATTTCCCTACCATACTTGCAAGAACCACCTAGTCATATTCCCGGTACAAAGAACCTCTTGAAGCCCATATAATAGGCGAGATCTTCTTTTGGCCGTTCCACAGCTGTCGGCAAAGGCTGCTGCGCAAACTGTTGGAAATAAAGCAGGCAGGCGTCCCGCCACCATTCCGCTTCGCTAACCTGTATCTTCAGAAAAGAAGCTACCTGCGAGAACCTTTCTTCATCAACCTTACCGTCCAATGTACTCCATTCCGATTGCATCCATCGGGCACCTTCCACGCCGCGCTGATACCTCAGGGCCATTTCTTCCCAGAGGGTATTTCCTGTACGCAGCTTTTTATCCCAGGCTATCCGATGAAACCACAGTAAGTAGTCGAGTGAAATCTTCTCCGGATCTTCCCATTGGCGACGAACTTCCGGGAAATATTGCTCCAATGCATTGCTCCCTGAGGCAGTCCGGTCAAAGCCTATACCTTCTTGAGACGCGCGGTGGTAATATGTTGCGGTCCAGTCATCACGCCTTCCGCCAGTCACCCATGGACCGGGTCCCCAGTGATGGCTTCTTGCCATGATATGGTGCAGGCCCAACGGTGTCATGTAATCGACTACTATCGGATAGGATTTCAGCATGATATTTTTCGCTGTTGAGACAAAAGCGGGATCTGTAGCGAACGTCATCTTCAGCCAGTCCTCAGCGATCTTTTCGGTATCAGCAGTCGGATCCCAAGCCATGCGTCCATAACTATACCAATCAGCTTGTGCCATTGGGTGCCCCGTCCAGTTTCGATCCGTACCGATATTAGCTACTCCAGTGATTGCAGTATGATTATAGTCATGGAGACTGCCATCCAGCACCTTGCTGACCGTACTTCCCAGACCTTTGGCATAAGTATCGGCTTGTAACACTTCTTTCCAAAGAGACGCCAAATTGACCCAATGTGTGTCTTGTCCCAAATACTCTTTAGTGATCTGAAACTCCATCATGAGAGGCGTATTTGGCATGGCACCAAAAAGAGGGTGGAAAGGCTCTCTTGGCTGAAAATCTAACGGCCCGTTTTTGACCTGTACGATCACATTATCCAAGAATTTGCCATCTAAAGGCTTAAACTCATCATATGCCTGCTTCGTGCGGTCCGTTGGCGTATTCTCACTATACACAAAGGCTCTCCACATGACTAGGCCTCCATATGGTTTCAGGGCTTCTGCCAGAAGATTTGCCCCATCTGCTTGGGTACGTCCATAATTGTGAGGGCCCGGTTGTCCTTCTGAGTCAGCTTTGACGACAAATCCCCCAAAATCGGGGATGTACCTGTAAATTTCTTTGGCTTTTGCAGCCCACCAGGCCCTTACCGCTGCATCCAAGGGATCCGCCGTTGGGAGTTTATCAAGTTCCATAGGAGCACTGAAGCGGGCAGTCAAGTAGAGTTTGATGCCATAGGGCCTCAGCACATCCGCAATGGCTGCTGCTTTTTCCAAATAAATAGGCGTCAACACCAACGCGTTTGCGTTGACATTGGTGATAGATGTAGCGTTGATCCCTATGGACGCATTGGCTCGCGCATAATCAATGTATTGCTGATCAATGTGATGGGGAAGGCGGTGCCAATTCCAAATGCTAAACCCCGCATAGCCACGCTCTACTGTCCGGTTCAGATTGTCCCAATGGTTCAGCATGCGGGTTTGGATCTTGGGATTTTCAACGATAACTAATTCATCAAACCGCTCTCGAACTTGAATGGTCTTTAGCAGTGCAAAGGATCCATACAATAAGCCAATATCCGATTTGGCGGTAACGATTACTTGGGTATCCTTACTGAAAATTAGGTACCCCTGATCTCCGATTTCCGGTAACTGGGCCGCAAGAGCCTCTTGTAGGCTATCAGGTAGATCCTCCACCTTACCGATACATACCTTTCCTGAGGCATCAGCGTGAAAGCGTGGCGAAACTGATCCACGAAAGAACCCTTCTGCTGCCAATTGAAACTCTCTCCTAATAGCCTCATGTGTAGGGGAATGACCAATCACACTTATATCCGAAAGCAATGACTGATAGAAGTGGGCATCCTCGTGGCGTTCGATCCGGGCATACTGCAGCCACAATTTATAGCCATCATTTGCCGAGGCTACAAAACCGCAGAGGAAAACTAATATGAACCCAAACAAGGGTTTAGCTAATCGAACAGGCATAAGCAACGGTCTAGGTTTGATCTTACATAGCGGGAATAGATACTCGTATGCAATCCCACCACAAATTAGAAGTTTTTGATAAGAAATCCTTATCTCTCCGCTAATCTCCACCTGAATAAACCACTGGAACCTGCCATGGCTGATCGCGTGAGCCAAAGCACACAACTAAGTGGTTGGTGGTTAACCTTCATCTTTATCCTGCCGGAATACACGTTGCTAGACCCGTCGATCAAAAAATTCATCCCGCTTATATACGACTTCATGGGCAAGATCCCCGCGTCTATTGTGATCGTTTTTCTAGTAACGGATCTTTATCGTTTTTTTGAATCACTAACAAAAAGAACCATGGCTTTAAATAAATTAACTTCGTTTATCTTGATTTGCTTCTTGGCTACAGGCAGCTTCTATGCTGAAGCGCAAGAAAAAAAGACGGAATCCTTCACCCAAACGATTCGCGGAAAAGTTTTCGATCAAAAATCCAAAGCTGGCCTTCCAGGAGCAACTGTCATGATCGCCGAAATTGACCCAGTCATCGGTACCGTTACTGACGAAGCGGGTTATTTTCAATTAGAATATGTTCCTACGGGAAGAATAAATCTACGCGCCAGCTACTTAGGGTATGAGCCTACTAGCATAAGGGAATTGATCGTCACTTCTGGTAAAGAAGTAGTGCTTGAAATTGCCATGGCCGAAAGCCTGGAACAGATGAATGAAGTAATTATCACGGAAGGCCTGAATTCGGTGGATGCTGCCAATGAATGGGCGGTGGTATCTGCCCGCGGCTTTGATATGGAAGAAACCAATCGGTATGCGGGAAGCCGAAATGATCCTGCCCGTATGGCCCAGAACTTCGCGGGTGTGAGTGGGGCCAACGACTCACGAAACGACATTATCATACGTGGCAACTCACCTACGGGTGTACTGTGGCGTCTAGAGGGAATTGACATCCCTAATCCAAACCATTTTGGGGCATTGGGAACCACAGGAGGACCGGTGAGTATATTAAACAACAACCTTTTGGGAAGAAGTGACTTCCTTACCGGCGCGTTTCCGGCGCAGTTTGGCAATGCTACCGCGGGCGTTTTCGATCTTACCATGCGCAAAGGAAACGCATACAAACGCGAACACTTATTTCAGATTGGATTCAATGGCCTGGAATTGGGAACAGAGGGTCCACTTGGTGTCGGAAAAAATGCTTCCTACCTTATAAATTATAGGTATTCAACTTTGGCGCTAATGCAGGGATTGGGCTTTTCACTAGGCACTGGCAACGGGGTGCCCTATTACCAGGACTTATCGGCCAAAGTAGATATACCAACCACAAACTTCGGTAGATTTACGCTTTTTGCTGTGGGTGGGAAAAGTACTATTGACCTTATCGGTGCCGACATGGACAGTAGTAGTACGGACCTATATTCGGAAATTTCACAGAATATCTACAATAGCGCCAAAATGGGAGTAGTAGGGATGACCCACACCTCCTACTACAATCCAAGTACATACGGCGTGATATCTCTCTCGGCAGATTACAGCTTCTCAGGGAATATTGTAGATTCCCTCAGCAGCGAAACGCGCGATCCAGCTGCGTTCTATAGAAATCACTATGGCCTCTCGAAATACAGGGCGCAATACCAGTTCCATCGCAAAGTAGATAGTAAAAATAATTACACCATTGGGGTAAATTATGACCTGCTGGGATTTAACTTACAAGATAGCATTTATCGAGGTGCTATGGATAGGTTTGTCACCCTAAGGGATATGCGTGACTTCTCCGGATTGGCCCAAGGGTATGCTCAGTGGCAAAACCGGGTCAATTCCTCATGGACCATTACCGCAGGCCTGCATTACCAGTATTTTCTTCTCAATGGATCCCAACAGCTGGAACCCCGGGCAGGAATTAGCTACCAACATACGCCAAGAAGCTCCTTTCAGCTAGGATATGGACTCCACAGCCAATTGCAAACACTTCCGATTTATTTTCTGGAAGTGGAGGACAGCAACCTACCCGGGATCCGAAGCAACGAGCAGCTGGGATTTACGAATTCCCATCATATTGTTGGGGGCTATAAATACCAAATAACTCCGTCAATTCGGTTAAAAGTAGAGGCCTACTACCAACATCTGTTTGATGTGGCGGTGGAATCCCATCCGAGCAGCCTTTCCATGCTGAATGCCGGAGCGGATTTTGGGATACCCGATGTGGATAGTTTGGTAAATGCCGGTAGGGGCCGCAATTACGGCTTGGAGCTAACCTTGGAGAAAAGCTTCAGCGGGTCCTCCTACTTCCTGCTTACAGCGTCACTTTTCGACTCGAAGTATCAGGGAAGTGACGCCATTTGGCGAAACACCGCTTTTAACAGTCAATACGTTTTCAACGGGCTGTTTGGCAAAGAATGGCAAATTGGATCCAAGAACCGTATATTAGCCTTAGATCTGAAAAGCACCTTGGCGGGAGGGCAGTACATTACACCTATAGACTTGGCCGCGAGCAGAGCAGCAAACGAAGCTGTGTTTCAGAACAATTTGGCTTATTCTGTCAAAAACCCCGCATATTTTCGTACAGACATGAAAATCACCTATCGAGTTAATAAAAAAGGGTTAACCCACGAATGGTCACTGGATATCCAAAATGTATTCAACAACCAAAATATCTTTCGACAGACCTACAACCCAATCATGGAACAGATCGTCGAAAGCTACCAACTTGGAATATTCCCCATCCCACAATACCGGTTGACCTTTTAGTTCAATATTCATTTCCATATCAACTAATCTATCCACATGACTGCTACAGCAAAATTAATGACAGGCATAATCCTCTTGACCATGCCAAGCATTCAGTACGGCGGCTACTTTCTCTTGCAGGTGCTTGCAGGAAAGCAGAATCAACTTCAACTAACTGCCTTTCAAAAATCAATGTTTCGGGCCGGGCATGCCCATGCCGGAGTTTTGGTAATATTAGCAATACTCGTACAGCTGTTGACAGACGTCGTGTTGTTTCCGATTTGGTTGGAGTGGGTGGTCCGGGCTGGATTTCCCTTGGCTGCCTTGCTCGTAAGCGGGGGATTCTTCGCCGCTGCTATTGGACCTGCAATTGAGCAACCGACAAAGCACATCCGAATTTTATATGTTGGTGTATTTCTTCTCGCCGCCGTTTTTATCGTGCTAGGCCTAGGGCTTATAGTTTCTTGATCGATAACGTTAAAAAGTAGTTAATAGCCATATCCCGTGTACAAACGAACAAAAATGAGAATTAAGGAACCCTACGCACGATACCTAATGATGCTGGGATTGTCGCTTCTGCTTAGCATTTTCATCGATAAAAGCCCGTACTTAGTGGTGCTTGCAGTAACCTTGCTATATACGTTTTGTTATTGGGAGGGGAATTACCAAATTGTAAATTATGCGAGGAGCAAATACCCCAGCTACGAGCAGTCTAGCAAACGAATAGTGATACAAGCTATTATGGCATTGATATACACCGTTTCCATTGGACTGCTTGTTTCTTTCGTATTGCAACAAATTGGCCTAGTAACTGAAGAACCTGGCTATTATTTAAGCGCCATACTTCAGGGATTGGTCATCACGACAATTATATCTGTGATTTACGAAGCCGCCTACTATTTCCAGCTATGGAAGGAGTCTTTACTGGAGGGCGAACGGCTAAAGAAGAATGAAGCCCGGCTACAATTCGAAAGTTTAAAAAACCAAGTGAATCCCCATTTCCTTTTCAACAGCTTAAATACGCTTTCCGCGTTAATCCCCGTAGATCCGGATCGGGCTGAGCGCTTCGTACAAGCGTTTGCGAAAAATTATCGCTACGTGCTGGAGGTAAAGGATAAGTCGTTTGTACCTTTAGATGTGGAATTGGAATTTGTCAGGTCCTATTGCTTCCTTCATAAAATTCGATTCGAAGACCAGTTAGTCATTACAGAGGATATAGATTCAGAAGGAAAACACTATTATATCCCTCCACTTATTTTGCAAAATCTGGTTGAAAATGCAATAAAGCACAATAGTGTCAGCGAAAAACATCCGCTACATATACACATTCAGCTTATCGGGGATGTTTTGCAGGTAAGTAACAGGATCCATGCTAGGCAGGGGATTGCGGACTCAACCAAAACGGGGCTTAAGAATATCCGGGAACGTATGAAACTGGTAAGCAATCGGATTCCTGAGTTTTATGAAAAAGACGGAATATTCTATGCCACCATTCCTTTAGTTTTAGGAGAATAATACACCTATGAAAGCACTAATCATCGAAGACGAAAAGTTGGCGGCAGATAGGCTAAACCGGTTGATCCATAACGTAGCACCCGATATATCGGTCACGGCCATTTTAAAAAGTGTGGAAGAAGCAGTTGAGTACCTTTCGACCCGGAACCCCGACTTGATATTTCTGGATATCCATCTGTCAGATGGGAGCAGTTTTGGTATCTTCGATCAGGTTCAAGTTACCTCTCCGATAATTTTTACTACAGCCTATCACGAGTACGCTTTGAAGGCGTTTAAAGTAAACAGCATCGATTACCTATTAAAGCCGATTGATGAAATTGCCCTTTCAGCAGCTTTGGATAAGCTCAGGCAATTAAAAAAGGAGTCTACCTCTACTCCAATGGGAGACATAGAGGCACTTCTATCGATGATGAAAAAACAAGAAATCACGTACAGACAGCGGTTTTTAGTAGCTTTTGGAAATAAGATTAAGACCATAAAAATAGCCGACGTGGCCTACATCTTTGCCGCAGACAGCGCAGTATTTTTGGTTGATAAAGAAGGGAGTAGGTACGTTCTGGACGAAACCCTGGATCATCTCCAAGATGCGCTGGACCCAAATGGTTTTTTCCGTGTAAACCGGGCATTTTTGGTGGGAATTGATGCGATCGAACAAATGCATAGCTACTCCCGAAGCCGAATCAAAATAGACCTTAATCCCCCCTGCCCCAAGGAATGCATTGTCAGTACAGAGAAGACACCCGACTTCAAAGGCTGGCTTTCCAGGTAATTAGTCTTTTGCTTCCGCCACAA
This sequence comes from Cytophagales bacterium, assembly GCA_016124425.1. Taxonomy (GTDB): domain Bacteria; phylum Bacteroidota; class Bacteroidia; order Cytophagales; family Cyclobacteriaceae; genus Lunatibacter. The sequence goes on from WGNT01000039.1 coordinate 20,347, forward strand.
ATAGTGCATCAAGCCCCTTATCGGGATTATGTAAGCGCATCGTATTCTTATTGATTTGATAGGATATTGTATCGTTTGTGGAAAGAAGCGTATTTAAGCTGTCGTATTTATCCTTCATCCTTTTGGGAACGAGATACAAGTTATCTCGATCTCTCGTAGCTGGACCGGGCCAATAGTTCATTGTCCACCTCCCAAATGTTGCAATAAACCGATTGTTGTCAAGCGGCATGTATGCTTTTGTTCCTCCCTGTGCCTCAAACCAAACAAAGGACTTGATGGACATAAGTAATGCCTCAGGGTAAACAGTATTAATGTAAGTACCAGATTGGTTTACAAGTTGCGAAGTAAAATGTACCCCTAAATAGTCTTCCTCACATGCTGGATGGGAATAAATCTCGCCTTCAGATGTTACAAATCCCACAAATCGCCAAGGCGTTTCTTGAAAATGGTTTTCAGAATCGACAACACGCCACTCGACAGGACATTCGATAGGTTTTTCCATTGTTTTAAGACGGAATGGCAAATATCCCTCCGGCGTATCATTCCCTTCTGGTAGAATATCACCAGAAATAATTACCTGTACGCGTTCATTACCTCTGTGTATCCTCAAACCGTATCTACCATAGAGATTTGAAGCACACCCTGCTTGGTCTGCAAATGAGAAAGAATAAAATTCTTCTGCTAATAAGTCGCAGATTCTGTCTGTCTCTATGGGTAGCAAATGATCTATATCGTTAAAAGACTCATCTAAATCCAGAAAAAGCGTGATTTTTTTATCGATCATTTCCGCATCGATATAAGCTTTGACACCTTGAATTCTGGCTACTACTACTTCCTCTGTATCCGGAACCGCTTCTGTAGGTGCCAAGTTGCACGAAATAACTAAGAGATAAATGGAAACAAAAAGTGATGTTCTCATGGTAATTTAGGTTAACTACTGTTCGTATAATAGATCCCTTACCAGCTAGTTTGTTACCTGTTTATCAGCAGCTATTCCCCTACCGAAAAAACAATTTTACAATTGTGACTAACAGTCTTCCAGTTCGATTTAACGCTAAAACCACCTAAATTTCAGTATTTCCCTGTTGCAATAAGAAGGCCGTAATATGGGCGATTTCCTGATTACTTAGCTTTAGAATATCTGGAGCTGGCATCAAACTGGCCTTTAGCTGCCTCCTGCCTGAAATGGCGCTAGAAGGTAACGTATACCTCTTGCCGTTGCTATCCATTACCGTCACTACAGGCCCTGCAGATAATAGGATACCATATAGCATGGCGCCGTTTTTTAGCTGAATAAGATGAGCCTCTGACCCAAAGGCAACCGCTTCATCCGGATGGATTATGGCACTTAATAGCGTCTTTCGATCAAGTTTGAGATGTATATTACTAAGGTCTGGACCGATTTCATTTCCAGAGGACCCGATCGTATGACAGACACTACAGTGCTGAATAGCAAGGGTTTTGCCCGTTGCCGCATCAGCCTGCAAAGAAGTGATCTCCTCCAGTTCATACAATGAGGTGGATTGGATGGGAAAAAATTGGCGGATTAAAGCCTGATGGGCTGGAAACGTTTCCCGGTCAAACAAGGGCTGTAGTTGTACTTTAAGGGAATCTTCCAGTTTTCCCGTATGGGCCAACCATACAAGGTGCAGCCTTCCTTGAGTACTTTCGGCTAGAACGGATGCGGATTCCAGTCTGGATTCGATAGACGCCAAGGTATCCGCCACCTGATGACTCAGCGCTAAAGCATCTTCCTGTGGCGGCGGAAGTAAAGAAGCCGGAGCCTCCCAATCCATCAGATAAGCCTGCCAGTCGTTGGTTTTTCGATATTGAAGCCACCAAAGCGCCTCCTCTTTTTGTCTGGGATCGCCAATGTCGGCCAGCACCCTCATCGCTTCTGCCGCTTGTGGATGATCCAAAAAAGCTAACGTTACCAGTGCTTTGTCCTTCTGCTGCTTTCCTACTTTTGGAGAGTTAATGCGTTCGTAAATGGCATCCAACGCCATTGCAGGATGTAATTCAAAAATCAAATTACCCAACGCATCCGGCCACTGTTCGGGCTCGGGATGACCATAATGGGCTAATAGATGTGGGTAAATTTCACTTTCCTTTCCCCTTAAACCTATCCCAAGCGCATTTAAGTACCACGGATCTTGACCGTCATACCCCTCTAGTAATGGTTGAATTAGTGGCAAAACTTCAGGTAAGGGAATGTCCCGGAGTGCCAACGCCACTTCCCTTCTTACTGCCGGGTGTTTCGAACCGGATCCTAATTTTGCCAATTCATTTATCAGTAAGCCGTCGTTCTGGTACAAGGCCCGAAATGCCGCCACGGCAATCTCCGGGTCTGTATCAGCCAGCAATGGTATGATGTGCTTATTTCCCTCCGCGCCAAGTGCTGCCAGCAAAAATACCGCCCTTGCCCTATGAAACGGATTAAGATCCGAAAGTACCGGTACGATTTGCGGGATAACTGCTGACCCTTGCGCCAACAGGCGTTGATATCCCTGAGCTCGAACATGAATGGCTGGGCTTAACAGGGCTTGTACCTGACCTTCCGTCGTTTCTAAGGAGATAGTTGGTGTATGGAGTTTTTTCTTTTTAGGAGCGATGCGATAAATCCTACCGAATCCTTCCTTATCCATCATCTGATGACCGCCGACGATAGGGTCATACCAATCGGCAACATAGATAGCCCCGTCAGTACCGATGGCTACATCGCTGGGCCTAAACCACTTTGTATCATCGTCCTCAACATGATGCCAAATATAGTTGGTGTTGTCCGTATCCACGGATGAGATGAAATTTTGCCGGTCGGCTAGTGGGTACCCCGCGCCGGATAGTGTGGGGTAATAGCCAAAAATGATATTCCTTCCCGCATCTGCCGCAAGCAGCAGTCCTCGGTATTTTTCACCAAGAGCATCACTCTCCATACGGACAACCCCTGTGGGCGACCCCGCCCCGTAAATATCCCCTGCGGGAAGGACCCCGGGATCGTGTTGGTGCCAGTGGGCTTCCGGTACCGAGTGGCCCGGACGCCGATCTGCCTGCCAGGTTCTTTCTCCTGTTGCACTGAAAAACCCCGCATTACTACCGTCCATTATCCAGGTAGTCCGGCAGGAAGCGGTTTGGTCATCGTTATCACTTTGCCACATATTTCCAAACGAATCTACCGCCACTTCAAAGGCATTTCGGTAGTTATGCGAAAGTACTTCCATACCTGTTCCGTCGGGATTGACACGGATAATGAGACCTCCCGTATACACTTGCCCATCATCACTCACCTGATTGGGAATATTGGTAGTAGAATAGGGTGTGTACTCATTGTACACACTACCGGCACGTAGTGTCCAACCAGCGCGGTCTGTTACCTGATGAGGGCCAGCATTTCCGGCGATAAAATACCATTTCCCGTCAGGACCCATTACGCCCGCATGTAGTCCATGGTCATGGTCCCTCCCCCCAAATCCGGTGAGAAAGATTTCCTTTTTATCCGGTATATCATCATTGTCCTCGTCGGTGTAGATAATAATCGATGGCGAACAGGATACTATAACCTGATTACCCACTACAGCTATACCAAGCGGGGACCTAAGGTCTTCGTCTTGTACAAACACCTTAGCGGTATCTGCTTTACCATCACCATTGCTATCTTCGAGGATCATAATGCGGTCGCCTGACTCGTGTACCATATGGCCGTCAGCATTTCTAAAATCCCGGTAGTTTACTGCTTCGGTGATCCATATTCTTCCCCTGAGATCTACATCCATGTTGGTTGGGTTGTAAAATTGGGGAGAGGATGCCCAAAGCGTTACTTCCAAATCATCTGGTACAAAAAGTAAGGGATCTTCCGTTTCGGGAGACTTGCAAGAAATTGCTGATAGTAAGAAGAGGGAAGCAAAAACAGCCGGTTTGTACATGGGGATAAGCTCGTTAGGTGTTCATAAGTTGATGCAGGAAATTTCGATTACTTACATAGGAAGGAAACATCTCCGCCCCTTTTGGAACGGCCCCTTCGATGATGATCCAGCCTTCGTAGCCTATGTCACGAAGCGTATCATTGACCTTGGAAAAATCAACCTTTCCCTTCCCAAGAAGATTGCCGTTTTCCTTTGCATGGACTTCACAGATATACCTAGTCCCCAACAAACGCATCTCGTGATAGATATCGTACCCCATCTCTGTTGCATTTGCAACGTCATAATATACCCTAACATGGCTGGATCCAACAGCCTCAATGATTTCCAAATGTTCCTCGGCAGACAACCATGACTCTATAGCGAGGAAAACGTTTTGCTTTTCCGCCTTGGGGGCTACTTCTTTCAGCTTTCGAATTACTTCCTTTTTCCCCGAAGGATCATCTCTGAGGTCTCCTTTGCCAAAAAATGCCAACAATATCACCTGACACCCAAACACATTCGCCACATCGATACAGTCATGCACCCATTCCTGTGTCACTGCTTCTGATTTATAGGGAACGTTGTTTAACTCTCCGATTGCCATACTCGCGATTTTTACACCCGTTGCCTTCGAAGCCTGCAGGAAAGCCTGCTGCATACTTGGATCTCGAAGATGCATGTTGTTGCTGGCCAATCCCAAACTAATCTGTAAGCCATCCAAGCCAATTTCTTTGGCAAGCGCAAAAGATGCTACATTGCTCGTCTTTCCGATAGACCAATCGCAGGCACCGAACAGGTAATGAGGCTTTAGCGGTACTTCCATGAGATCCATCCAAGGGACAGATGTAGATAGTCCCAATAGGATTCCATTTTTTATAAAGGCGCGTCGTTTTGGGTTTATAGCTAAGGACATCTAGTTACAAATTTGCCATAAGTTATAAAAAAGTCCCGAAAAACCACGGCCTGAGCAGGAAAACAGATAAATGCTTTACAGAAAATTTCACTCCAAATCAGTAGAAAAGAGAAAAAGGAAGCCTAAGCTCCCTTTTTCAGAATATATAATCAGTAGACAATGACAGGTAGCTACAGAAGTGGCCGAAATTGCTGTAAAAAGCGAATGTCGTTTTCCGTAAAAAGCCTCAAATCATTAATCTGATATTTTAGCATGGCGATCCGCTCTATACCCATTCCAAATGCAAACCCCGTATATTTCACAGAATCGATACCACAATTCTCCAACACATTGGGATCCACCATGCCTGACCCTCCGATTTCTACCCATCCCGATCCTTTGCAGATGGAGCAACCCTTTCCCCCACAGATCAGGCAGGAAATATCTATTTCAGCACTTGGCTCGGTAAATGGGAAAAACGAAGGGCGAAAGCGAACCCTTGTATCTTTACCGAACATTTCTTTTGCGAAATGATAAAGCGTTTGTTTTAGGTCAGCAAAACTTACGTTTTCATCCACATACAACCCTTCTACCTGATGGAAGATGCAATGGGCTCTGGCAGAAATTGCCTCGTTCCTGAACACCCTGCCGGGAGATAGCGTTCTGATGGGTGGCTTTTCCCTCTCCATGACCCGCACCTGTACCGAAGATGTGTGGGTACGTAGCGCTACGTCCGGCTTTTTCTCAATAAAGAACGTGTCCTGCATTTCTCTTGCAGGATGATTCTCGGGAAAATTCAGCGCTGTAAAATTATGCCAATCATCCTCAATTTCAGGACCCTCCGAGAGGTTAAAGCCGATGCGCTCGAAGATCTCAATAATTCGCTGCCGCGTTGCTGTGAGCGGATGTATCCCGCCTACGGGTAGGTTACCGGGCGGAAGGGTAAGGTCTAGGCCACTTGTTTTGGTTTTCTTTGTATTACTTTCCAATGCTTGAATCAGCGCTTGAAATTTCTCTTCCGCAGCCTGCTTCACCCCGTTTACCAGTTGACCAAATTCCCTTTTCTCTTCGTTCGGGACATCCCGCATCAGGACGAACAACTCTCCTACCACGCTTTTCTTACTGATAAACCGCATCCTGTAGGCTTCAAGTTCATCCGGTGTAGTGGCTTTTGCAGCAGCAATCTCTGCTAAAATTTGATTGATTTTATCGTTAGGCATAACGCGAGCGCATCTTATAGTAGGTGCAAAGCTAAAAAAAATCTTTTAGGTGCCTACTATAATGAACGCTGCCGGAACGGGAATTTGTAGATTGAATCAGCTATTTTATAAGTTCGAATATTTCGTCCTCTTCCTCCTTACGCGGAATCTTTGGTTGTGAGACACCAGAACTCCCCATTAATCCAGAAAGGGTAGCTTTCCAGAGGTAGTTGAATACGAATTTGCTTTTGTCCCTTTTTTCATAAATCGTGGAAGATACCAACCTGTTAAAAAGCTTTCTTGGGTTGTTGCTCCTAAGGGCCAAGGCATTGACAACGAAGGATAAGATTTTCTTCCTACCCTTGCCGTCCAAGAGCGTTCTTTCTTCAAGCAACTTGACTTTTAAGTCATTATACCGCAAAGTCATGGCTCCAATGGCATGTTGTTCGTCGGCAATAAAACTCCATTCACCTCCGCGAATGATGCCGCTTTCTACAGTTACAAAGGCATTTCTTTCTAGGATCGAATTGATCAAAGAAAGCTCAAATTCTCCGACTGTTGCGTCTACGCGAATGGGATAAGGCGCCTCAAGTCCTAGTAGCATAGCCACATTCAGTTCAGCAATTCCATTCAGTAAAAGAGAACCGCTAAGCTTAATCGGCTTTTTTTCTACATTTTCGTTGCTAACAATTAGCGGGCCAAGGGAAGCACTAAGTTTGGCAAACTCGATAATCCCAGGCACCATGCCGTCTTCCGGAAACTCCTCATACATAACCGTGCCGTCTATAACGTCTATCATTTCGATATTTACTTCTGAGGAGATTTCCATTAGTAGTTGCTGCGGCATTTTCTTCAGCACATTTTCCTCCATTGGAGCGCGCTTATCTTTAAAGACGTTGACTCGAGGGCGGGAAACCTGCATGGTAGTCGCAAAGATTTTCTTATTGTTTAGAAAGGCTTCCAAATCAAATCCCGTTAACAAAATCTTCGGTACCCGCATTTCGGCGACGTCCACACTCTTTCCTACTTTTCGGGTATACGCGAACTTCCCATATCTTGGTAAAAAAGAAAAGTCCAGTATCTCTAATTTTTCCTCAGAAAGCAAAATCTTTCCGATATGAATCAGGTTGAGACTGTCTGGCAATTTGATGACATAGTTATTGAGTTCAAATTCGAATTCGTTGTTGAGTAGGAATTTGCTGTCTATCGTCTGCTGCTCTGTAAGGTTAAAGTTGAGATCATTCAACAACACACTGATGTTCGAAAACGAGTTGATCGATTCCTCGGTACGTTTTTCTAAAATGCTAAGCTTACCATTTACAATTTGAAAAGATGAAATATTTAGCACCTCAATCAGTTTCTGCTTGATTTTTTCCTCGACATCTGCCCCTTTAACAATGGCAGTTGCTTCATTTTTGTCCACATATAAGGTTACATCCGGGGAGGTAAAACGAACACTTGAAATATCCAAATCGCCCGTACGCTGAAAACTTTGTAGGGAACGCGTACGGATGTTTACAGTCGGCACGCTTGCAGCAAAGATCGGTATTCCCTTATTTCCGATGAGACTTTGAGGAAGGATATTGAGGTTTTCAATGATAATTTCGTCCCCCAAGGTGTTCAGCTCGATTTTTGAAAAATTGACTGTGTGGATACTGTCCCGCAGTGCGAGCGAGAAGTTGTCGACTTCCATGGCTATGTTATTGAAAAAAGCAGCGATATCTCCCTGCGAAAGCTTTGCGGAATCCAACATAAACCCAAAGAGCGATAGATTGAGCCCGGTCTTTATTAGATCAACGTTTTGGCCGTCCTCATCGTAGGAAATGCTCAATCGTGCATTATCTGCATTTATCTCATCGACCCGGACGATGTCTATGGTTTTGGGAAGATTTCGGACCGTTCGTCTTGGCTTGTCCCCTCCTTCTTCGTCTTGGCGGGCTTGCCTGTCTATAATTAGGTCTACTGACGCCTCGGAAAGGCTTAGCTTATTGAGCGCAAGGGTGTTTTCGAAGAGAAATGCCTCCAAATCGACACCCGTTATGCTCATATCCGGAATCGTCGCGGAAATAGAAACCTTTGTATTGATGTCCGCCCGTGGTCTAAGCCGAACATTGAAGGTGCTGATTTCTTCTTTTGCCGTATTGAAGGAAATCCTGTCCGCAACAAGCGTATACTTGCCATCTGCAATATTGAATACATAGTTGTTAAGATTGACGTCAACTTCTTCAGAAAACAGCGTCCTCGAATCCAAAAGATCTACATCCTCATCAAGAAAAAAATTCTTGATGCTAATGGATATATCATTTTCCGCAAAGGACCTGAAATTCTCTTTTGCAAAATTATCATAGATGAAGGAACCTTCTTCCAAGGTAAGGGAGTCCACCTTCACGGTATTAAAATAACTTGTCAGTAAATTCAACAAATCAGCACGCTCTACCTTAGCTGATTCATCCGCATCTTCGGGTTTAGCCTTTTGGATATGTTTTGTCCATTGGATCACGGGAGATGGAATATTAATATGTTTTACAAGTAACTGCTCTTCAAAATACGCCTTGCTAATATCAACTCCGCGAGCGGTAAAGCGCGGAATTTCGATGTCGAGTACAGTAGTCTTATCGTATCGGGAAAGGAGGGCGATAATATCGGTAGAAGCAAACGGCTTAAGATGAAATCCCTCTATGTCTACTAACTCCTGTTTAGTGTCTATAAGAATACGGTCAGCAGAAAAGAGATGCAGGTTGTCAGATAGCTTTAAGGCGTAATCTTCTATATCTAATTTTAGGTGGTCAGCAAAAAAAATCTTATCGGTTTGTTCTGAACCCGTGGTCTCGTCCAGTTGAAACTTCTCCAAGAGAAGGTCAATTTTGCCGAAGGAAAGGCTGTCCTGTCGGAGCCTAAGGTGGTTGTCGAGGACCAAGCTACCCTCAGAGATCTCAAGCTCTTGGATGTAAACTGCCCTCAAGTAGTCCTTTGTTAGCTCCCGAAGTGGATTAATACCTTGTTTTTCGTCATTGCCTCGAAGATCTCTCAGCACCACTTCCGGGGATGTAATAGTCATCTGCGCCACATCAACAATGTTTTCATTGTATATCTTCCGTAGGTTTGCCTTCGTAAAGTTGAGGAATGGAATCTCGATTTCGAACAAGGTACCTTCCGGGACGTCTGACGTGGAATAAATCGGCTTAATCTCTATCTTCTCTAACGAGACCTTATCTGAGATGGAAGACATGTACACGTTTTCACCAGAAACCCAGTGGATGCCATCTGCCAATGCCAGACGAACCTTCGCTATGTCTAATTCGGCGTGTTCGGAGTAGAAAAACTGATTGCTACGCAGTGCTTCATCAGGCCCTATATATACCTGCTGCATGTTAAACCAGATATCCTCAGCCTCTATACGGTTGTTTTCAGAAGCCACGATGCCGCGCTGAAAGAAATTCCCGGACCTGACACTTAGGTTTTTTATGGAAATCGAAGTCAGCACATCCTGAATGAGGTCGTATAGTTGGGTATCTGAGTCCGATGCGGTGCCGGTAGTCTTGTCTGTATATAGCGTAAATGAGGGTCCCTCTAGCTTCAATGTGCCTATATCTACATCCGCTGTGGCGAACATACGGGTAATGTCCGCATCGGTAAGCTCAAGATTGTCCAACTCAATGCCATAGTACGTATCAGATGCCTGCGAAAGGTCGGGGACAATAGATACCCGCTGTGCCGTAATCAGCTTATCAAGCGAAGAAATACTTACAGAAGTAGCGGAAACAGTATGGATGCTATCGGCTAAAACTATTTCAAAATTCTTTAGATCAAAGATAAATCCGTCCGCATTAAACGGGATAGATTCGGCAGTTTGCGCAAGTTTGAGATTACGCACGTACAAATTGGTTTCATCCGCCTTAATCGACTTCTGACTGATGAAATTCACAAGCAACAGGTCGGCATTATCAATGAAAATCTCTTTGATCACGATATCACGGAGATTGTCTCCAAAGGACCGCTGAATTTCTATTTCTAATTGCCTAAGTGGTGTTATCTCTGATGCCGTCGCGGTGTCACCCGTTGTCTGTCTTGTCTCTACGCTAGGCTTCTCTATGCGGATTTCACCCACAGTAAGTATCCTATCCCTAAAACTAAACCCGATGCCGGTTACGCTGACGTTTGGCGTATTGACCTGGTAATAAGGCAAGCTGTCCTTTTCAAAAAGCGCTGGATCAACCGGATCCAACGTAAACCCGCTGACATAAAACCCCCGTTCGAAAATTGACAGGTTAAACTTTTCAAAATTTACCCTGTATTTTCCTGATGAAAGATTGTCAACTTGCTGCTGTACATAGCCCCTCAGAAGAAAATCTGATCCAAAATATATTCCTATCTGCAGAACAATTAACGAAAGGGAAACTATTCCGCCAATTTTTAGGTATTTTTTCAAACGTGGGGAATATTGAAGCTTTTTCTCAGGGGAAATACGCATATAAAATTTAACGTAGCATAGGATTCAGAAGTAATGTTCAAAAAATATACCCCAATTTGCAATGAGACAAAAAAAGGGAAACATTTATGTAAAAGGTAGTACCTTCTGAGACATAAACGCTTCCCGTGATTTTATGTTCGCTGTAGGAGAAGGACTCGAACCTCCACGGAGCAGTTAGGCAACACATTGAGCTCGATGTGTGCTTTATCCTGGATTCCCCACCCCCGAGACAGGAGGGCTTGTCTGCCAATTTCAACATCCTACATTATCAAGAAGCACATTGGCTTTTGGTGCTCCAAATGTAATAAAAGCTTCGATCCAAGAAAATTATTTTATAAAAAAAGACATTATTTTACATATTCAACAAAATACCTTTCACTATATTGCTGAATTACTAAAATGAAGTTCCTTTATCATTGCCTTTTTGTTAAATTTATAAACACAATTAAGGCACTTGCTGTACATAATCTACCCATTTGGCTAATACCTGCTTCATATCCTCTGGGAGGTGTGTTTCGAAGTACAAAAAATCACCTGATTTTGGGTGAATAAACCCTAATGACTTTGCATGAAGTGCCTGACGCGGAATGATTTTAAAACAATTTTGAATAAAGAGTTTGTATTTTGAGAACTGGGTTCCTTTTCGGATTTTGTCACCGCCGTAAGCAGCATCATTAAAAAGAGGATGGCCAAGGTGCTTTAAGTGGATACGTATCTGGTGCGTTCTGCCTGTTTCAAGTCTGCACGAAAGAAGCGAGACATAACGGAGGCGCTTTAGGACCTGCCAATGGGTAACGGCATGCTTGCCATAGTCGCCCTCAGGATAAGTATCCATTATTTTACGGTTCTTTGCACTTCTTCCAATTGCCATAGCTATCGTACCAGCATCTTCTTTGGGCTCCCCCCAAACCAACGCAAGATACGTACGCTCAATTGTATGGTCATAAAACTGTTTTGCAAGGTGGGCCATGGCGGCTTCGGATTTGGCAACAACTAAAAGTCCACTGGTATCTTTGTCTATGCGGTGTACCAAGCCGGGCCTGCCGGAGTTTCCAGGAAGCTCAGGCAATTGCTTAAAGTGATAGGCTAATCCGTTGACCAGGGTACCGGTCCAGTTTCCATGGGCGGGGTGCACGACCATCCCCGCGGGTTTGTTTACGACAAGTAAGTCGTCATCCTCAAATACAATTTCAAGGGGGATGGGTTCGGGAAGGACATCCGTGTGTTTGTTTTGTCGAGCAACCCAATAGCTAATCACATCGCCGGGTTTGATCTTGTAATTCGCTTTTACAGGCAGTCCATTTACCTTTACGATCTCGGCATCGATCGCTTGTTGAATCTTATTGCGGCTCGCATTGGCCGTTTTATCGGTAAGGAAACGATCCAGCCGAACCATTTCTTGCCCTTTATCCACCCGTATTTCATGTTGGGAAACAAGGGAATCCTCTTCTTCTCCGATGTCGTCTTCTGACTCAAAATCTTCAACCATAAGGCAAAAATAACCCTTCATCGCCGAGAATTTCATAATTTTGACGATATATCTGAAAATAGGCGTGCTACTTCCCAAGGAAACTCCCATACAAAGACTGGCTTTTCCGATTTTGGAACAGAAAAAAATCACCCTATCTATCCTTCGGCTAGATATGGTGCATCCTGAACTAACTGGAAATAAGTTTTTTAAGCTCCGTTACAACTTGGCAGAAGCCCAAGAAAAGGGCATGGGGCAGATACTGACTTTTGGTGGTGCCTTTTCCAACCATATCTACGCTACCGCGGCCGCAGGGTCATTATACAATTTCGATACGATTGGGGTAATTAGAGGAGAGGTAGTGCGGCCACTAAATCCGACCCTGCAAGCGGCGGCGGATTTTGGAATGAGCTTCTATCCTTTGGATAGAAGTACCTACCGAAAAAAGGAGCAGTCTGAGATCTTGGACAAACTAGCGATCCTTTTCGGACCAAGCTATATTATTCCCGAGGGAGGCACTAATGCGCTAGCGATCAAGGGATGTCGTGATATACTCACTCCTCCTTGCTTGGATGCCACTCACATCGCCGTTGGAGTAGGAACGGGGGGAACTCTGGCCGGAATCGTTTCCTCCGCGGCGCAACACCAAGAGGTACTTGGATTCTCCGCACTTAAGGGCGAGTTTATGAAAGCAGAAATCGAGCAGTTGCTGAAGGCCCATAAGATCCGCCCAAAAGGAAACGTTACGATGGTTACCGATTATCACTTCGGGGGATATGCCAAGCACACTCAGGAACTAATCCATTTCATGCGCGACTTCTATCGGCAGACAGGAATCCCACTGGATCCCGTTTATACCGGAAAAATGGTGTACGGAATTTTTGACATGCTTCATAACGACTACTTCCCGCGTCACAGCAAGGTCCTTATCGTACATTCAGGCGGCTTTCAGGGGATAAAGGGTTATGAAGCCAAGTTGGGCATCACCCTTTATCCATAGGTCTTCTGACTACACGGCTTTGGAAGTTTCTACTTTATTTAAGATGGCATGATAGTCCAGATCCTTCCATTTCTGGGCAATAAATGGATCCTTCATTACTTTATCCAAAACCGCGGCTTGCAGCTTGCCCTGTGCATAGGCCTCAGAATACTTGATATCCGAAAAGGTGACCATACTGTATTGCGGAACCCACTCATGCGGAAACATCTCATGAAGTTTGGCTTCAATTTTTTTCCGTATAAGAAATTTCGGATCAGCTACGCTATCGCTCATTTCTTTAAAGTTGTCCATGGCCAACTGACATATCGCATCTGTATCCGGCTTTCTTGTCTTTTGAAATTTTTCAAACACCAGTTCCCATGAGAAAGTACCGTATTTTCCAATCAGGCCGTCAAGCACGTAGCAATCCTCAAAGCCGCAATTCATTCCTTGTCCATAGAAGGGAACCATGGCATGCGCGGCATCTCCGATAAGCATACAGTTGTTGGCAGTCCAAGGATAGCACTCGGTGTTGACGAGTGACGCCGTAGGGTTTCTGGCAAACTCAGCTGTAAGATCCGGCATAAGCTGATAGGCATCGTTGAAATATGTCTGAAAGACATGGATGACGTCCAGATGATCCCGAATCTTATCGAATGAGACATTAGCATCTTCAAATGGCAAGAAAAGCGTGCAGGTAAAAGACTTATCGATATTCGGCAGAGCGATCAGCATGAAATTTCCCCTCGGCCAGATGTGCAGGGCATTTGGATCCATCGCAAATTCCCCCTCTGTAGTAGCGGGAATTGTCAACTCCTTATAGCCGTGGGAAATGAATTGCTGGCTGAAGTTAAATCGAGTTTGTCGCTGCATGGCGTTTCTTAGCGCGGAAAAAGCACCATCCGCTCCAATAATAATAGAATCTTCAAGGTGTTTTTCCTGTTCGTTTGGAAGGGAAAAAGTCACCTTGTTTCTGTGTACATCTACATCTTCTACGGTATGTTCAAAAAACATGGTCACTCCGGCCTTCTCTGCCTCGTCAAGCAGGATCCCATTCAATGTGTTTCTGGAAATGGAATATATCGCTTCATTGTCTTTCCCGTAAGGCTGACAGTAAGTGCTACCATGTTCGTCATGAATTCTTCTTCCATACATGGGAATGGTAAAGGGAACAACCTTGTCTTTTATCCCTGCCTTTTCCAAGGCTTTCCAACCCCTGTAACTCAATGCCATGTTGATGGACCGACCCGCTGAAGAGGTCTGATTTTGTCTCCAATCCGGGCGCTTCTCATAAATAGAAGTATCCAACCCTTTTTTCTTGAGGTATATTCCCAATAGTGAACCTATAAGGCCTGCGCCAAGGATGCTAATTTGATTTTTCACGATTTATTCGGTTTAAGTAGGGAGTACATGATTAAGCGAATTTTTGTACAGATGTTTCAAAAATTCGCGAGAAATGATATAAGTCTTCGAAACTGTTATAAAGCGGAACTGGGGCCAAGCGAACGACATTGGGATTTCTCCAGTCTGCAATTACCCCTGCCTCATACAAGCTGTCAAACACCCGCTTTCCCTCTTTGTGGATGAGCAAGGAAAGCTGACAGCCTCTTTGGGCTGGATCAGAAGGCGTTATGATTTCTACTAGGTGGGTTTTATTGTTAATCCGGTTTATTAAAAACTCCAAATAACCCGTCATTAGTTCACTTTTTTTCCGTATTTCCATTATTCCGGCCTCTTCAAATAGATCCAAGGATGCCTGCAATGCTTCCAGGCCAAGCACGTTGTCATTGGAAAGCAGCCACCCGTCCGCCCCAGGCATGGGCTTGAAGCCCTTTTGCATCAGAAAACGCTCCTCTTCATCATGTCCCCACCATCCAGCGAACCTTGGAAGATGGTCGGCATGGGCGTGCTTTTCATGCACGAATACTCCAGAGACATTTCCGGGTCCAGCATTCAGGTACTTATAGCTGCACCAGGTTGCGAAGTCTACGTGCCAGTCATGTAGCTTCATGGGCACATTTCCAATGGCATGGGCAAGATCAAATCCTACAGGAATGCCAAACCTATTAGCGGCAGCGGCGATTGCCTCCATCTCGAATAACTGACCGGTGTAGTATTGTATACCGGGTAGCATGATCAACGCTAGCTCATCCTGATTGCGTGAAATCTGCTCAAGGATATCTTCCGTGCGCAACGTATGCTCATTTGGCCTTGGATGCATCTCCACAATAGCGCTATTCGGATCAAGCCCATGAAAACGGGCCTGAGATTCGAGAATATATTGGTCAGAAGGAAACGCTCCTGCTTCTGTAAGAATTTTGAATTTGGACTTAGTCGGACGGTAAAAAGACACCAACAGTAAGTGTAGGTTGGTACTGAGGTTATTCATCGCTACAACCTCTGTCGGAAGGGCACCGACAAGGTTGGCTAATGCCGGCTTTGATCGTTTTCGGGCATAAAGCCACGCATTCTCCCCCTCAAAATGTCCGTCTACTCCCTTAGTGGCCCAGTCGGTAAGTGCTTTTTGAATATACGTCTGAACACTCTTCGGTTGTAATCCCAACGAATTTCCACAGCAATAAATCACTGATTTTCCGTTCTTTTTCGGAAAATGAAATAGGTCTTTAAACCTCCCAAGCGGATCAACCTGATCCATTTTTCGGGCAAAGTCAAGGCTAGGCACAAAGGAGGTAGTCGACAACATGTAAGTGCAGTAAAGCAGGCTTTATACGGGTGGCAGTCCATACAAATATAAGAGAAATCCAAGTGTATTTCCCAAAAAATTCGGCCTTCGTTTTTTGTTGCTTGCTTCCCTATGCTCGCGGATATCTAAGGGGTTAAAAAATCCGCAAAATTAGCCCTGTTTATTTTTCCCAAATAGTACCTAACCGCAACTAACTCTCGCTTATTTAGAGGAAAAAGTGGTCAGGCTGAAGATGCGTAAGGACCTCGGCAATTGAAATGTCACCTCAATGTCCGTAAAGAAATGGGACAAGCATCTTGGGAAGTCCAAATCAGTGACCGAGCCGCGCTCTCCTGTTGTATTTTAGTTTTTTGTCATCACAGTTCCACAGACCTCACAAGTAGTGTGTTTTGGGTTACTCCAGAAACGCTCCATAATCGGTGGCAGTTGATTCACGATATCCGTAACTTCCGCGTATTCTTCATAAAGCTTATTTCCACAGTTTTCGCAATGCCAAATAAATCCATCCCTTTCACCCGGCTTGCGGTATCTTTCAAAAACCAACCCGATTGTCTGCGCCGGTCTTCTTGGGCTGTGGGGGGTCTTTGCAGGCAATAGGAACATCTCCCCTTCTTTTATGGAAATATCCTTTACTTGCCCCTCATCTACTACCTTTAGCGTAATGTCCCCTTCTACCTGGTAAAAAAATTCCTCGCCCTCGTTGTAGTGAAAATCCTTTCTCGAGTTAGGACCACCGACCACCATCACAATAAAGTCATCATTCCCCTTGTACATCATCTGATTGCCGATAGGTGGCTTTAACAAATGCCTGTTTTCTTCGATCCATCGGGAGATATTAATCGGTTGGGATATAGCCATAATACGTCACAAAGTTAGTTATTTAACAAATAGATGCTTTAATGGTTTTAAAAGTACGCAAAAAGGATTGGATATTAAAAAACCTGAAGGTAAGCAAAGGTGATTTTGAGCTGCACCGTAATAATACAAGGCTCTAGCCTTAGTTGATAAGAACGCCTTGAGCGAAGCATTTAGCTGTTACGATAAGCGCGCCTATTGGGGTATCTTTCCAGCATTTTCAAAAGTTTTGATACCTTTATCGATCAAACCGCCGCGTATGTCTTCTCATCACTTTGTCAAAGAACAACAGGAGCCTGCTTTACTTATCCTGCAAGCAGCAGACTATAATTTTGAGCTAGTCGCTGACATCCTGGAATGGTCGCCAACTGTCCTGATAAGTCAAGATGCGTTGGACAAGGTAACTTCATGGGGCATCAAAATTGACCGGGTGATTGCCAATGAGGACTTTGCAGAAAAAAATAGTGCATTGTTGCAGGAGCAATTTCCACTTGAATTCCTTATTCACCGGGAGGGTGAAATGTGGGAAACGGGCCTGCGTTATCTGATAAGATCTGATCACGATGCGGCCGTTATATTGGGGTATGACCATATTGACTCCGACTTGCTAAAGCCATCGCTGCAAAAGCTTGATTTGGTCTTTTATGACGGCCCTATCAGGTACGTTCCGGCCAAATCGGGGACATTAACAAAGTGGTTGGCGGGTGGTTCCATACAACTGCACGCCTCGGAAAACACCCTTATTGAAGTAAGAAACGCTCGGGGATCAACCATTGTCCAAGTGAATCATGCCACCTTTATAGAAGTGGAAGAAGGGTTGACTACATTTAAAGGATCCGACATGTTCTGGATAGGTGAATATGTAGGCACCTGATCTAGCCGTTCCAAACGCCACGCACAAATCTATCTTTTCCCTGAAGGTCTTGATGAACGCTAACCGCTCGAAATCCAACTTGTTCTACAAGAGTCGCGGTTTCATTGCCGAAAGCTTCGTTGATCTCAAAGTAAAGTGCCCCCCCGGGATTGAGGCAATGGGTCGCCTGATTTGCTATAACGTTATAGAATAATAACGGATCTTCATCAGACACGAATAACGCCTGCGGAGGCTCGTGT
Source organism: Cytophagales bacterium (assembly GCA_016124425.1). GTDB lineage: Bacteria > Bacteroidota > Bacteroidia > Cytophagales > Cyclobacteriaceae > Lunatibacter. Next base: position 37,927 of record WGNT01000039.1, read on the forward strand.
CCTAACACGTTTTGGTGCATCCTATCTTTTTCACTTTGCCGAACATACGGCGGGTTGCTCACAATGAGGTCCCAAGGGCCAGCAGGTAATCCTCGCTGAAGGATATCTCCTAACATGAATTCGGCGCCTGAATGTAAGGTTTTGGCATTTACTTCGGCAATCTTAAGCGCGGATGCACTTATATCCACACCCAACACCCGGCTTTGAGGGAGCTCCAGAGATAGCGTGATGGCAATACACCCCGAACCTGTTCCAACGTCAAGAATAGTTGGGGTGGCGGTGCCCTGATAGGCTAAAATGAGATGTACCAACTCTTCGGTCTCAAACCTCGGGATTAGTACCTCCGGGGCAACCTTAAATGCTCTACCGTAGAAAAAGGTGTACCCTAGAATATACTGTATTGGCATGCCGTCCGCTAACTTGTCCATTGCCAACTTCATCCCATCGGGTAATGCATCGATTGAAACATCAAGTAGGACATCTTTTCGTTTCAAGCCTAGAAACTCTTCAAACAGCAACTGCACGATACTTCCTGCCTCTTCTCGTGTATATAGGCTAAGCAGCTTCTCTGTTAACGATTTATTTAACGTTCTACTCGACAGGGTTTTCATCTGTTTATAATTGTTTTTTAATGGTCAGATGGAATCCCTGCCTGTCCGGCAGGCAGGTCGCAATTACAATCATCCCACTGTGTGACGATTTCGTCATGCTTGCCTGTCCGGTAGGCAGGCTCGATTTCATGTGTTTATAATTTGTTTTTCATTTGCCACAACTTGCCCCGATCAGAATCGGGGTGGAATCCCTCCTGCGGCAAGTAGGTCGCTAGGATAATCATCGCAGGTTATGTGGCTTTCGATATGATCGACTTCATGACACAAAAGTAGGGCTATTTGATCATCCCTTTCGATTGATAAAAAAATAAAAATAAACCGCGCCAACGCCATAGCATAGCACATCCCAAGGATCGCCTATATACTTATCCGATAGCTGTGGCAAAAAAACCTCAAACACAACACTGATATAAGCGGTACCGATGATGATTTGAACGGGAGTGAATACAAACGATTTCGCGTTTCGGTATATCCATCTGAAAACTTGGAGTGTTATTCCTAAGATCACCGGCATCGCCATCAAGTCGTCTAGATAACTATGGATTATCGGGATAAAGATCCGATGCACTTTTTCCAAGTATTGATTTAATGAAAAAATCAGTACCGGAACTAAAAATAAAGAATTCTTTTGGACAGGCATTTAACCGGGCAATGCAGCTATCAGCCACGCGATGAACGTGATGATTGCTATGTAGACGGTATAAAAAAGTTTCCGATTTTTTTCCATGTTTTGACGAAATCCGTATCATCTTCTTTGATGTAGAATATCCAGTTTTCCCGGTTGGTCTTTTCTTGAGCCTCCCTTTTTAGTTGGTATTCCAGATCCATCCCGCCCAATGTTTTACCGCAATGGTCGCAGGTATCGGTAAGTTTTTGGTTCCAAGTGGACCATTTGCCACAGTGAGGACATTTTTTTTCTCCCATAGTATTCAAAAGTACCAAAACCCTGCCAGAAACTTGCTATAAACGCGCCCAAAATAGGCTTATTCGCCAAAGAGTGAAGCGGCAGCGTCGTTCCCGTTTCATTTTCCGTATATTTGCACCCTTATTAGAAAATTTGATATGAAATTGCATTCCAATACGGTACAGGGAGTGATAGACGCTCTGGATGAAATATTTCATCATCAAGTCTACGCCGACAAGGTTATAGAAAGGACCTTTAGAGCCCATCCCAAATGGGGGGCAAGGGATCGGGCATTTGTAGCGGAGACCGTCTATGAAATGGTACGCTGGTGGCGTTTAATTAACACATTAAGCCCTTCTGATGATTTGTATCATTTATTTGGCACGTATTGGGTGTGGCGGGGGAAGGAGTTGCCCGAGTGGAAAGAATTCGCTAAAATAGATCCAAAGAAAGTAACCCAAAAACTCAGAACCCTATCAGACCGGGCGACCCTTGCGTCCATTCCAGACTGGCTGGATGAGTTGGGGGCAGCTTCTCTCGGGAACAAATGGCCGCTTGAGCTTGCAGCATTGAATGATCCCGCTGACGTCGTCCTTAGGGTAAATACCCTGAAGATCTCCAAACGTGACTTGGTAAGTAAACTTAACGAAGAAGGTATAGTCACCTATCAGCCGCACGACTATCCTGATGCGTTGGTCCTGAAGGAACGTCAAAACGTATTTCGTACAGCCGCCTTTAAAGAAGGTTTGTTTGAAGTACAGGACGCATCTTCACAATTAGTAGCCAAGGCCTTAAATGTCCAACCTGGAATGCGTGTCGTGGATGCCTGTGCGGGTGCTGGCGGAAAATCACTCCATCTCGCCGCGCTTATGGAAAATAAAGGCCGCATTTTATCACTAGATGTACTCGAATACAAACTGAAAAACACCAAACTGCGCGCGCGAAGGGCGGGTGTTTCCATAATTGAAACGCGTATGATAGAGGGAAGTAAGACGATAAAAAGACTTAAAAACACTGCGGACAGATTGTTGTTGGATGCTCCCTGTTCTGGCCTGGGGGTGCTTCGCCGAAACCCCGATACTAAATGGAAAATAACGCCGGAAGAAATCGAGCGTGTAAAAGTGATCCAACAGGATATTCTACAACAATACAGTTCGATTCTGCGCCCTGGAGGTCAAATGGTTTATGCCACGTGTAGCATCTTGCCAGAGGAAAACGAAATGCAGGTACAACAGTTTCTGGCGTCCAATGCGGGTGCACAATTTACCTTACTGACGGATAGAAAAGTTCTTGCCCATGAAACTGGCTTCGACGGCTTCTATGTAGCATTATTAGAGAAAACGGACACAACACCTGAAAGTTAAAGCGCGAGAGAAGAAGCCGAAGTAAGTCTTATAACTTATCCTTCCAAGCACAGCTATAGGGGCTTTTAGGCGTTGTCGAGAAACCTACTCGAACCAATAAAAAAGCTCCTGTATATGCCTCGCGGAAGAAACGTCCGAACCGAAGAATATTCCCCCAAAGCAGCAATGCTTAAATATAATTAAGAGATATTTTTTATAAAGTTTGATTTGCATATGAAAAACGTAGTATCTTTGACGGGCAAATACGGTTACGTAACCCTTTTGCCATGAATCTAAATTCTGATAAATTCCTCTACGAAGCACTCACCTACGATGATGTGCTGTTGGTTCCCGGATACTCTGAAGTATTGCCTCGAGAAACTGACACTTCCTCTTACCTTACCAAAAATATAAAGCTACAAATTCCGCTGGTGTCAGCGGCAATGGACACCGTCACCGAAGCAGAACTTGCCATTGCTATTGCTCTTGAGGGTGGGTTGGGATTTATTCACAAGAACATGACCATTGAGAAACAGGCTGCCCAAGTTAGAAAGGTAAAACGTTCCCAAAGCGGCATGATCCTAGATCCGATCACATTGGACATCAATTCCCGGGTGAAGGATGCCGTGGCCATCATGTCAGAATTCAATATCGGGGGAATTCCGGTAGTGGATGCAGACCGATACCTTAAAGGGATCATCACCAATCGGGACCTCCGGTTTATAAAAGACATGAACAGGCCCATTCGGGAGATCATGACCAAGGAGAAGCTGATCACAGCCAAGGCTGGTATCAGTCTTGAACAGGCTGAAGAAATCCTTCAAGAATACAAAATCGAAAAATTACCCATTGTAGATGACGAGCTGAAGCTTACAGGACTTATCACCTATAAGGACATACTCAAGCGTCGGGACAAGCCATATGCCTGCAAAGACGAATTTGGTCGCCTTCGTGTAGGGGCAGCGGTAGGGGTTACAGCGGACATTGTCGAACGTGTTGATGCGCTTAAAGCAGCGGGGGTAGATGTTGTTTCGATAGATACCGCCCACGGTCATTCCAAGGGAGTCATTGAGACCTGTAAAAGGATTAAAGCTGCCTTTCCCGACCTAGACGTCGTCGTAGGCAACATTGCGACTCCGGAAGCTGCCATGGCGCTAGCTGAGGCCGGCGCGGATGCGGTAAAGGTAGGCGTTGGGCCCGGAAGTATCTGTACAACAAGGGTAATTGCCGGGGTAGGGGTTCCACAGTTATCAGCTGTATTTGAATGTGCCGAAGCGCTAAAAGGGACTGGGGTGTGCGTCATCGCCGACGGAGGTATCCGATATTCAGGTGACCTGGTAAAAGCAATTGCCGCCGGGGCAAGCTCTGTCATGATTGGCTCTATATTGGCAGGTTCAGAGGAAGCCCCAGGGGAGATCATTATATTTGAAGGAAGAAAATTTAAGTCCTACAGAGGTATGGGCTCTTTAGAAGCCATGGAATCCGGATCTAAAGACAGGTATTTCCAAGACGCTGAAGAGAATGTAAAAAAACTAGTCCCAGAAGGCATTGTAGGGAGAGTAGCCTTCAAAGGGTTGGTCTCAGAAGTACTCTATCAACTCGTAGGTGGGCTTCAAGCTGGCATGGGGTATTGTGGCACTCCCACCATAGAGCGTCTTCAGCGGGACGGAAAATTTGTGAAAATCACCGCTGCTGGCGTACGCGAATCGCACCCGCACGATGTCAACATCACCCGAGAGGCTCCCAACTATAGCGCAAAGATGTAATCAGAAGGTATGCGAAAGGAAGCCCTGGCATATTTCCGGGGCTTTTTTTCCCTTTAAGGTACTATTTTCTCCCTTTCGCGGTTATACTACAAATGAGGACGTTATCTTTTCGTTTTTCTGATAAATGTTTTATTGAACGCTATGTTGCCAAATGCATGTTAGCGACAGTATTGATTAGTCTTTTTGGAGCTTGTGAGACAAATTACTTACCACGCCCTAAGGGTTATAACCGCATAGACCTTCCAGATCCTGCCTATATTCAGCTACAGGAAAATCTCCCCTATACTTTCGAACACTCCACGTATGCGATGGTAGAACCTGATTCCTTCAGCCTGAATGAAAAAGATTGGATCAATCTGAACTATGCTAACTTTGAAGCGAAAGTACATTTAACTTACAAGCCAATAGAAGGCAAGCGGGAAAACCTCAAGGCATACCTCAGCGACGCATTATCGCTTACATCAAAACATCAGATCAAGGCCTATGGCATAGAAGAGATGGTCTTGCGTACACCGCAAGGATACAGCGGTCTTGTCGCCGAACTTACAGGGGATGTGCCAACCCAATTTCAATTTTTCGTTACGGATTCCACCCAGCATTTCCTGAGGGCTGCTTTATATTTCAACACGGCAGTGAAAAATGATTCACTGGCACCGGTGATCGAGTACATCAAAAGCGATATGATGCACCTAATCAACACCTTAAAGTTTGGAAAGAATCAAAAAGAAGGAGATTTGCTGCAGCAAAAAAGGTGATGCACGGCCATTTTTTTATATATTTGGTCAAACATCTACGTGACCATGGACCGAAAACAATTCCTAAGAACAGGCTTAATAAGCGGGTTTGGCTTAGCTACCTTTCCAAATCATTTACACGGAAGCATAGTAGCTGACAATTCCCAGGTAAGGTCGGATTTCACTATATCCCAAGTCCAGACTTTTATTCATCCAAAGGCTCTTTTTGTAAAGATAAGCACCAAAGAGGGTGTCTCCGGATGGGGAGAAGGAGATCACGACAATACGAAAGTTATTGCACGTATCATTCAGCAGCTGGCAAAACCCATCCTTATGGGGCAAGACCCCTTTGAAAGCGAATACCTTTGGCACCAGATTCTTTACCAGAATGAGGACCTAGGTCTTGCCGGAGCACTGTCTGGAGCTTTAGCGGGTATCGATAACGCGCTTTGGGACTTAAAAGGTAAAATCACCAAACTACCCGTCTATAAACTGTTGGGTGGGACAAAAACGACAAAAATCAAAGTTTATGGTAGCTTCGGTGTCGGAACAGGAGAGAAACGGGTTTCCTTGGAAGAAGCCGCCCGAACAGCTGCTGGATTTGTAGAAAATGGATATGACACCGTCAAATTAAGGATGCAAATACGTGTCTTGGACCGCAACCCGGACCCTGATCCTAGTCTAAAATACGCCGAAGCCGTCCGTGCCGCAATCGGCGACGATGTGACATTATTTATGGACTTTAACAATGGGTATACCTCCGGGGCAGCAATTCCTCTAATCCAAAGGCTTTACGAAAAATACAACGCGGTATTGGTAGAGGAACCGGTACACTACAAAGATTATCAGGGATTGAGGAAGTGCGTGGAAGCTAGCCCGATCAAAATTGCTGCGGGAGAACATGATTTTAACCGTTGGGACTACAGGCAGCTAATCACCGAAGGGCAGGCTGATGTGTTGAATCTGGATGTCATTAAGGCCGGTGGACTGAGTGAATTAAAAAAAATCGCCTCGCTTGCACAGGCATTCGACCGGGAAATCATGTGTCATAACGCGCGGCCGAGTTTGGCTTCTGCGGCATCTCTTCACTTTATAGCCTCCACATTCAATCCGGCACGGATTCAGGAATATGGTGGCAGACGTACAGAGATGGGCTTAGAACCTTATTTTGAGAACAATCTCGCTTACAAGGATGGGCATTTGTATATTCCACAAGAGCCCGGACTTGGGTTGATTCCTAACGAACCCTTAATGGCTAAGCTGGAATACAAAGACTAATGGGTATCAAATCCAAAAAAAGGGACAAAGCTTACGTTTGTCCCTTTTCTGTTAGTTAATCGTTGTCCAACACATCTTGAATCCTAGCCAGAGAATCCTCTAGGTGTATCTCAGATATCCGGTCCGATGTCCGTGGAATGGCTGCGGAAAGTTGGCGTTTCAACGCATTGAGTTCTGCCCGTGCAGCAGGGCGGATATCGGACTGGGAGGCGGTAATAGATGGACCAATTCGTGCCGCCAATGCAGGGGAAACCCTCGGTGCATCCTCCGTAAGCAAATAGGTCAACCTTTCAATATGCGCTCGTTGCAAGCTTCTACGATGAACATCAATAGGCTTGCCAGCGGGAAGTTCAGCCCATAGTCCTTTTCGGAGGTCTTCCATCAGCGAAAGAATCCCGTACGCTTCGGTTCCGTTTAGCGCCTCATTTTCAATTACCCTTCCTAGTCTCCCCCAATCCAGAAGTGCGTTGAGGGTACCCACCTGTAGTCCCCGTATTGACTCCAAAGCGCCAAAGTCCTTAGTACGGCGAACTATGGCATCATCAAGCATCCATGCGGGCGTTTGAAAAAGATTTTCATGCAGAAACTGTAGTGCTTCCTGCTGCGTTGCTTTGTCTACATGGGTATAGATTTCTTCTCCTTGTCCGGAGGATTTATAAATCTCATATACCCCTCCTATGTTGGTCCGGACATGGCCCATATAGCGGCCAAACTGCGCTAGTACTTGCCCCTGTAACTCCTCAAGATCGTCATAGTTCTTATATGGCTTATCCTCCTCAGCAGACCATTCCAGTAAGTTAGGCAGTATCCGCTGAAGATTTTTGATACCGTACATCGATGCCTTCATGGCATCGTCACCTAGGTCTTCACTTTGTGTACTGGGATCGTATACATTGCCTTGCCGACCGTACCTGTAGATGGGGTCACCCGCTTTTTCCATGATCCACTGATCTAAAATGGGCTGTTCTTCTTCTGGGGTGTTGGCTTCCAAAATTGGCCGATAGCCCCAATTAATAGCATACGTATCGTATGGTCCTACATCAGGCATCAGACTTACCCCCTCGTCCTCCGGCTGTGCGATGTAGTTGAAGCGCGCATAATCCATGATAGAAGGTGCAGTGCCAAATTGATGAGTAAACGTAGCCGAACGCAGTGAATCCACCGGATAGGCAAAAGAGGACGCAAAATTGTGGGGTAATCCCAGTGTATGGCCTACCTCGTGGGCAGAAACAAACCTTATCAAACGTCCCATCACCTCGTCACGGAATTTAGGCCCCCTTGCTTCGGGGTTGATTGCAGCGGTCTGAATAAAAAACCAGTTCCGAAGTAAATTCATCACATTGTGATACCAGCCGATATCCGATTCAAGAATCTCCCCAGAACGTGGATCAGAGACGTGGGGTCCGTACGCATTTTGAATATCGGATGCAAAATACCTAATCACGGAATACCTCGCGTCCTCTGGGCTCCAGTCAGGATCTTCCTCCGGACTAGGCGCATCTTTAGCCAGAATGGCATTTTTGAATCCCGCAACTTCAAAGGCCCGGTTCCAGTCTTCTACTCCTTGCTTCAAAAAAGGAACCCATTTAGCCGGCGTGGCTGGATCAATATAATATACAATTGGCTTTTTGGGTTCCACGAGTTCGCCGGCTTTGAACTTCTCTATATCCGCTTCTTTCACTTCCAGTCGCCATCGATCCAAGTAGGTTCTTTTGGTTGCTTTTTGTTCATCAAGTCCGTAATCTGTCACTGAGGTGTTAAACCACCCTACCCTTCTGTCAGCAAGTCGCTGCCGCATCGGTTCTTCCGGAAGTAAGACCATAGAGCTGTTCATTTCCACCGTAATGAGTCCTGTGCTGGAATTTGAAGGTGGTTCTGACGCCGCATAAGTCATAAGATACCTTGCTTCTATGTTTATCGGAAAAGGCCGCATGCTCTCGATATACGAACGGTCTGTATCC
>WGNT01000173.1 GCA_016124425.1 Cytophagales bacterium
AAAAGAGAGGAAGTGATATTATCCAAGCCTAAACCTTCATCAGTAGTAAATGTGGTGAAATGTGAAATCCCACCATCTCCTAAGTAGTAATGATTCCCTTTAGCGTCAAAAATCGCCTCTCCTTTATCATTTTTCAGGTAAGGCCTTTGAATGATTTGAGGCGGAGAAATGAATTGCGATTGTTTAGCGTTATCTTTATTATTGTACACCTCAATCGTATTCATTGGAACATAAATTGGTACTGGTAGGGAATGATCTTTTAGCCAAATTTTCTGAGGCTGCAGGGAGTCAGTCAGGCTGTCCAAAAAAGTGATACTTGGCAAAGGGATAGTTGTCAGGTCTTTTAAAATATGGTCTTGTTCACCGACTTTTTTGTCAATTTGCTGACAAGCTCCAAAAAGAATAAGAAAGCCGAAAAAGCCAAAAGGCGCGCGTATAAATCTTCTTTCAGTAACTTTTGCAGGAACACTAATTGCTTTACTTTCAGCAACCATATCTTTCAGATTGAATCAGACCATAGTACTTATTATCATTTTTTGCATCTAATATTAAAGATTACTAGGTGCTATATTCCAACAGCTAGCATTTTCGATGAAATTTATTCCGTCAGTAAGAACTGACCGAATAAATTTCTTTTGATCAATACCTTACGATTATTCTAGGTGGGGATTGACCCCGGGCGTAAGTCATGGATTCATGGATAAATACAGTATAGGCAAAAGTACCTCTAGGACTGTTGGCTGAAATTGCCATTACTAATGGATTTCCTGCTTTTACATCCCTGGTTTCTTGCCCAAAAATTCGGCTGTCCGGAAAAGCAAAAGAGGCATCAGAACCCTCTACGATCCATCGAATCCGATCACCCCGTCTCAAAGTAACATCACTTTTGGATTCATCATCTTCTAAGACTACTCTCCATTCATCACCGATGATTTTCACGACCACTCTGTATTCCACTCTTTCCTGTTCAGGCTCCAAATAAATCAAGTCACCGAAGTATTGAAAAATTTTACTGGAAAAGATGAACAAGGGGATAAATAAGGCAAAAATTAAGGTTTTTTTTGACGTGCATAATATGTATGTTTTTGGTTAAGTAAAAATTGTCTTTCTATCGTTTTATTTTCATATTTAATTAAAATTCTTTCAAAATCGATCCAGTCAGGCATTAGTAATCTGAAAATAATATAAAGGTTACCTAGTGGTAGCTTTTGAAAAAACAATCCTTTATACGCAGCGCTTTTGCTTTTGTATTCATAAATATACTCAAACATATCTTTTTAATACATGTATTTTGTGTTTTATATTTAAATTAATGTAACTCATATTGATGAACATTCCCTTGACGATGGCTTCTCCGCACTTGCTATGTTGGTCGGTTTTTTCAAGATTTTGCTTGATGTCTCCGGCTATCTCCTTCGCCAACTCTACCAAAGCTACGGTACCAAATGTCAATTCCTTTTCTGGTTTTTGGCAATTATCAATAAGGAGCTGTTCCCTTTACTTATGCATTACTATTGGATTGAGTGAGTTCCTGAAAAACTTAATCACTATAAGACCTTTTTGTTTGGCAAAAGCTTTTCCGAAACAAATAGGACTAATAGAACTAAAACCAGAACGACTGTAATAGGCCTCATTTGACAATCTCTTTTAACCCTCCTTAGGCATCAGACATAGATGCCAGCCGTTTACCATCGAGAGACCAGGCAGGAAATTTTTCGTGGGATCCGGGTGTGTATGTCAGGTTCCTTGGGTCTGCTTGTTTGGCGGGCACCGTAATGATTTAACCTACTTGCTGTCAGAATACCGCGTAAAGTAGCTCAATATTCTTTCACTAAGGTGTTGTTATCCTTGTTTTTCAAATCCATGGCTTTGCCCAAATAGGCCAATCGACAACCCTTTTCGATAACCAAATTTTCGATATCGCTGAGTACTTCGATGTTTCCATTTTTAGTTTTCAAAAAAATCGCGATGGCATTATCGTCTTTTTCAATTTCATCCAGAAGGTACGAAAAAGAATCATTAGAATCTATAGGGATTTCATGGATAAAAGGGTATTGGCGCGCTACCGTAGTTAACTTAACATAATCGTGTGTTTTTGAAAAGAGCTCTAAAGAAGACAGCTCCTTTTCGGATCTCATTTCCTCGGAATTGATCAGTCTAAAAGAACCATGTTCTCCAAACTCAGATCCAAGCCTTTCAATGGCCTGTTTGTTGATATCATCATTCCCGGTCATAGCCAAAAGGAATCCCATGTCGTTTAATTCGAGGTATTCATCCAGATCGTCAGAATAGATATCGGCATATATGGCTTCTAATCCGATGCTTCGACATCTTTCCAAATTTACCCGGTTGGTATCAGCGAGAACGACATGCCTGTCATGTTCTTGTAAGTACCGTCCAATTAAACGGGAAGCCTTTGAAGCTCCCACTATCAATACCCCATCGGATTTTTTTATTAAGCCGGCCACAGAAGCGAATAATCTTGCGGTGGTTGCGTTCAACAGCACCGTGATAAGCACTACTGAAAAGACAAGCGGCGTGATATACTCTGCCCCGTCGATCCCGGCTTGGGTAAGTTTTGTTCCAAAAAGGGAGGCTATACCGGCAGCCACGATTCCCCTCGGACCGACCCAACTGATAAAGAGCTTTTCATTCGTTCCAAGCGTAGAATTGGTGGTGCTTAGAAAGACTCCCAAAGGTCTGATAATAAAAATGATAATAGCCAGCAAGATGGCAGTTTCCCATCTGACTATCAAAATGAGTTCGTCTAGATTTATATTGGCAGAAAGCAATATAAAAAGAATGGATATCAACAATACGCTCAAGGTTTCTTTGAAGTCAAGTAAATCCTTGAGGCTTGGGAGGTTACTATTGCCCAAGAACATGCCCATCACTACCACAGACAACAAACTTGACTCATGGGCCAAAAAGTCACTAAAAACAAACGTGAACAGGACAAAGGATAATGCCACGACGTTCAATAGGTAATGAGGAATCCATTTATGCTTTATCGCGTAATAGAGGGCGTAACCCGAAGCTGTTCCAAAAGACAACCCGACGACAACCACTTTTCCAAAATCCAACAAAGCTTTTTCAGTGTAGCCCGCGTCCCCTTCAATGCTGATAAAATTAAAGACCAAAACTGCGATTAGTGCACCTATAGGATCTATAAGAATCCCCTCCCACTTCAATACTGCGGAAACGTCCTTTTTGAGCGGAATATTTCTGAGAATAGGATTGATCACAGTAGGCCCTGTGACAATAATTAAGGCTGAAAACAAAAAGGATATGCTCCAACTAATGTCAAACAACAACTGTGCAGCCAACCCAGCCCCAAAGAACGTGATCACCGACCCCACGCTGATGAGCTTGCCAATGACCGGTCCTACTTTTTTAATCTCTCCTTTTCGTAACGTTAATCCACCTTCAAAAAGGATAATTCCAATGGCTAGAGATACAAAATTAAACAGATTTTCATCAGGGAAAAGCCCATAAGTTCCTTGGTATATCGGTTGGATCCATTGCGTTCTCTCATCCGTAAAGAGGGAAGATATTGGTCCTACAAAGAGGCCAATCAGAATCAACGGCAGGATAGAGGGGATTTTCAGCCTCCATGCAAGCCATTGTGCGAATATCCCCAAAATAATTATTCCTGCTAGTTCCAGCATAGGGTCTACTTAAAAGAGTTTAATAGTGACAAGACTACTAAGAAACAGCTTTTATTAAGATAAGCAACTTTTTTCCATGACATTAATCACAAAAAAAAATTAAAAATTAAAGCTAGTTGAAAAATCAGCGTATAGAATCACCTAGAAATCAAGGTTAATTACTTAATCTTTAGGATATGAAAGGTAGGAATTCAAATTTCAAAATTACTTCCATAATCACGATGTATTCAGAGGTAATGAAATGATAAACTCCGCTCCCACTTCCCTTCCGACCGGGTCATCCGTGAAGACTTCTTTTGATTCCACCTTAATCTCCCCCCCATGGGCCTTGATGATGTCATAAGATAAAGATAATCCCAATCCCGTTCCCTGCCCTGTAGGTTTGGTGGTAAAGAAGGGTTGGAAGATTTTGTCTTTGATGGCGTCGGGAATGCCATGGCCGTTGTCGGAGACGGAAATCTCTATTTTGTCGCCGAGGTTTTTGGTGGAGACGGTTACCATAGGCTGTAGGGATAGGGAATGCCCTGTCCCTACAGCCTGAAAGGCATTGTTGATGATGTTCAGCAGCACCCGACCAATGTCCTGGGGCACCACATTGACTTTGGGGAGATTGGGGTCAAAATCCGTTTTGTAATCGGCATTGAAGTGTTTGTCTTTTGCTCTCAAACCATGGTATGAAAGGCGGAGATATTCATCTGCCAAAGCATTGAGATCTGTAGAAACTCTTTCGCCTGAGCGTGTTCTGCTATGCTCCAGCATGCCTTTGACGATAGCTCCTGCGCGTTTGCCGTGGTGGGTGATTTTTTCAGAATTATTCCCCAAGTCTTTCAAAATAGTCTTGGTTTCTTCGATATCTCCTTTTTCCAGTTCCTCGATTGCCTCCTGCACAAGTTCGGTATTCAACTCCGAAAAATTATTCACAAAGTTCAAGGGATTTTGGATCTCGTGGGCGATACCTGCGGTTAGTTCGCCTAGGCTTGCCATTTTCTCAGATTGGATAAGTTGGGACTGAGTGGATTTGAGATTTTCGAGGGTTTGATTGAGTTCGCTGGTACGTTTTTCTACCTGCTGCTCCAACAAATCGGTTTGATTTTCCAATAAATGGCTGCGCTCTTGTTCGGCAGCTATTCTGCCCTTGGCCTCCAGTCGGAAACGATATACAACGGCCAGCGTCAAGGTAATCATAGGTCCTATAGACATCAGCACTTCCGACATGGTTCTTACCCACAGAATCTCCCGAAAAAAGCCAATAACAAATAATCCTATAAATGGAATAATTGCCCCAATACCATAAAAAAGGGCAAGGTTATTTTTAGAAAATATAAAATAGGCCAAAATAGACAGTATCGGAATAAGAACTCCTCCAAAAATTATAAAGAAAAGAATTTGATAAATATTATTTGCAGGGTTAATTCTAAATAGAATAAATGAAACCGAAATTAAAACGAATAAAACAGTAAATGAAAGAAATATTTTATCTAATCTGGGAAAATTTTTTCTGGTATCAATGAATATTCTTCCGAATAATAGAAGAACTCCCCATTTTGTCATGTCTAACGCAAAACCGATCTGCTGTGAAAATGCTGGATTTTCTGGAGTAAACCAATGAACGATAGTAGTTTGATTCTTCCAGACCAATAAAGTAAGTGTATTTAAAAGTAGGTAAAATAGAAACCAGGCATAAACTTTTTCCTTAAACCAAACCAACAGAAAGACACCAATAATCAAAAGGGTCATTAAAAAACCCATATAGAAATTATAGGTAGTGATTTTAAATGGCCATGGAACAGGTGCCAATTCGAAATCACTATTATGAATCGTTATGTTTGCAGTTTGAGGACCAGGAGGGGCTTTAATATGTATCCAGATATCCAACGTGTCGTTCTCCGCTAAATCCAAAAGTAGGATGGATTGACAATAGAAATCAGCCAGATCCCGATTAGACTTAGGTACTTCTCTTCCTGTAAAATGCGTATCAATTAGTTGGTGATTGTTATAAAAATAGGCTGTCAATCTATTTATGGCCTGATCAACATCATAAGACAAGTTAGGATCTTGCCGGTCAAAAACCATTTTCCAGTCCTTGACTGTGATATTAGTCGATAACTGCAATCGGAACCAAAATGAAACTTCTTTTAGTGAACTAATTTCTTGGTCTATTTTTGGTTTTGTCACTTGGCCATCTTTCAGGTTTCCTGTTTTCACATCCTCAATTGACAAAGACATTTCACCCTCCTCAATGATCCATTCTGGTTGTGGAAGCGGCAATGTTGGGAAATCTCCCTTGATCAGGTAGTTGATAGATGCTTCAGAGGTTACATGCTGTGTGTAACCAGTAAACGGCAATAACCAATACATCAAACAAATGATGAGGGCGGGTACTTTTTTCATTTCATGAATTTCACTCTGGGCGATATTTCGATACGGTTTTTTCAATGGATTTGAAGTTCGATTGTAAATGATGTTTCCAAATCTTGTTGGGAATTAATATTTAACTTCCCTCCATGCGCTTTCACAATATCATGCGTAATACTCAGTCCCAATCCGGTTCCTTCCGTCCCTTTTTTGGTGGTAAAAAATGGTTGCAGGATTTTTTCCTTGATCTCATCAGGGATCCCCGGTCCATTGTCGATTATTTCGATCTGGACCTTACCATCCTCTGCTTTCGTCCTTACGGTGAGTATTGGTTGGTATGCAGCCAACCTTCCAAGGGTTTCAACCCCTTGGAGGGTTTTCATTCGCATGGCATCAAAAGCATTATTACACAGGTTGATGATTACCCTGGTGAAGTCTTCTTTGATCAGAGACACTTCCTTTATCCCAGGATCCAAATCCAACACGATGTCCACATTGATCGGATTCTTTCCTGCACGCATTCCGTGGAAACTCAGGTTCACATATTCCTTGATCAGGGCATTGAGGTCGGTAGGTTCTTTCTTCCCTGATCCCCCCCTGGAATGCTGCAACATCGAAGTCACGATGCCATTGGCACGGGGGCCGTGCTCATGTATTTTTTTCAGGTTGGATTTAACATCGCTTAGTATTTCAGCAGATTCAGTGGCGTGTTCGTTGTCTTCAATTTGAGCGATTTCTTCCAAAGCTTCTTCGATCAGTTCCATCGACACCTCTGAGAAATTATTGACAAAATTCAGCGGGTTCTTGATCTCGTGGGCGATGCCGGCGGTAAGTTGGCCGAGGGAAGCGAGCTTTTCTTGTTGGACCAATTGAGATTGGGTGGCTTTGAGTTCAGTCATGGCTGATTCTACCTCGGCTTTTGCCAACTCCAGTTTATTGAAATCTTCATACCGGGCGTAAGCAGTGGAGAATGCGTCAGCCAAGTTTTGCACCAATTGGAGTTCTTCTTCTTTTAATGGCGCGTCATTTCCCACATACAACATGCCTTGAAGGAAGGGAAGAAAATGCAGGTAAAGATCTGTGGGGCGGTTTTCTGTCACATATTTTTCATTGCCCGCCATAGCCCCTTGCTGCACCATGTTTTTGGTGTATGCGGAAAAGGCAGCTTCATCCATATGGTCCTTATAAAGATGCTTTTTCTGCCAATGGGTAACAATTTGCATTGATTGTTCAGTAGCATAATAAGGCAGCCGGAATGCTGCAATGGATTTCCCGTCAGGCGTAGAAAGAAATACCTGTACATCCTGCTTTACTTCATCCATAATAAAAACCCCACATCGGATAAAGGGCACACGCAGTATTTTTAATTCGTTCCAAATGAGGGGTTGAATCCTTTCCAGATCACCTTTGGTACGCATAGAAGCTATCTCAGCACGCACCCGGTCAACCGATGCACGTTTGATGGCTTCCTGGGCTTGAGCTTCTGCTTTTTGCAAGTCAAGAAAGCGCGTGTAGGTTTGTTCGAAAACTGCTGCAAAGCGTTTGAAAATGTCATGTGCTTCCGGAAAAGCCTCATGAGTAATGAAAAGGATGTAGCCATATGAAAAATAAGCAGCATGAAAAATTTGAAATTTTGGAGGAGTAAAACCTTGCACTACTAACTTTTCAGATACTTCTTTTAAAACGGGAAGCGATGTCAAAAATTTATAATGATCTTCCAATGCTTCGCCTCCCATTTCTTCTACATAAAGATATTCCCCCTTTTGTGCCGCTTTTACAATATTGATCATAACAGGATCTTCTGTAGCCGGTATTTTGGATTTTAGCGACTCTACTCCATGGGTGCAAGTCCAAGAGGTGACCCCTTTCATGTCATCATCCCAAAGTTGGAATGCGTTACCCCACTGTTGAATGCCTAACTCATTTACCTGCTGAAATAGTAATGCGGCAGTATCTGTCAATTCCTCACTATGCTGCATAGCCATGGTTCTTGCACGGACTCTTTCCAATGCAAGCTGTATTTGCGATTCCCGTGCCTGGGCTTCTGCTTTTTGCAGGTCAAGAAAGCGGGTATAGGTCTGTTGAAATACTCTACTGAAGCGAATGAAGATAGCATTCTCTTCATCCGAATAAATTGTTCCGTCAAACTTGAATAAATAAAGAATTATGTTCTTTGTCAAGACACGGGAAACGGTCAATGCTGGTGAAGCAAGCCTGACGTTAAGTAAAATTTCTTTTATTTCTTCAGGCACTCCGCTCATATTTTTAAAAACACCTTTCCAGTAAGTGTTTTTTTCTTCGAAAGAGTAGATCTTGGAAGTAAGTTCTTGTCCAGAATTCTTGTGTTCAATATAATCCCAGTTTATAGGATGGTCAAAATACCTGATATGCAGTTTGTTTGGTAATACACCGTTTGGATCAGCAGACCATATATTGTAATCATCACTTTGATAAGGGTCTGTTATAAACCCTATGTTATCGATCTTGAAATTAAAATGGACCAACTGATCATAGACTGTTTGGATAACATCCAGCAGATCCTCACTTTTGTGCATGGCCATCGTTTTGCTTCTGACTCTTTCCAATGCGGTCTCTATCTGTGCTTCCTTTGCCTGCGCTTCTGCTTTTTGGAGATCGAGAAAACGAACATAGGCCTGCTCAAATACCCGTGAGAAACGCTTAAGTACTTCAGCTTCCGTTTCATTGAGAATTTTACCCGAATAACTTATCGTTTGAATTCCAGAGTTCTTGTTCGATGCAATTGAAATTCCATAGTTATCTGTACTAAACAGAAAGTCCTTTCGATCTTGGGGAATGTGCTTGAAATCAGAGTGTTTTATTAAATTCTTGTAATACTCATCCTTTTCTTCCTTTGAGTATGTTTTGGCGAAATAATCAGATCCGGAGAGATGGAAACGTTCTGAATCTTTCCGAATGACTGAATTCAACCCAAAGGGAATACGGAACCCCTGAGAATATGAAAAATCGTTTGTGGCAACCCAACACATTAACTCTTGTTTCTCTTCTGAAGGCAGAACCACCACTGCCGTATCCATTGAAAGGCCAAGTTCACTGAGTCGGTAGAGCACGCTAGTAATTATCTCCTGCAGCTCATCACTTCTATGCATAGCCAGTGAACGCGATCGAACCTTTTCCAAAGCGGCTTCAATTTCCAGTTCCCGGTTTTTTAGAGCCAGTTCCTCTTCCAGATCCTTAATTTTTGCACGTAGCAGATTTTCCTTTTTCATTTCAATTTTCTTATGAAAAGAATCCAAGGTTAGATGTCATCACGTTTTTTTTCATTCCTGAATGAAAAAAAGCAATTTGACATGGATTATAAAAAAATCCAAGGTCTAAATAGCCAGACAAACTATCCAAACGCTAAAAACCTTCCGTAAATATATGAATCAAGCCCATTTGCCCGCTTTTATCTCCATAACCGGCCGTTGATTGGAAAAATCCAAAAAGGCAAAATAACCGTTTCCTTTTCCGAATCCGCTATAACCTACTCCGCCAAATGGTAAAAATGGGGAGGCATTATGCAGTATGGTTTGGTTCACGACGGTTCCTCCCGCGGTGGTTTGACTGATCACTTTGTCGATATTTGCTTTATCTTTTCCAAACACATACAATCCCAAGGGATGATCCCGTTGATTTACAAAATCAATGGCATCATCTAACGTTTTATAGGTCATTACTGGGAGTATGGGGCCGAAAATTTCCTCTTTCATAATGGCATCATCCGGGCCTACATCTGCGAGGAGCGTCGGTGATATGTAGTTTTCTGCCTCGTCTATCTGCCCGCCTGCCACTAATGTGGCGCCTTTGTCCAAGGCATCCTGAAGAAGATTTTTGACCCTGTTGAAATGTTTTCTATTTACCAACCGGGCATAGGCGGTGCTGTTGATACCTGGACCCTCTCGGCCATACATGCCTTCAATGGTCGCTTTCATGGTGTCCAAAAATTCATCCTTTCGCATTTCAGATACCAAGACATAATCTGTAGTCATGCAAGTTTGTCCGCAGTTCAGGTATTTTCCAAAGGCTATCTTTCCGGCGACTTCTACAAAATCTGCGGAATTATCGATTATTGAAGGAGATTTTCCTCCCAATTCCAAAGTCAGGGAACTTAGATTTTCGGCTGCTGCTTTAATGACAATTTTAGCCACTTGGGGACCTCCTGTATAAAAAATATGCCTATAGGGCAACTTCAGTAGCTCAGTTGCTACCTCGGCACCTCCCTCAAACACATATATCTCGTCCTGTGGAAATACCGACCCCAAGATCTCTTTCATCAGCGTGGCAGAGTGGGGGCTAAGTTCCGACGGCTTGACCGTGACGGCATTACCGGCAGCAATGCAGGCGACCAAGGGACGTATCGTAAGCAAGAAGGGGTAATTCCAAGGAGTTAAAAACAGAACAACTCCCTTGGGTTCCAAGATTATTTTTGAATCCGAAGCCTCACCGCCAAGGTCCTCCGGCGTAGGTACTACTTGAGGTGTCATCCAAGACTCTAAAAAAGCATTGATAAAATCAATTTCATTCGTAATTCCACTGATTTCAATTCCGGCTTCTTGCGGAGGTTTTTTAAAGTCAAGGTACAACGCTTCCAATATATTTTCAGCATTTGCATTAATCGCTTCTTTTAATTTAGCCAACTTGGCTATCCTTTCCTGGGCACCAGATTTTTTCAACTGCAGGGCTTTCCGTTTCTGACTTTCAAATAAGTCAGCAGGGTCAACTTTCGGAAGTGTTTTGGTATCCATCGTATTAGTTCTTTAGTTTACTTGTTTGAGACCATTCCCTTCCGTCCCTTATCTTGTGGTGAAGAAAGGCTGCAGGATTGCTGTGTTGCATGGCCATTGCCTTTCTCGAGTGACAATTGAATCTGCGCCTTTTTAGCCTGCACTTGTGCTTTTTGCCGGTTAAGTAATCGGGGAAATAAAAATTCGAATACGTTAGCAAAACGAATCAAAATGTCCAATCCTTAGTCTGTCGGTACTCCATAAGATGCTTTATCCGTTTGTCTGGCATTCCTACTTCTAACTCTACTAATGCTCTCCTTTATTATCCCAATAGCGGATAACGCTAGATATTTTACAAATTATTAATGCTCTAAAATTTTAATCTATAAATTAATCAATAGGTAGTATTTGGACGTGTATAAAATGCATTATACAAAATATTATCCAATTATCCTCTACTCTCTGTTATTTTTATATAAAATTGACAGCTTTTTTGGACCAATCACTGGTATGTAGCGCTGCTATACCCATGAAACTGGGCTGCACAAAAATGGAAGTACATCTACTTTTAAAAAAAAAGCATTTAACGGAATAAACCTTCTTTGTGTGTCTTCCTTTCCTTATTTCAGAAAGTGTTTTCATACGCTAGAGCATTCCTACAGAAAAGAACGGCACCCAAGAAACGTAGCAGATTTTCCCGCAGTTGGGCGGAATTGAAATAAACGATATCTTCTTTTTCAAACGGGGCCCGATGTAAATGCCCTTCAAAACCATTCGTAGTTAAAAAGTACAAAATAACGCCTGCTTTCCCTCTCAATACTATCTAAGGGGAGCTAAGCTCATTCAATGAGACGGCAAAGAAATCAAATCCTACCGCCTCAATACCTCATAAAACTCTCTTTGCATCGCATCAGCATCAATGCGTGCGAAAATTTTGACACTGAACTTTTTGTTTTCAGGTGGGGCATTTACTGTAAGGATTTGTGCCAGATCCGGCCGTAGGTATGCCTGCACGAGTGCCAAATCCCACATCACCCTGGTTTTGTCCTGCGGGTTTTGTTCCCTCCACCTGTCGGCGAGAATCTTTTCCAAGGGGACATCATCATTAAGCTTTGCATAAGTTTCATCCCGGTCAAACCGAAGCGGAAAGGCCTCTTCCACCGGCATCACAGTGAAATCCAGTTCCTCCAAATCCAGCAAGTAGTCAAAGGCATTCAAATCGTTTCGGATGTTAAATTCATTTTTGCTCCACGCTTTCCGATCCATAGAGTACCTTGCTCCCAATGAGTATACCCTAATTCTGGGCAGGATATCCGGATCTAAGAGAATAGCTGAGGCAATATTGGTTAAGGCGCCAAGGGTGAGTATATCCAACTTTTCGTCAGCTGATAGCTGCCTTACAGCTTGGATTATGCCCTGTGCTGCCGGTGAGTCCCTAGGTTCCCTACCACCCCAGGCCCTACCTATCTGCCGGTCTGCACCTATTGGATGGGGAAGCTCTTTCCTTCCGAGTAGATCAAGGAGTTCTTCATTTAACCGCTGACTATCCGCCACCGTCACTAGCCCCTGTGTATCGTAAGCATTCCATTTTTCAAACACCAGCAAATCCGGATTGTTAAAATGGGCAGAACTAAGTCCGACAACATGTATGTGCTTATCTTTTAATACACGGACGATGGCGTAAAGATCATCCATTTCGTTGCCCGTATCTGCGTCTAGCCAAACTTTTTGGATTTGAGCGGAGGCAAGGGTAGAAAATACAACAACCATAATCATCGTAGAAAGCGCTAGCTGTACCATAAACATTTCTTTACTAACGATGGCGAATATATGACATTTTGCCGTTAAGAGATTCCTTACTTGGCTAAAACCGGAGAGATTTCGTTTTAATGCTGATTACTTACCTGTCTGGATCAAGGCAACCATCATTTTGATAGCACCAGAAAGAAAAAGATATTTTAGGAAACAAGAAAACAGCCTTCCCCCTTCTGCACAGGCAAGTATTTTAGCTTTATGGGGTCTTTTAGAAAATATTGGTGCGCTTCGTCGTTTGTATGGCTTCAAACTGACCTAATGGGAAATCTTTAATTATTTTAACAAGGGAAAAAACTTCAGCCTGTTTTCGTAAATGATCCAAATCAAAGTTGTCCAAATTACAATTGCTATGGGCATTCCGCTTGGCGCCACGAAAATATGTGTTAGCAAAACCCCAACCATAACCGGAAAAACAATCAGTGCGCCCAACGCTCTGGTTTTTGGGAACAAGGTAAGGATTCCGCCCACAGTTTCCGCAAAACCAATTAAAGGCATCAACCATACAATTTCGAGAATCGCCGTATTGTCGTTTACGAGTTCCTCGGGCAAATCATCCGGTACAGGCATATAATTAAAAAACTTGTTCAGTCCACCATTGATAAGCAAAAGACTGTAAAGGATGGATAAGGCATTAAAGGCAATCTTTTTCATAGTTAGGTAATTGGTTTAGCAATTTTAGTGTGCGTCTTTTTCAATTCTGTAAAGCTAAAAAAATAATCAAAAGATAGGTGAGGGTATAACTGACAAAGCAACAGGCTAAATGCGACAAATTAACCCGGGGTTCGATCCAGTAGAATAATGATACTCCCACACACTAGGACCAGAGCTTTAGCTAAAAAAAATGATTTTCTAAAAGGCGTTTAGTGGAACTAGCGAAAGGAAAGTGCTTAAGGGAGGTATATCCGGCACTGTTGGTGAGAAGGCAAAGAAAAATGCTCGAAGGAGCTTCGTGGTGAGCAGGCGAAGCCGATCCTACATCGACACCGGGCCGAGATGGAGTAATTCGCGGTACGAGCAAGTACTTTTGAGTCATAAAAGCTTCAAGACCACCGAAATCTATACCCCTATTCCTTCCATGTCAAACAAAAATATCGAATGTCCACTATATCCAATCGACGAATTCCTTATTTTCGAACCGAAAACCCACGATGCATCTAGGACCAAAGGGGATATAGACGCAATCGCGGGAAAAGGAAGGTGTGTATATACGGGTGTCAGTGGCAAGTTTACAATAAAGATGAGTTTAAACGACAAAATAAGATACAATTGGATAGCAGAAGTTTCGAAAGGAAAGTCAGAAATCGTGCACGACATTGAAAAGAAAATAGAAAATTACAAATGGACTGATTTCCTTTCGACGCAGATTGACTTCAAGGAGTTCAATATTAATGACGGTGAAATCGAAATTTTAAGTAAACCTGGGGCCTTTACAGCTTTTAGACCATGGGGAAAAATCTCAATCAAATTAAATGAACAAGTTTCCGGGACCACGACCTTGACGTGTGACATACTCCCCATGAATGGCAATTTTCCCTTTATTGTTTATTTAACTATTGGAGCATTGACGTTATGGACAATTGGATCCCTGTTCACGACATTTACCTTAACAATAGTTTTAACAATCTTAGGTTTTTGGGGACTGTTTGGACTGTGTATTTATTTTCAGTACAGATATTACCGGTCGACACTGATCGGCTATTCAAAACGGGTGGTTGACTTCATTCAATCGGGAAAATAAGCCAGCCGCTACCAAAAATGTAAAATCCATGGCGTCGGATTGATTTGGTTGAATTATATTTAATGACCGCAGCCAAAGCTTTTACATGGGCCGTTGTCGGCGAGTGAAAAATGGAAAGTGTTTTTCAATCTGCGTAGGTAGTCGGATAGTTATATAGCATCAAAATATGACCCAGAAACGAAAATTTAAAGCAGTCATAGGAAATGTAGAAGGAGACTTTTATGTAGAGGATCGTTGTTGTACTATGTGTGGGGTTCCAAATTCTGAAGCTCCAGAACTTTTTGGAGGATTTGATGATAAAGGCAATGCTACGCATGACCAGTGTTTTGTAAAGAGGCAGCCAAGTAATAATGGAGAATTAGAAAAAATGATACGTGCCTTAGCTGCTCAAGAATTAATTTGTATTCGTTATTGTGGAAGTGATAAGGATACTAAAAAAAGGATTAAGGAAGTTGGAGAGGAAAATCAAATTGATTGGTAAATAAAGACAACCTGCTCATTATAGGAAACTATAATCCATAAATGAAGCCCGATTAGATTTGAACGGACAACTAAAAAGCCACATCTGAGACCTCTGTAGATGGATAGCAAATTGGTTTTATCGGACGTATTTTTAAAAAGAACAGATTAACTAGACAACATAAACCGGACAACGTAATTGGTGAAAGACGTAACCAAGCGCTTTGGCTTAGTATTGTACAAGGATTGATAAGTTTTACCGTTCGGGCAGATCATGTATATATGATTTTACTTGAAAGTGCTCCATTTAATCTTGGCAAAGACAAATTATACGAAGGAGTACCTGGAAACCTTGTTGCATATGCATGCTGAGTTTCATTTCAGCGAGGAGCAGAAGGATTTGTATCGTTTGAGTCAAAAACCAAATTGATAGACCTTTATGCAAAAACACTAGGAGCCTATCATTTTGGCGTACATTTAATGGTGATAGACAATTGCGGCAAAAAGAATAGTAGATAAATATTTTAAACCTAATTAACATGGGATTTATCAAAGAACCTGAAGGAGTAGATTTTGTAATCCAAAGTAAACCCCTGACTGCGAAAAAGGAAAAAGAACTTAGTGCTTTTATCGCTAAAAGAAAACTTGAGATTAAGAAAGAATCCAAGAAAGGCACATACGTCCAATCGAGTAGACCGACCTGAGCTAAGTAGCTCATCAAGCACGATCCTATGCGCAAGTATGGTCTTGGTCCACTACCTATCAGAACAGGACACCGGCGAAAATTCCTACAAGTATACAGCCGGTATTCGGGAATTCAGCCGAAGATAACCATTCTAACACCTGGGCGACTGTGCATATGCTAAGGCATTCTTTTGTAACAAATCTACGAAAAAATGGCATTATTTGAGGTACAATCAGGTACTTTTTGGTGGTAAAAGCACCCAGACCAACGAAATGTATACCCCAATCCTTTCTATGTCAAACAAAAATATCGCGCGTACGCTAGATTCAATCGACGAAATCCTTATTTTCGAACCGAAAACCCCCGATGCACATGGGGCCAAAGGGGGTAAAGACGCAATCGCGGGAAAAGGAAGGTGTGTATATACAACCGTTGTGTGTAACACCAACTAACATTAAAATAAAATGTCATGAAAAACAAAAGCCTTGTAAAAATTATAGCCATTGGAATTATTTTAACTTCTATGTTGAATTCATGTAAAAATGAAACCGCTAAATCTATTGAAAGTCAAAATCAGGGTTTCGAACTCAATGCTGAAAATGAAATCGCCCGTGGTAAATATCTCGTAGGGATAATGGGGTGTAATGACTGCCATTCGCCCAAAAGAATGGGCGTAAATGGGCCTGAAATAATACCAGAATTAATGTTATCTGGCTATCCCGCGGATAGACCCATTATTAAGTTTATTGACCCCTTGATTAAAGAAGGTTATGGGATGTTTTATCCGGACTTAACAGCTGCGGCAGGGCCTTGGGGTGTTTCTTTTGCGGGAAATTTAACACCAGATGAGACAGGTATTGGAAATTGGACTGAGGAACAATTCAAAACAGCAATGACTAAAGGGAAGTTTAAAGGATTGGAAAACAGTCGTATGCTTTTACCACCAATGCCTTGGTTTAATTATATTGACATGGAGGACGAAGATATACATGCAGTATTTAGTTATCTAAAAAGTATTGAGCCTGTACGCAATATTGTTCCTCCCCCTGTTAGTCCTGAAAACATGTGAAATAATTTACTACGCACATATTGTATAGCACAAAGTACCCTGCGGGTTGATACGATACCATACACGTGACGTTAGCTAAAAGGCAGAAAGAAGTAAACCAAACGCCAACCCTTGGCAAAACTAAAAGAGGTCTTTTGCCGACGCAATTGCCGATATAAAAACACCACATTTAATATTGCCCAACCGCATCGAAAAATTGTAGTAAAGACTTCAAAAGCAATTTTTTCTAAACAACATGGGGACGAGATTTTGTGGGATATGAACGTATGATTACAAAATTATGTGGCTAACTTAGAGCGCAAGAGATTTAGCCCATTACATATTTTGCTTTTTCATTCTGTATTCTAGCCCCCAATTAGCCATGGATTGCATTATTGGCGACAAGGTAAGCCCCAATTCGGTTAATGTATATTCAACCCTTGGTGGGATTTCAGCATAAATTTTCCTGCTTATTAACCCATCCTCTTCTAATTCTCTCAACTGCTGAGTAAGCATTGATTGGGTAATTCCCTTTACACTTCGCTTCAACTCCCCAAACCTTGCAGGAGAGGTATGATAGATAGCATTAATTAAAATCGCCTTCCATTTCCCGCCCAAAACTTTCATTGTGGCAGTTACAGGACAAGAATATTCATCAAAAACAATTATTTTATCGTTTTTAATCTCCTGATTATCAATATTGGTAGTATTTTCCATACTTACACATTTTAAATGTCCTACTTGTTTTAATTACTTTAACTCTGCAAACTTGCACTACAAAAATAAATAAAACAATTAGAGAAATGGATAAAATTTATGAAGCAGAAGTGACAACTTTAGCAGGACAGTAAACTTTATTTTAAACACTTTAAATTTTAACAAACATGGTAACTACGCTAAATTGGTTTGAAATACCAGCTACAGATTTCGAAAGAGCAAAAACTTTTTATGCAAAAGTTTTAGATGTTCAAATTCATGACGACCCCAATAGGCAATATGCCTACTTACCGTCTGACCCACAAAAAGGCGGATATGGCGGAGCAATTGCTAGCGGTGAAAACTTTGTTCCTGCAATGACGGGCACAACTGTCTACTTAGATGGGGGTAATGACCTTTCAGTTCCATTAGGCAAAGTAGAAAGTGCCGGAGGAAAAGTCATTTTGCCAAAGACAAATATTGGTGGCAACGGCTTTATTGCACTTTTTATCGACACAGAAGGAAATAAGATGGGGTTCCATTCAATAGGTTAAAGCGGAGTTCCCACGTATATTTTTTGGCAGCTTCTATATCCAATCGGGAGGGGCTAATTTGCGGTACATGCGGACACTTTTTGGTCAGAAAGCTTCAAGCCCACAAAAATGTATACCCCGATACCTTCTATTTCAAACAAAAATAGTAAGCGTCCGCTAGTTTCAAGCGACCAAATCCCTAATTTGGTACCAGAAACCCCTTAGGCGCCTGGGGCCAAAGGAGATATAGACCCATTCGCGGGAGATGGAAGGTATGTGTATACAGGTGTTTGTTCGCAATAGGAATGAAATATGACTAGAAATGAATTTATTAAGATTTGCGGTCTCTTTGGAATAGGTTTACCTTTTCAAAGTGTTTTTTCATCTTGTAAAAAAGATGACGATATATCTACACCTTTTTCAGGGAAAGTACTAGTTATTGGTGCAGGAGCCGCTGGTTTATCAGCTGGTTATTTTTTAAATCAACAAGGAACTGATTTCGAAATTATTGAAGCTTCATCTACTTATGGCGGTAGAATGATAATCAATACTAGTTTTGCTGATTTTCCTATCCCTTTAGGGGCAGAATGGCTTGAAACAGGCGCAAGTATCTTTCAGGAAATAGTTAATGATTCTTCTGTCCAAGTTGATATTCAGACTATTCCGGATAACCCTGACAGAAAATTTATTAACTATTCTTGGTTCAATTTTTTCGAAGACTATATTGTTCCTGCAATTGCAAATACGATTACCTTTAATACTGTTGTACAATCCATTGATTATTCTAATAATCAAATTGTAGTGAATACTAATAATGGGCAATTTACCGCAGACAAAGTAGTAGTTTCCACACCTCTTCAGATTTTGAAAGATGGAGTTATTAGTTTTACACCAAGCCTCCCACAAAGCAAGTTAAACGCCATCAATGAAACAGTTGTATGGGAAGGATTTAAGGCTTTTTTTGAGTTTAACACAAATTTCTATGGCGATAGTGAATATGTATTTCCAATAACACCTAAAAGCCGCGGACAAAAAATATACTACAATGCTGCTTTTGGACAAAATACCATCAAAAATATTCTGGGGTTGTTTGTAGTGGGAGCACCTGCACAAGACTTCATTTCTCGTTCCGGAAATGATTTGAAAAATTTTATACTAAGTGAGCTTGATAGTATTTATGCGAGACAAGCTACGCCAAACTACCTACAACACATTACTCAAAATTGGAACAATGAGCCATTTATTAGAGGTGGATATTTGAGTGACTATGAAGATTGGAGAAAGGTAAGAGAACTAGGGAATTCCGTAGCAGACAAACTATATTTTGCCGGTGGAGAATTTACGGATGGTGAGGATTGGGTATCCGTACATACTGCTGCACAATCTGCCAAGAGAGTAATAGTAGAAATTAATAATTGAAAAATCTGCTCCCAACTGCACCTAAGAAAACATCGGGTGGACAGTGGTAGGGCTGGATTTTGTCATAAAAAGGTCCACCTAGGTATTTAGAAATGAATTTATGCGGTATATTTTCTATCCTTCTTGAAAATTCCAAAATGAGACAGACCATACCTTTTATTTTTATTACCCAGGATGCAGCCCGTGCATTTGGAGAGGACCTTATTTTTGCGATTGCCTCTTATTTGGAAAGTAAAGGATTGGAGTAGGTAGATGATGCTACACAAAACATTGGATCGGCAGAACCAGTAATTTACGGCGTACCACTGACGCACGACTGAATTCCAACATCAATAGATCGAAATAAAAAAATGACCTTATACAAAAATAAATATCGCAGTGAATCAGCCCGTGCCCAATGGTGGGATTACGGATGGGCCGCGGCGTATTTTGTCACCATTTGTACAAAGGATAGGCGGCATTATTTTGGAGAGGTCAATGATGGAAAAATGAATTTAACCCCAGTCGGTGCAATTGCAGATGTATTGTGGTATGAAATAAAAAACCATGCAAATCACGTGGAATTAGACGAATTTGTGGTTATGCCAAACCATATTCATGGGATTTTGGTATTAAATATTGATTCCCGGTTGTATCCCCGGTATCCCCGGTTGTAGGGACAGGGCATGCCCTGTCCCTACAACCGGGGCAAAAACGTTTTCAAAACCCGGGGAAAAATACCCTATCATCCATTGTGGGGTCATACAAATCGGCCGTAACACGACATTAACGCCGTTTGGGGTTTACATTTGAATGGCAATCGAGATTTCACGATCATATTATAAGGGATGATCTATCCTATCAACGTATCGCCGGGTATATTAAAACCAATCCCGAAAATTGGAAGGATGATAAATTTAATACGGAATTGTAAATGACAAAAGGCACAGCTTTGTGTCTTCGATTTCTACTATCAATTTAATGCTTGCTTTTTTGAAAAATAATCATTTCCCACCCAACAGTCATCAACATATGCTTCCGTTTAGCTGCAACTACCCTTCCTCGGTTGAACGCACAACGCCACCCAGTTAAAAAGGCCGGCTTGTCGCAGCTGAAAATTTCATAAAGTACCCCTTTGTTTTTTATAACTTTTCCTATCTGATGAACCCACCAAAATACTACTCAGGTACCCGATTACAAAACAGGATACCATGCCTATCCCCGCATACAAAAACAGGTGAAGATCGGTGTAATTGACGACCACATATTGGATAGCGCTGCTGCCTATCAACCCGATAATCGCCCCCGCCGAATTGGCTCTCTTTGTAAGTAGGCCCAACAGAAACAACCCTCCAAGCCCTCCCGTAAACAGGCCCAATACCTTAAAAAAGGTGTCCCACAGGGAATTAATGGCCGCAGTAGCCATCCAAAGCGCAAAGAGTGTCCCCAATACCCCGCTAACCAACGTTGTGACTTTTGCCACCCGTAGCGACCGACGCGCCGGGGTTTTTAGATTTACCCGTAGGTAGACATCATTGGTAAAAGAAGCGGCAATAGAATTCATACTGCTACTCAATGTGGACATGGCCGCAGAAAAAACACCGGCAATAAGAAATCCAGACACTCCTGCCGGCAGATTCTGTATGATGTACCAAGGGAAAATGGCGTCGTTGTCTTTGGCAAATGGATCCAGCTTCTCAGGAAACTTCACATAAAATAGAAAAAGCGCCGTGCCTACACTAAAAAACAACAACGTCGCCGGTATCACCATTAACGCATTTGTCCAGGAAGACTTAACGGCGTTTCGCTCGCTACTTGCCGTCAGATACCGCTGCACCATGGTCTGATCGCTTCCGTAGGTAACCAGGTTAGCAAAAAAACCACCCACTATCACCACCCAGAAGGTGGGCGCTGTCCAGTCAAAGCTAAAATTCAACACATGGAACTTATCCCGATCCGAAGCTTCTTGGATCAGTGAAAATAAGGATTGGTCCAAACTAAAAACAATCACTACAATGGAAAGAATGGCCCCTCCCAATAAGACGATTACCTGAATGACATCGGTCCATATGACCGCTTCAATACCACCGATGTACGTATAAAACATACTGATCAATCCCATCATCAGAATACAAGTGGAAATATCTATTCCCGTAACGAGAGCAAGTGCAATAGCCGGCAGATAAAGGACAATCCCAATCCTTCCCACCTGAAACAGGATAAACGAAAAACTTCCCAACCACCTTACGGTCACATTGAAGCGCTTTTCAAGGTATTCATAGGCGGTGACCAGGTTAAGCTGTACAAAACGTCGGATATAAACCATCACCACCACCGGGGTCGCTATCAGGATAGAAAAATTATACAATAGATAAGACCAGTCGGTGGCAAAGGTTTTTGCTGGTATGGCCATAAAGGTTACCGCGCTCAACGCGGTACCAAAAATGCTTAAGCCCGCGGCCCACCATGGGATACGCCCTCCCCCACTAAAATAATCCTGTGTAGAACGTTGCCTGGCAGAGAAGTAAACTCCTATCAAAATGAGGACAATAAAATAAGCGCCGATCACCCCATAATTTAGCACGCCAAACCCTTTCGTAAGCCGAATGGGGTCCGCAACTAACAGGGTCGGACTGCGTACTCCGGGAAAGATTTCACCGCTTGGAAGCCATAGTTTATTGTTCCAAGTTACTGCGGTAGTTACCACCGGGGCCAATTCCGGGATTTCTCCCAAGTTGGAAAAAGTCCCGGTAATGGTATTATACGACATGACCGTCTTAGAAAAACCAGTATGAGCGATAAAGGATGCTTCAAGGGCTTGGACAAGGGAATCTCGCTTATCCGGATCAGCTTGCTTCGCAATCGCTCTTTCCAATCCATAGCGCTTCTGAAAAAGGATTCCGTCATCCCCGCCGAACAGCAGGATTCCCGAAGCGCCAATGGCTACAGCAGGTGCAGCCATACCGGCCTTGAACGCAGGATTGGAGGTAATTTCCTTCCACTGATCATGTTTTGTGTCATATTCGTAGGAATCGTACAGAATGGTAGTTTCCGTGCCGCTGCTACTTCTGCCACCGAAAAGGTATAAGTTGGTATGGTCTCCGTTACTTTGCGCAGCATACGACATAAGCCGCCTAGGTGGACCAGGACATGAAGGTAGGGTTTCCCATTTTCCATCACCCGTTTTTAACAGTTGTTCCAAATTCATCCGTAAAAAACGGTTCGCGTTCGCTACAATTCCAGTTACGTAGATATGTCCCGAAATCATTGCACCCCCTGTCACCGCGAATCCTTCGGGAAGCAGACCAATAGATGTATTTTTCAGTTGCGACTTTTCTTTGTTCCAGGTGAGTAAGAAAATTTCTCTTAAACTCCCCGATTCGTTGTCCCCGCCAATACATAGCAGCCCTTCCTGTAGGGCGATGGACACGCCATGGGCTGCGGGATAAGGTAATTTTAGTCCTGAATTTACCCAGTCGTACGCTCCCCCGTTGTTCATCAGGACAAGTATATCGTCGTACCATACTTTTTTCCCTCCCTTCCAAGGGGGCAGTTCCGGAAAATTTGTTCCCCCTGCGATAATCAAGGCGTCATTGCTAACGCCACTAAATGCCCCTGCAAGACCCGGATGCTTTCCTCCGCTTTCTGGAAGCGGCAGATTTACGGTATCCCATTGAAAGGTATTCGTTGGTTCTTGTGCAGTTGCATTTTGTAAAAGAAAACAAGCGGATACTACGAATAGGAGCAAAAACCCCCTAATGGCAGCAACATGCCGTTCGGTGGATAATCCTGCTGAATCCCTCACTTGGTACTGCTATTAACTTCCACTGCAATCACATCAGAAGGAATGATGGTAAAAGCTATTCCCTCATAGGGACTTTCTGCACCCGCCTCAAATACTAACCCCAAGTTCCCGTTCTTTAATGGTACAAGGTTGGAATAAGCAGAGGGGCCCTTATGTATCGCTATATGAAATGGCCATGAACTTCCGTCATCGGTACTGAATCGAACCGTCATGTTTATCCGCTTGCTGCGTTCTGCGGGATTGGAAAAGACCAGCAAGTTCTTGCCGTCTCCGGGCAAGGCATGCGCGACTAGACTGCCTTGGCAAACGGGCTCGATGAGTTTTTCATCATCAAATGCAGGAGTCCAGCTCACTCCCCCATCTTCACTCACGGAAACCTTGCGCGTCCGGTCAGCACTTCCATAGTTTCGCATATTCAACATCAACCTGCCATCGGATAACTCAGCCACTGTTGATTCATTCAGGTTGTAACCAGGCACCACCCCGCCTAATGCCCAAGTTTTACCCTGATCGTCGGAATAGATGACATGGGAACCGCCCTTCTTTGTCTCCGATTCCACATAATCACAGGGAATAACGAGCCTGCCTTTGAATTGCCCTCTCTCCAATTGAATCCCCGATACAGGACCGGTAGCATACCATGTCCAATCGGCTTGCTTTACGTGTTCCGTTATCTCCTTCGGTCGGGACCAAGATTTCCCTTCATTTTTGGAGGAAAGCACAAATACACGACGGGTATCTTTACTTTCTCCGTTAATAATTTCCCGTTCGTGATCCGATCCAAGATTCCACGTAGAAAGTAAAAACAGCTCTCCGCTTGCTTTATCGACTACAGGGGCAGGATTCCCACAGGTGTTTTCCGCATCATTCCATATCACTTCGAGCTTGCTCCACGTTTTTCCCCCGTCCTTAGACCGCTTAAGCACAAGATCAATATTTCCCGTATCAGAGCATCCACCCTTTCTACCCTCAGCAAAGGCCAAAAGTACACCGGTGTCAGTTTGTATCATGCTGGGAATTCTAAAACAGGTATACCCATCCTTTCCGCTTTCAAAAATGTAATCCAGATCACTCCGGAGAGACGTTACCGGGCTATCTAATTCAACGTTCGCCCGTGCAACTGTATGCGATACGGAGATCGGAAGAAGCATTAAAAACAGCACTACAAAATTGTAAAATAAGGGGCTTTCGGTTATTCGGGAATTCATGTCATAGGTTTTAAAGGTGATTCAAAAACAGTGTACTAACGATTGGCTGACAAATCTTCTAAATTTTTTGTTGTTTCAAGAGTGTTTCTTTTAATTTCTGCTGGTATTCGGCATGTTTGACCCGATCTTCCCTGGCAAGATCGGAATAATAAATAAACCCCAATCCCCTTCTGGACCGGGTACTTGCATTCGCGTCTGCCCGGTGAATCGTCAAGCTGTGGTGCACGATCATATCGCCGGGTGCCACAATCATAGGGATTTCTACGAGCCTATCCGCTTCTCTGTAGTCCGAGATCCCCTGTGAGAATCCCAGAATATTGGAAAGGGAATGGGGCCGCATACCCGCTCTATTAGAACCTGAAATATATCTGACGCAGCCATTTTCTTCATCTACGGGATCTATCGCGAGCCACATGGTCAGTGCTTCATTGGGTACTAGCATGAAATAGTAGCCATCTTGATGCGGGGGGGTCTCTTTTCCGATACCGGGAGGCTTATTGAACCACTGCATATTTCTGGCAACCACCGAAGATCCCAGTAGGCGTTCGGCCAAGCCTCTAAACTGATCACTCTCAATTAATTCGTCAAAATAAGGCGCAAACTGATTGATATGCTGAAGCTGCTTGAGCGTCGTTGTATCGGATTTGTCTTCGTAAAATACATATTCCCGAGGCATGGTATCCAGTCTCGCAAAGATATTCTCGTCCAATGTGGCCGCTATTCTATTTAATATAGCTTTCCCTACAAAGTTCCGAAGGACAACATATCCTTTTTGATCAAACTCTTGCTTTAATCCATCCATATTCTAAATTTCATTGTTCAGTTTATTGAAAAAAAAAAGGAAGGTAGCATTCGGCGGGCCGTTTTCTTTAATTCAGGCAGTTCGGTTGATGGAATTGAAAGGTAAGGCCACCTCAATCGAAGCCCTACAGGCGCCCAGTCACCG
>WGNT01000181.1 GCA_016124425.1 Cytophagales bacterium
CCTAAAAAAAAAGAGAATGGAGTTTAAAGAAATTGCCACGGTTTCGGGAAAACCGGGTCTGTATAAGGTATTAAAACCAAGCAGAAGCGGGGTGATTCTGGAGTCTATGGACGACAAGAAAGGCAAGATGGTGGTGGGTGCAAGTCAGCGAGTCTCTTTACTCAGCGAGATCTCCATCTATACACTTACTGAAGAAGGTGCTACCCCGCTATTGGAGGTACTGAAAACGATAGAAAAAGAGTTCGCCGGAGATACAGGGCTCGCGGATGCGGATAATGACGAATACAAAGCCTTTCTTAAGCATGTGCTGCCCGAGTATGATGAGGACAGAGTGTATGTATCTGATATTAAGAAGCTTATAAACTGGTATCACCTTATCCGGAAGGAAGCCCCGGAAGTACTCGCGACAGACACCGAAGAACCTTCTGAAGGGTCTGCTGAAGAACCTTCTTCAGAGGCTGGAGAAGCATAAAGACACCTGTGACTTTCCGATCAGATTTATTACCCGCTTGCGCGGATCACCTGAAGGAAAAGCTAGCGCTTTCCGGAGAGCTCCCTACTTCGGACAGGGAGGCGCTAGCGTCATTTATCTGTCCGACGGTCAAAAAGCTCTTAGATGGCGATATGGGCGAGCTGCTTCGGATTTGCTATCAGATTGATTTGGAAGAGGAAAAAGTCAAAGGCATCCTACACTACACAGCAGTTGGGTCAATTGCGATGGAGTTAAGCCTCGCACTTGTAGACCGGCAGCTTTGGAAGCTTGAAATCCGGGAAAAATATTCTGGAAGTGACTAGTTTACAGAGTGGTTCGACGTAACTTCAGGCTACATTCATCCCCAACTATAATCCACTATAGGAGCTTAACTCGGCTACTAGTTCACTGGATCCGATAAAAAAGGGGGTGCGTTGGTGAAGGCTTAGCGGTTCGATGTCAAGTATGCGGTTGCGGCCGTCAGTAGCTTGGCCACCAGCCTGCTCTACGATAAAGGCAAGTGCATTGGCTTCATACAGCAGCCGGATTTTTCCGCGGGGATTCGCGACAGTAGCAGGGTACATATAAATACCACCTTTGAGGAGATTTCTATGAAAGTCAGCCACTAAACTACCGATATAGCGTGCAGTCCGTCCTTTTTGCTTGCAATCAGTCAGATAGTCGAGAATGCCCTTATCCACACTTGGCGTAATTCCGTCATTGATGGAGTATATTTGCCCGGTTGCAGGGGCCATGATATCCTTATGGGACAGAAAAAACTCACCAAGAGACTGTTCATGGGTAAATCCGTTGACGCCTTTGCCGGTAGTAAAGACCAACATGGTAGAGGATCCATAGAGCACATAGCCAGCAGCGACCTGCTCGGAGCCTTTCTGGAGCACATCCTCAGGCTGAATAGGTGATCCCACTGGAGTCACCCGTCTGTAGATGGAGAAAATCGTTCCAATGGACACGTTCACATCAATATTGGAAGACCCGTCCAGTGGATCTATAGCCACAACGTATTTTCCGGTTTTATTTTGTAAGTCGATTACCTCATCATCTTCCTCCGATACCACAGCACAAACCTCGCCGCCCTTTGTCAGGGCCCGCGTAAACCGGATATTGGCCATCACGTCCAGCTTCTGCTGCTCCTCACCTTGCACGTTCGTTTGCCCGAAAGCACCGGTAATCTGCCCCAAACCTGCTCTACTTATCTCTCTCGACACGATCTTGGTAGCAAGTGCAATGTCTCGTAGTAACTGTGAAAGCTCGCCGGTAGCGTAAGGAAAATCGGCTTGATTACTTTTAATAAAACGGTCTAGCGTTACTCCCACCGCATATCCTAAGGGTGAAGTATCTTGTTTGTAAGGCTTGGTCTTCATAACTTTGAACCAATATACAGAAAAATCCCAAAAAGCTAACTCCCGATACCCCATTTCATGATCCAGCCGTTCATTTTTAAATTTGGTGGAGCTTCCATCCAAGACAGCGACTCCTTTATCCGTATAGTTGAAATCCTGAAAGCACATTGGCACAACGGCTTGGTAGTCGTGGTCTCAGCTGCCGGAGATACCACCGACCATCTGGAAAATAGCATACATTTGGCTTGGAATAACCAACCTTATGGAGAAACGATTGACGCTTTGGAGGAGTACCATTTAGGCATATGCAGCGCTCTCTTTCCGGAGGATCATGCGATCTACAGACAGCTGCCAAATGATTTTGTCAAGCTTAGAAAAACCTTGGCTTCTGAACGAAAACTGGAGGGCTATGCCTATTTTTATGACCAAGTAATCGGGTATGGGGAACTGATATCCACACGTATCCTTCAAGAACTGCTTTGCCTCAAGGGGAATTATTGTATCTGGCAGGATGCCAGAGAACTTATTGCAACGGACTCCAATTACAAGATGGCTAACGTCGACTGGGTGATGACGATGCAGCGGTGCAGGAAGTACCTGGCGGATAAGCTAGAGACCTTCCCAGTCATCACGCAGGGATTTATAGGCAGTGATTGGCAGGGGACCACTACCACTCTGGGCAGAGAAGGGTCGGACTTTACTGCCGCGATTTTGGCCGTGAGTCTTGGCGCAAAATCAGTTACTATTTGGAAAGACGTGGCAGGTATTTTAAACGGAGACCCGGACCTGTTCCCGGACGCGGTCAAGTTTGATTACCTGGATTTTGAAGAGGCGGCGGAGATGACCTACTTCGGTGCAAAGGTCATTCATCCAAAAACCATCAAACCGCTCGCGAAGCAAAAAATCCCTTTGCATGTAAAATCGTTTCTCGATCCAGCATCCAGCGGTACGGTAATCGGAAGCTTTGAAGATCACCCGAAAATACCGATCACCGTTATTCGGAAAGACCAAGTACTCGCTACGTTTAGAATTAAAGACTTGTCTAAGGCAGGAGGCTTTCACTTTCACGAGCTTTTTGAGCTGGGTAAGAAAAGCAACTGGACCATACACCTTACCCAAGGATCAGCTGTCACGTTGAAATTGGTACTTGATAAGCCCGATCCTGCCAACGAGTTCCTTCCCAAGTCCATATTGGAAAATTTCCACGTGCTCTGGCAGGAGGGTCTGACGCTAGTTACCGTAAAAAACTACCTACCCGAACAGGAAAAGATGTATGAAACCGAATCGGCAGGGATCCATCTCGTTCAAAAAAGCCCCGCCACTATGCAGCTGGTTTTGGCAAACTGGGAAGGCTAAAATAACAGCCTTATTGGAAACGCCTGACTGTCTTCTTGATACCTGCCAAATACCCGCTACCGAAGAGGTTAAGGTGAACCAAGAGCGGGTATAGGTTGAATACCTCCACCCGTTCGTCGAATCCGGGTTCTAGTGGAAACACCTGATCGTAGGCCGCATAAAAGCGTTCGTCAAAGCCGCCAAAGAGCCTAGAAAAAGCCAGATCCATTTCCCGGTGCCCAAAGTATACTGCAGGATCAATCAGGGCAGGCGCCCCGAAACCATTCACTAGGACGTTACCCTGCCAAAGATCCCCGTGAAGTAAAGCAGGTAGTTCTTTTGGGAAGATACCGGCAATCTTTGGGTAAATGCGTCGAAATTGTTCCAAAAAAGCACCATCAATTAACCCATGAAACAAGGCGCGCTGAATCATGGGTTCAAGTCGCTCTTCTATGAAAAACATGTCCCAAGCTGATTGCCGATTATTCCTTTGGGGCAAAATAGAAATGTAATTTGCCGTATCCCATCCAAACTCCGCCGCATTACACATATGGAGTTCCGCCAATCCCTCCGCCAAAACTTCCCAATAGCTAGTACTTCGATTGGCCGAGGGGATCCACTCCAGCAGCAGAAAGTTTGTATCTTCCAGCCTACCCCAATGGATTACCTCCGGTACCTGTAGCGGGGTGGCACCGCGCATAACGTCTAAGCCCAGCTTTTCCTTTAAAAAAATATCACTATCCTCCAAGTGGTTGGTCTTCAAAAAGAAACTACCACTGCCTGTCATTAACCCAGTACCTTGATTCATATTACCAGCTGCAATCAGCCGGGCATCTTTTATCCTGATTTCTTTGCCTAAGGCTTCAAAAAGTATTCGCTCATAGCTAACTAAAGGATCATGCATTGCTTTTTAATTCGTTTTCCAATTTCAGAAGAAGCCCATCTATAGATGAGTCGAGAATTTTGTATACTTCTTCAAAGCCTTCCTCACCACCATAGTACGGGTCAGGTACATCCATAAATTCTATTCCATTTTTAAAGCTGCTCATCAAAAAAATATTTCGTGGGGCGATTTTGTATTTTCCCGCTAGCTTTAGGACATTCTCGTAATTGGTGTTATCCATGGCAATAAGGTAGTCGAAGCCCTTGAAATCGCTCCGCATTATCTGTCTTCCTCTATGTTGTATGTTTATTTGGTATCTCGCCGCGCAAGCTAGGGTGCGTTCATCCGGCAACTCGCCAATATGAAAATCAGATGTCCCACAGCTATCTGCTACAATACTATCGCTCAACCCCTTTTCTTTTACTTTATGTGTCAGAATTGCTTCTGCTAACGGGGAACGGCAAATATTTCCTAAACAAACAAATAACACTTTTATCATGGGCGGATGGGTATAATGCATTTCTGGGTGTCGAAACTACTTAAATACAGCTAGAATAATAAAATTAAAAAATAATCGGTCATTCGCTACATCCCGGCTCATTTTCTTCCGCTTTTTTGTTTTCTCCGCATGGAAATCAAAGGGCAGGCCAAAAGGGAAATCAATCCTACAGAAAAACATCTCCTGCCTAGAATTACAACACACACCTAGTTATTTCCTTTAGCCCTATCAGTATTGCTCATACCACCTGAATTTATCATGGACAATTTGAGATTTCTCCAATTTCAAATAATCTAAAAACGCCAACGAAACAGGAGGATGCTTTTTACCCTTGAGCCATATTAAGCTCCAGGTGGTCGTTATCGGTAATCCCTTGATGGAAATTAGTTGCAGGTCTTTGTTATGGAGTTCGTTTTTTATCCCGATCAAGGGCATAATGGAATATCCCAAGCCGGCCAGTAACGCCTGCTTGACAGCTTCATTAGAGGTCAATTCCATTTTCTTCAGGACAGAGATGTTGTTCCTCTCGATGAAACTTTCCATCGTTTGCCTTGTTCCGGAGCCCTTTTCTCTAAAGATGAGCGGCAGGTCTTTAAAAACCTCTTTCGGTGAGGCACTTTTCTTAAATTTCATACTGGTATTGCCCACGAGAAAAAGCTTGTTTTGCATTAAATCCAACTTTTCAATGTTCAATGTGGATGGTAAAATCGAAACAAGTGCAAAATCTACCTCGTTACTTTCCAGGCTTTCCAAGACCTTGATCTTATTAGTCACATCCATCAACAATTCGATGCCGGAATGTTGCTTCATAAAATCCGCCAGAAAGAAAGGCATAACGTACTTTCCCGTGGAAACCACGGAGATCTTCAAGCGCCCTGTCAACTGCCCCTTGTAGGCTTGAGTCTTGTAGTTGATCGCATATACCTGATTGATAATGTTTTCGGCTGCTTCGGCGATTTCCATTCCGAAGTCTGTTATGTAGATTTTTCTACCTACTACCTCTGTCAAGGGAATGTCAAATTGGTCCTGAAAATTCTTCAGTTGGATGGAAACAGCGGGTTGGGTTAGGTGCAAGGCTTCCGATGCCTTAGTCACACTTTGTGTTTGGACGATTTTTAAAAATATATGGAGCTGGTTAAGCGTATAATTCATAATGCTTAATTATATGGCTAGCTACAAATATAAATAAATATATATGACTTTAACACCGCAATAATAGTGCGTAGTAAGATTCTCTTAGCTCAACGCAGTTCTTATCCTATACGAAAATTAGCTGATGGGGATTCACCCGATAATCTCATTTACGACATCTCTTGCGGATCTTATGGCATTATGCACACCCCCCCAGTCGTTTTCCCTCGTGTATGCAGTTCCCGCAAAATAGAGTTTACCATCAACCGAATACGACAGGTCCCTAGAGATATAATTAGACTCATTATCGGCCAGATAAGCCGCATTAATAAATGGTTCCTCATTCCAGTTTTGAATGATGTGCTTCTGGTAGGCAGGGGTAGCCCTCCCTGCAAATACCTTATCCAGCTCGGCTAAAATGTAGTCAACCTCACCGTTAGCGGTATGCTTTTGGTAGGCTTCTGCCTGCTTGCCAACGGCAAAAAGACCCAAGATACATTGTTCCGTCTGCTGTCCGTAGGAGGCGTCATAGTAGTAGCGTTGACCGAACTTATTCTCGCTATCTGAAAAGGCTGTCAGTGTCGGATAAAATTTTTCGGAAAACGGGATAAACACCTTGATCCCGCCCCAAATATTAGCCTTTTGAATTGCCTTCACCTTGTAACCAGGTAAGGGCGGTTGGAATACGACAGCATTGGTCTGCAATTGCTTTAGGGGAACCGTTACAATTACCTTATCCGCTTCCCGAATTCCTCCAAGACTGTCGGTAAGCACAACCTTTTCAGTGGAATAGTTTATTGTTACGAAGTCCTTAAAAACGTTTTTCTATCCATATATCTAATATTGTAAAAAAACCAATCCAAACACAAAGGAAGGCGCGATTCCTATTGTCAATCCATGTTCGCTAATGTTCCTACCATCCAGCACTCTATGGAAGAATCCCAACCCGCGACTTGCTGTGACAATCCGCTGTGCCTAAATCCCCGTCAGCTGATGGA
Organism: Cytophagales bacterium; assembly: GCA_016124425.1. Classification (GTDB taxonomy): domain Bacteria; phylum Bacteroidota; class Bacteroidia; order Cytophagales; family Cyclobacteriaceae; genus Lunatibacter. Next base: position 6,683 of record WGNT01000181.1, read on the forward strand.
GAATGATTCTTCCGTCTTTTCGGGCATCTATTCATACCCAATATCTTATTTTTTGGCTGGAAAATATATGCCAACCTAACTTTTAGATAGAATTTCGTATTCCTGTCAAAAGAGGCTTTTTGCTATTGTGAGTTGAAAAAACTCCCCCTGATCGAAGAAAGCACCCAACCTCCGTCTTCGCCTAATCATATTACATAAAACGACTGCTTAAAGTAGGTTTACATCCGTCGAAAAACTAAAGATCCTTGCTTCTGCCGCGGAAAAAACGTGACTAAACAATGCATACAAATGGTAATCAGCAGCTTACCTAAACGTACATGTAGAGGGGCTTTTGTCCGGCCCATTTTTTGCATGAATTTGGTTTAGTAGATTCAAATAAATTTGGTACTTTTAAATCATGCCTAATAAAACCAGCTTTTCCTTCGTTCCTTTAAAGAGAAAATTTCAAAGCAAATGGAAATCCCTCCGATTTAATCTGAGTGCTGCAAACAATCCGATCTTTATTGGCTTTTACAAGTACCTATACGCCCCTAAAGAGGGAACCCTAAGCGGGTTTTTGAACGCCTATTCCTTGTCAAAAAGAGATACTGGATTTACGGTTGTCCAAATAGGCGCAAATGACGGAATTACCCACGATCCTATCCATAAATTTATCAAACGGGACCATTGGAATGGCGTATTGCTCGAACCTCAATCGGGTGTTTTTCATCAGTATTTGAAAAAGATCTACGCAAAAAACGAAGGTATAGTGACCCTTTGCGCAGCAATAGGGGAAACGGACGGTACCCAGCCCATTTATAAAATCGGGTTCTCGGACATGCGTTGGGCAACGGGGCTCACCTCCTTTTCCAAGGAGAAAATCGAAAAGGCATTTGAAGAGGGCATTGTGGCATCAAACTGTTCGAAATTCGGCATCGACATCCCGGTGGACCAAAGCAAATGGATCAGCGAAGAAGTAGTGGATGTAGTCTCGCCGCAGACATTAATCAGAAGATACGGCCTGCAAAAAATTGACCTGTTGCAAATAGATGCCGAAGGGTACGACCTAGAGGTAATACGGATTTTTGATATTCCCAACACCCAACCGGAGGCGATTATCTTTGAAAATGTCGGCTTACTTGACCACGAGTATACAGCAGCTGTGGACCGTTTGGGCAATGAGGGATATGTTGTCCGCAAGTTTGGTCCCAATACCTTGGCATTAAAAAAGACCAATGCACATTTCGATAAAGAGGCTACTCGATGAGCAATGAACTCCTATCTGTCGTGATCCCCTGTTATAATCAGGGAAAATACCTAGCCGAAACCGTCCATTCCGTTTTGGCTTCTACGTATCGTCCGTTGGAAATCATTATCGTAAACGACGGTTCAACCGATGATTCCCTCGCAGTCGCACATCAACTCAAAAAAGAACATCCTGAAATCACCGTCCTAAATCAAGCCAATGGAGGGGTTGCCAAAGCACGAAATTCGGGAATCCAAATGGCTTCAGGCGAGATAATCTTGCCTCTTGATGGCGATGACAAAATCACAGAAAAGTATCTGGAACGTGGCTTAGGAACCCTTAGGAGCGACAGTGGTGTGAAGGTTGTGTATTCCCAGGCCTTGAAATTCTCGGGCAAGGATGTAAAGCCATGGAATTTGAAGCCTTTTGGTCGGTACCAACTGGCGCGGAATAACATGATTTTCGTAGCCGCACTATTCCGTAAAAAAGATTTCGAAGCCGTGGGAGGCTTTTCGGAAGACATGGACATGGGCAGGGAAGATTGGGAATTTTGGATCAAAATGCTAAAGGACGGCGGGAAGGTCGTTCAGCTTCCCTTTGTGGGCTTCTACTACCGCATGACTCCGGAGAGTAAACGCAAAAAAACGGGAACCAGCGAAAAAAAGCGGTTGCGCATTGCCTATTTGAACGCGAAGCACGCAGACTTTTTTACCCGCGAGCTTAACGGTCCGCTGCGGTTTCAACGTACCTGGTCAAAGCCTTATAATACCGTGCTAAAATGGCTTGGCTGGCTTTAGCCCTAAAAGAAGATCCCAAAGATCAAAAGCTGTCTAGGATAAAATTAGGAGTACTAGTGGCAAAACTACCTTACCAACATAAACCCTCCTTTGAGTTGATTACTTTTGGACAAGCCATTTAGGGTATACGTATAGCTTAACCGGTAACTATAGGATCCATCTGGAGCTAATGCATCATTTAGCTTTCCATCCCACCCTGTATCCCCGAAATAAACCAACTCCCCCCATCGGTTATAAATATAGAGTTCAAACGTCAGCCCGCAGTTTGAAACTGCTTCGAACACCCCTTCCACCGGATTGAAGCCGGTAGGCATACGGACAATGGGGTCAGTTTCAAGCATCTCTCCTACCCCAAAGCTTACGCAGCCTCTACTGTCTTGTACGGTTAGTCGATGCGTTCCCCTAGGCACCCCTTGCAGTAAGGCTTGCGTGGAATTATCCCATTCCCAAAAATACGTGAACGGGGCGTTTCCACCCTGATTTTCCGCAATAAGCTCTCCGTTCGCTTCCCCTGGGCATGCAAGCTTTTGGATCCTTACATTTACTTCCAGTGGCAAAGGTGACGCTATTGTAAAATTGACAGGTACCATACAGCCATTTGCATCCGTTAGTTCAAGTTCATACAGCCTTCCTTCTAGATTCGAGAGGGTGAACTGACTGCCATTCGGCTGAGTTGATGGGATATTTAGCGTATAGGGTGCCGTACCCCCTACGACGTCAATCACTGCCTCACCATCCGGCCTTCCAAAACAGGTGGTCGACACGGTATTGATCGCGCTGATCTCCAAGCGTGGGGGTTCAGCAATAACGATTTCCTCGAGCTCGATTTCACATCCAAAGCCATCAGTTACTTTCACTGAATAGGTGCCTGCCGGTATTCGTTCCGCTACTGCGGCATTCAACGATGGATCATGTGACCAGGTGAATGTATACGGAGCTGTGCCTCCCGACATATCGATTTCGATGCTTCCGGTCTCTTCTCCAAAACATAAAATTCCGGTCGCTCCTTTCATTTCCGCTGTGAAAATGGAATTAACCTCAACGGCACGTTTTGGAGATACTCCCTCACAATCGTCGCTGATTGTACTGTATTCCCTATACCAAACTTGGCCGGTAATCCCGGGAAGGGACCAATTCACCTGAACGGTATTATTGCTAGCTGACCCAACGATATCCCCGCCTTCTACAAACCATTCATATCCCCTTCCGGCGATAAACTCCGCTGCGCTGTACGCGTGCAAGGTGCTACCGTCGAAACAAACCCTTTCTTCTCCAAGAGCAACTTTAGGCTCAATTTGCGTATTGATCTTCACGGTAAGTTCGATAATCTCCCCAGGACATCCCTCAGCGCCAAAGGGCTGGGCGATAACTTTTGCCGTGGGGTTGGTGGGGCCCCACCTTATGGTGACACCCGCCTCGGATTGGCCCATAATCTCGCCGCCTTCAACCCCCCATTCGACCCTAGAAATCTCTTGCTCAGTTTCAAACTGATAATCAATCTCGTCGACATCGGGACATACGCTAGTGGAGCCAATAATCTCGCCGATGTAGGCTTCTACAGTAACATCAAACTTCACCTCTTCCTGTTGGTCGCAACTATCTTCACTTATCGAAGCAGTCACGACCACATTATACGTTCCGGGTGTACTGAATACATGACTTACCGTTTTTCCTGTCCCAATTGGGGATCCGTCCCCAAAATTCCAGGTGAAATATTGAAACAGGTCATTTTCCGGAAAAATCTCCCATTCAGCTGTTTGGTTGAGGCAAGCAACTGTTTCCCCTACGACCTCAAATGCGTAATCAGAAAGGACCTCAAAATTCAGATTCTCCAGACTTGCGCCAACGGCGAAACCGTAGGATTCTATCCGTCCAAAACCATATACATACCCGATTAACCCGTCAACGTTTTCCAGTCGATGCACACCGGCGGATAGCTGAATTCTTGCATAGGAGAAATCCGGATTACCTGGAAACGCGACAAACTGATTTCCGACGTTTTGGCCATCCAAGATCGTTCTTTGCACGGATGAAGTGGCTGTGATAATATTTACGTAGTGGACATCAATGGAAGGCAATTGCAGCGCATTGAACGTTATTTGCCGAAGAAGCTGTTGATTTGGGCTGTAGGTAACCATAAAGGGATCACCTACATTGCTGCCAAACCCGGGAAGATTACAGTCCATACTTTTAGAAAAGCCCGTGACTGAAATCGGCTTGTCACTTGTGATGGAAACTGCCTCTGTACTTGTGAAATTCCTGGCCAAAAATTCCCCGGCACCAATGGTACCGACACGGGAACCGTTAATAAAGATTTCAGTACTGGGTTCTGAGGCAAGGATTTTGACCAATTCCCCCGAAGTCCTTCCTGCTAAAGGGACGTGGAGGAAATCATTCCCCCAAGTATTTATGGGATAAGCTTGCTGGTATAGGTGGTCACTAGCCTGACCACAGTTCCCAACAGCCGTCCATTTATTGCCGCCAAACACTGCAATATTCTTACAGTCTTGCGCATCGGCCCCGATTACCCTTACTCTAGACCCCGTCAAATCGCCTCTGGCTTTTAACTGGTAAGACTGTCCTTCATTAAGCGTAATTGTAAAAGGATTACCGGCCCCCTGACCTGATGTGGTAGGTACTTTCGGCGTGATTTCGATTTCCGTATTATCCGCAACACCCACCACCAAAAGTGTACTTTCGTTATTTACGTTGGGTTGATAGGAAACATTGGCGGTAACAATCTCAAAATGCGAGGTCACGTAATACTCTTTTCCAAGTGTCGACGTGGGGAGGACAACCGTTCCATCCGCACTTCTTGTCCGTTCATTAAACGCATACACCGCGATATTACCCGAAGAAAGAATATAAACGCCTTTGTTTTCAATAACCGCAGAAGTTCTATGCAGTATATCGAAATTTGTTATTCTATGTACAAATTGCTGCCCGGCAAGCAGGGTAAAGGCAATGGAATTGCCAGCGTATTCGATGCTGCCGACAGAAGCATCACTTGCTGTAATGACGATAATCCCGATATCCGGGTCAAGAAAAGAACCATTGTTCTCCATAAATCCAACCCAGAATTCCTTCCCGACCGTGGAAACCTGAGCTAATGCCCCATTGTAGGCCGTTGATATAAAGAGGAATAAGCTAATTAAAAGGAGATTTTTGGCGGGGAAGCTTTTCACTTGGCGGGAATTATACTTAAAATAGCAAACAAGATAAGATAATTCTGAAAAATAGCAGCATTCTTACGTTGTTATTTTTTCTATCGAGCGCTTGGTCCGACGGAATAATTTAATTCGTTTACTTCTTTGGCAAATGGAAACGTCTATTAGGCCCTTTCAGGGCTTAGCAGGGTAATTCACCTTTATTGGATGGGCTGCACCCATCCCTTGGGTCTGATGCCCTTTCGGGGCTGGATTATAAATTGCTCTCGGTAAAAAGCGGAGACTCAATCCCTGAAAGGGCGGCATACTGGCTTTAGTTTAAAGAAAACAGTCGCTAGGTAGGTTCAACTTTGAGACGGCGGGTGTTCAGGTGCCTTTATCGCTCCTACTCCAACGGAGTTAAGGATAATGATTTTTAGGACTAGGATTGCAAATCCTTTTTATCTGTAGTTCGACATTGCAAATGTCGAACAGCGATTACGCGAACCTGAATAAAGATACTGATACTGTACCAAACCATTACATAATTATGTACATTTGCAAAAACCTACTATCGTCGTGAAAGCAGTAACAATGGCCGAATTGCGTAAATCCATGAAGACATACCTTGACTATGTCTCCAAGGATTCCGGAACGATTATCATCCCACGAAAGGTGGGGCTACCTTCCGTGGTTATGATATCGGAGGATGAGTATAACTCCATGCAGGAAACGCTATACTTGCTCTCCACGAAAGCAAACCGTGAGGCACTTGCGGAATCAATACGCCAAGTGAGTGAGGAGAAGACTGTTCCCTTTGAAGCCAAATGAACATCCTATTTTCAGCAAAGGCATGGGAGCAGTATGTGTATTGGTCAGAGAATGACCGTGATATTACGGACAAGATCAACCACTTGATTAAAGTTATAAGCAGAACACCGTTCAAAGGAGAGGGCAAACCGGAACCCCTCAAAGGAGAGTTAAAGGGGTTTTGGTCCAGAAGGATCAACCACGAGCACAGGTTGGTTTACGCTATATCCGGAACAAAGGGGATCGATCAGAAGTGTACAATTATCCAATGTAGGTTTCATTATTGACATTGTGTTCCGCCAAGCTCCTCGTGATTTGTAATCGCGGTGCCAGATACGTGGAATTTGCAATTCCACTAGACGACATAATTTGGAATAGGATTGCAAATCCTTTTTATCTTTGATTCAAAGCCTGTTCGACTGATTGAGCCATCTCCAAAACTGATTTTTTAAGAGATACAGGCTCCCAGTCAAATGTTGCTTCCGTATCGCTAATATCCACCGTAAGGTGTTTGCCCACACTTGTCAACAAGGCGCTTACCTCTGGGTCAAAAAGACCTATGAGTTTTAATAAGAAAAGTGGGGCCTTTTTTGTGCTTGCCTTTTTGTATCCGTTTTCCTTCAGAATAGCAGCGATTTCCGAGAAATGCGTGGTTTGCCTTCTTGCTGCAATAAAGCGTTTTCCATTTATGCCTTCCTTGGTAAGCGCTTGTACATGCAGTTTGGCCACGTCTCTCACATCGACCATGGGGAATGACAAATCAGGTATCATGGACATCTTTCCGCTGATCATTTGAGCGACCATACCCATGCTTGCACCGTCCAAATTATGGGTAATGGATGGACCGGTTATTCCTCCGGGATTGATCACTACCAGTTCTATTTGATGATCACCTTTCTGGGTATGAAAGAAATCCCAGGCTGCTTTTTCCGCCATGGTCTTGCTTATGGCGTAGGTGCTGAGATTATTGTCAGATAAATCCGTCCAGTCTTTTGGTGAAAACTCTCCACTGTACATGTGTGAGCTCATAGCCGCGGTTGAAGAGGTGATCACTACTCGCTTTATTCCCGCATTTTGAGCCGCCTTCAAGACGCGTATCGTTCCTTCCACAGCCGGTTTGATGAATTCATTTTCGTCCCTGGTTTGCTTAAAATAAAACGGGAAGGCCACGTGCAGTACGTAGGTACAATCGTTCATGGCCGCTTCCCAGCCTTCATCTTTGGTTAGGTCGAGTTCGCAAAATTCGAGTTGATTTTTTGGATCGATAAATGTTGCAAGGCCTTCCCTCACTTCCCGTTCTTTTGAACGGTTTCTAACAGAACCTTTCACCGGGTAGCCTTGCTTGAGCAACTCAAGGGCGCAATGCTGACCGACAAATCCGGATATACCGGTTACGAGTACTTTATTTTTCATAATGTATGATTTTTAGAATGAGTGATGCGCTGGTTAAAGGATAAATATCCGCCAATGGCCCCTCCCAGAATTTTCGCCAGATTCTCTAGCAAAATGTGAAGAATGGAAGGCATTTGTGATGCATCAGGCTGGATCATGAGTACTACGATGATATAAAACAACACCCCGGTCAAGCCCACTAGAGCACCTTGCAGTATATGGTTTTTAGTTGCTTTTCTACCCACCCAATAACCACCTATCAACATTAAGCCACCCAATGTGCATGCATTTGCCAGCAAGTTAGGCGCATACCATCGTATAAAACCAATGTAAATTCCGTATATAAATTCCATCGCCAGACCCGTTAATAGGATTCGCCACCAAAGAATATTTTGCATAGCTATTGGATCGGTAAGGCCGGGCATATTTCCAGTAATCTTAAATGCCCGTACATTTTTGAAAATTTGATCTTTTTGCTCATCCCTTATGAAGCTAATTGAATTTACCACGCTGATTTGGTATAGGGTATTCCTGTCATCGAGCCGCCAAGAATACCCTATACCAATTTTCAAAAACCAAATTCAAACCGCTTCTTAAAGTAGGTATTTTTTAAACCAATCCAACGCATCCGGAATATACACCGGCTTTGGCCGGTGCCCGAATTCATAAAAGCGCAATTCCTTTTTGGCAGGATGGATCTGCTCAAAGACCCTGTCGACCTTTTCTCTGGGAGAAAAGTCGTCCGTTTGCCCGACCTGTATCAGCATCTGTGCTTCCGGGTGGTCGGGCATGGCATGGATCGGATCAGCGATTGAGTTGGTGCCGTTGAAATGGGGATGCTGCATAATCGTACTGCAAAGGACCATCGTTTTCAACCGGGAATCAACCGTAGAAAGGACCAGGATCATATTGGCTCCTACACTGGTACCGAATGCTCCGATTCGGTCCATGTCGATATCACCTCTGGTCGAAAGGTAATCCATAGCAATGCGATAATCGACGATCGTTTGCAACAGTTGCTCCCGATAGCCATTAGCCCCCATATTAAAACCATAATCATTTCCAGCGGTTCGTTCACCGTGGTATTGCGCATCCAACATCAGTACGGCGTAGCCTGCACCCAGGAGTTGGTCAACTAATAATTTGCCGAATTCGAACCTATTTTCTTCCCACCAGACATCCTTGGAGCCAATCCCACTGTGAAACAGCAAAATGCAGGGATACGGCCCATCGACCTGTTTTGGAGTAGCAATATATCCGGGCACCCGATTTTTACGAAAACCATCGAATACGATCTTTTGCTTTTTGTACTGATCGGTTTCTTCCATCAGCTTTTCCCGTACGTTCAGGTTTTCCTGACGATCATATTCAAAGAAATCGCGTACCAGATCATTAAATCCACTTGACGGATTGATTTCCTGACCAAAACTAAGGGGGGAAATTTAAGGATAGCAGCAACAGTAATACAAACGTTTTTTTCATAGCTCTAACTTTTTAGAGATTTGCTAATTATGGCGCCGTGTTGGTCGACAAAACCGGACACGCCGGCGTACTAATACAAAGATGGACTACAAATGCGCTTTTAATCCCGCACTTATTTCACAAAAGGCAGGACTCATTTAACATTACTGAGATTTATGTATTCGATAACGATCTTCTAAATTAGTATCTTGGTCCATTAAACACCACCTGATTCAAAATCTCGACTGGAACCTTTCGGAATAAAATGCTTAAGGATACCTCCCAGCTTATGTGCTATCTTTGGGATTGTAATTTAGCTTACGGTCTTTCATGTTCTTCAGCGGAGCCGGTCTCCTCCTTTCTGGATCTTTACTATTTGACTACCAAGATTTTTGGTATAACTTATGGTGAAAGCACTCGTATCAAAATCCAGCGATAATCTGTCAAGTAAATTTTTCTCAGGTATCACCGTTTCTAATATTAATAAGTTGTTTCTAAAAATACCACTGAAACTCAACTTAAGGGTACTGCTTGAATGCCGGCAGATTAAGCGTACTTTCATCGGCGGCGAATACCCTGTATCCTTCCCTCTGGTATTGGAAAACGTATCATAATCTTCTGAACTGATTGCGCACAGGTCGGAAAAAAACTGCCATAAATTTTTGTAGCCCGCCTGTGAGAAGGCATTTCCGGTGACTTCCTGTTTTCCAAGCTTGGAGAGTACATCTTCGGTGACAAATTCGGCGGATTCCTTGAACAGCTGGAGTATCGAAAGTACTGCAGTATTAAAGTTGAGTGGGAAAGAACTGAAAAAATGAGAAAAACCGAACATTAATAGGACAGATTTTCAGATAATTGTATTTTTTAAAAATTTTATTTCCGACAATCTCAATTTATATCTGTCTTGTTTTGGTTGGTATATTGTACCTTCATAACTATATGGTTTATATAACATCATCTAATTAGGCAAGCCGGTTTTCTTAATGAAAACCGGCTTTTTTTAGCCTCTGGAGTCATTTTTCTTCTTAGCTTAATACCATTTCTAGAGGAATCACTGTTTTTATTAAATTAATCTTTTAGATCTATTTTTAGTACCATTGATCTTACTCCGTCACCATGAACATCCTTATAGGAATTACAGGAAGCCGTCACCCCATTTCCTACATCAACGTTAAACGGTTGCGTGCCATTGCTACTAGGATTATGATCCAAGTCAAAAAATAACTTATCCCAGGTGGAAGCGTTCCAATCAGAGGTTTTATATTTCTTGACCCAAAATTTGGTGTTGCCGATAGCCGTTGAATAAACAAGCATTCCTATAGCTATGACAGTATTCAAGTTGTCTTTTTTCCATTTAGTATAATCATCAGGATCACCGGAATCAACTTCACAAACGTCGTATCCAAGAATTGCGAATACTCCATCCAAACCTTTATTTTCAAGTGGTATAACAAGGTCCTCTGCTTCCTTATCATGTGGCGTAATATGCATGGGAATTCCTGGTTTTAAGGCATAGGTTGCTTGCCAAAAATGAACGTTGTTAAATGAAAGACCAAATTTTGTGTCATTAGCAATTCCAATCAGTCCATTTAGAGTATTACTGGCTAGATGATTAATCAAATTATCTAATTGTTGTTGTACAATCGGCATCGCACTACTGGCGATGTCTGCTGCCACTTTTGCTTTTGGTGTCATAGTTTTTTTGTTTGTTTTGTAATAATTTAATTATAAAATACCGGTCTATATTTAATACCTGAAAGGACTATTCCCACTTACGGATATAAAAAAAAGTCATTGCTTGTGAACACTGCTGTAGTTACTATTTCCGCTATATTCATTCAATTATAAATTAGTATTACAAATTGATTACATGTTTTGATAAGGTTATATTGCAATTAGGTATTAATGACATGCTGGCTTCACAAATATGAGACTCAAAAAGAGAATTTACTCGCACATATTTTTCAAAATGCAGGACTCATCTAACATTCATGGTATGTTTTCAACAACGGTCTTTTGAGATAAGTATCTTGATCCATTGAATTTCACCTGATTCAATATATCGGTTGAAATCCTTAGAAATAAACCACTGAGAAACATCACCACGGTTAGGTGCTATTGGCCAGTTTCAATTAACACTTATTAATCAAGGTTCAATTCGGCTTTTATAGATTGCATTGCTGAATCCCAACAGTTTGGGCTAACAATAGATAATCACAGGCTGCAACATCATTCATTTCAAATGTTCCATTTGCAGTGGTTACTACTCCTCTAATTAAAGAAGAGTCTGCTGGGCTAAGCAGTAAGGCGTTTGCTTAGGGCATTAGTCTACCGTTTTCTTCTTCCATTTGTCCTTTTACCAAAGACTGTCCTTTCACCTCTAGTGTAAGCAATACGGATAGGATTATTAACATAAGGAGATAAGGGAGCCTATTAGACTCAATCAGCGTTAACCATAAATTTTGAATTTAAACGTCGCCTATTTCTGGATGATTCCTAGCTATCAGTTCTGACTAATGGAAGCAAGGAAGTTTGCCCAACTTTCGGACAAACCAATCCCGACGATAAGTCCCAAACCAACGATAATGGTAACAATCCCAATGACGGTCACCCGCTGCACTCTTTTGAGGGTTTTCCTATCGTAGACCAAGGGCGCCAGGGCTAGCAGGATTAAGAAAACCAGGCTTAAGAACTCATTGATATGCAGCGCTTTAGTTAACCTTCCAAATGCAGGAATGAGCATGGCGAGACTGGCATATATCATAAGCCGTTTATGGATGGCAGGACGCTTAATGTAGTAAAGGGCGAAGGTAAATAAGACAATAAAAGATCCAATGTTTACAATATTAGCCATAACGATAGCAGCATCTTCTAAACGGGAATACGTATTCACCGATACCCAAATTCCCGAGAGCAGAATACCTAGGGTCAAGACTACGCTCAACTTTCCCAATTGCTTATGTAATGAAATATTACATGCTCTAATCATTCCAGCTTGTATTACCAGCAATAAATACCACAGGAACATGCATGTTCCATGTACTATTAAATAAGTGGAATTTGGAGGGATACTCTCAGGATTAACGATTGCATTTAATCCAAATCCCCCTACTGCGATGGCGAGCATCAGGCAACTGAAATAGAAGAAAAAAGGGTCTCTGTTAGAACGTAACGCTGACATAAGCTTATCATTTTAATATAAAATATAGTGAAGTTAGCATCGCACTTACCATTAATTTAATGGCCCGGCAGAGCTGTAAAACGAGCGGGTTTGTTCGTAAGCTGGCCTACACAAATATGGAATTCAGAAAAAACTTTTACCCGCACATATTTTACAAAATGGAGGATTTATGTTACATTACTAAATCCTTTGACCTAAAAACCTACATTAAATTCTTAGCACTCCATAAATAAATGTATAAATATTCCTTAGTCTGGTTCAGATCTAAGCTACCATGTTTTAATTGGAACGTTCTAGGCTATTTGTTACTGGCTATTAATTGCTTATCCTGTCAGGAGGGCTCCATTGACACCGCGGACAAAATTTCTGGTACATCAAAAAACAAAGTAGTGCTCCAAACCCCGGAAGGAGATACCATCCCCACGGGAATACCCTTTCTATTGGCTGGAAAGCGGATTTCCACCGACACATTGCCGCCTCCCAGGTTAGTCGATACCAGTACCTATACCATTCCTGCCAAACAACCTATAAAATACCCGGTGGAGCGGGTCAAAGTAATCCATTGGCCAGAAAAATTGACCCAATACATCCCAGGGCGAAATGGTGTCCCCCTCCCTCAACGAATAGACCTCTCTGCCGATACATTACCCATGCCCATGCCAACTTATTCCAGGGCCTTGCCTTTTCGGAGCCTTTCCATGAATACCCGGCAATTTCAGTTTATGGATATGGAGCAAGGCTTGCCCAGCGATTTTATCAATTCGATCTTTGAAGATGCCAAAGGGTATTATTGGATGGGGAGTACAGATGAACTTCTCCGATACGATGGGAAAAATTTTCTGAGTTATGATTTGAGTCCATCCATAAAATTACCGATGGTAAGTGATTTAATGGAAGATAAAAACGGAGATCTGTGGATGACTCTTGATGGACAGGCGCTTGGCAGGTTCAATGGCGACCAACTCATCGTTTACAAGTATACGACCGATTTCCCAGGTGAATCAGTCAAAGGTATCATGGAAGACCGAAAGGGTACTATCTGGTTAAATTTAAGTAATGGGGTAGGGAGATTTGAAAACGGACACCTCATTCGTTATGCCACCGGACAGATTGATATAGATTTCAACATAAATCAACTTATAGAGGACAAACACGGGGTTTTATGGACCATAAATAAAGCAGGGATAAGTAGTTTTGACCCTAGGGCAGGTTTCGTTCAATACCCCTTCTCTATCGATTATATGAACGTCGATTACCGTCTGATAATGGACGGACAAGGAATTTTATGGCTGGCCAATGGCATCTACCTTTGCCGGTTTTCAAGGGAAAATGTAGCATTTTTTACCTCGGATCCTTTACAAAAGAATCCGATATCCAACATTGGTATAGGGAAGGAGGGAATCATATGGGGGGTACATGGTTCTTCTGGTATAAGTGAATTCAATGGTGAACATGTTACTTTTTATTCATCGGATGGAGTCTTTCCCGATGTAAGGGCCCAGACACAGTTGAGTCTAGTAGACACCGAGTACAGGGTATGGGTAGTTACCGATGGATATGGGATACAACGGTTCTCTCCGAAATTGTTACAGCATACTAATTTTGAAGGGGTATTCAATACGGCGCATATTTCTGCTATCACAGAAGGTCCACAGCAGCAGGTATGGTTCGGTACCCATGGGGAAAACGGAGCTGTAAGATATGATGGCAATACCTATACCTTTTTCGATTATTTGCGGCAGGATGAAGACCAACCTGGCGTCGTTATCAGGTCTTTGTATACAGATAGTCGGGGTAATCTATGGATGGGCTCAATCAAAGAGGGTAGAAGCTTGGGAGGACTTTATAAATGGGACGGACATCAATTGTTGTGGTTCACCCAAAATGAAGGCTTGGCTGATAATAGTATCTTTGCGATTACCGAGGATCAAAATGGTATTATCTGGTTTGGGTCAGGAATAGGTGTTTTGACCAAATATGATGGTAGCTTTTTTACAAAATATCCCGGGACCAGTACTATCCGGGCACTGATCACTGACCAGGAGGGTACTATTTGGGCAGGTACCTCTGGATTCGGATTAAGAAAATTTGATGGAACGAACACTACTTTCTTTACACAAAATGAGGGGCTGGGCAGCAATTCCATTGTTTCGCTGTTGGAAGACCAGAACGGAAATATTTGGGCAGGGTCCCCAGATAAGGGATTGAACCTTTTTGACAGGGAAAAGGGGACGTTCACTACCTATACCACTGAAGACGGGCTGAGCAGCAATGATATCTGGACAATTACCGAGGATACAGCAGGTAACATCTGGGTGGGCGCAGGAGATTGCCTCAATTTACTGGTCCAAGATCCGGAAAAAGAGGGTCTCTCTTATAAAATTTTGGACTATTGCAATGCCGACGGGTTGCATGGCGGTGAATTCTATGCCAATGCCACACTGCTCGATAAAGAAGGACGCATCTGGTGGGGGAACAACAAGTCGGTCTCAATACTACCCGCTGGCGTATACCCCATTCAAAAAACGCCAAGGGTCGAGTTGACCTCGGTAGAAATCGACCAAAATCCTATCGATTTCCATTCCTTGTCAAGTAGTTTCAAGTCAGGTAAATCTTACTCGGCAGAAAAGGAAGGTGATTTGGATTTGTCTGCAATAGAATTTGATGATGTAATCCCTTTCCATAATTATCCTACCGGCCTAGAACTCCCCTTTGATTTGAACAGCGTGAGCTTCCGGTTTTCAGCCTTCCAATACCCACGTACAGACCAGGTGCAGTTTAGTTATTATATGGAGGGAGTGGACAATTCCTGGAGCAAGGCCAGTCCGGAAGACCGGGCAGATTACCGGGGATTGCCTGCAGGTACATTTACCTTTAAAGTAAGGGCGGCCGGTATCGAACAAGTATGGAGCGAACCGTTTGAATACACCTTTATGATCCATCAACCGTGGTGGCACAGTTCCTGGGCCTACCTCATTTGGTCAGCATTGGTCGGATTTGTACTAGTTTCTTTTTACCGTTATAAGGTAAACAGAAAGTTAGAACAGCAAGAAGTCAGTAGGATAAAGGAACTAAATGCCCTTAAAAGCCGACTTTACACCAATATCACCCACGAATTTCGTACCCCGCTCACAGTGATACTCGGAATC
>WGNT01000002.1 GCA_016124425.1 Cytophagales bacterium
CTACCCGGAGGTTGATCCACTCTTCGCGCTCACCGGTAGGCCCTACCCTATAGCTGTCCGTAGCCGCCGTCCCTCCGTGTCCGGGATCCAGACAGATGATTTTCCCCGCTAGCACCCTATCCTGCTGACCAAAACTTACCGTATTATTGAGCAATACGACCACTACCAGCAACAAGAATAGTTTATTTTCAATTATAGCACCCATACCTAACATACCTGATTTCGTAGCCATAAAGAAACAAAAAAATACGGTATTACGTACATAGGGACTAAAAGAAAAGAGGAAGGGTCAACCCCTTCCTCTTTCATTATCTTATCTATTGTACGATTGTCAGGTTTGCCTGCCTTCCATTTGCGAGGTCGTTGGCAGTAACTACCTCCACCCGTAATGTGACCGTCGTGGCACTGACTGTAGGGACTGTATAGGAAAAACTGTCCTGATACGAATCACGAAGGTTATGATTGCTTATCTGTTTTGTTGTCACCGTAGACCTTTCACCATTAACAATTTGGATAAGGCGTAATTCTGTAACCGGTTCATGTTCGGAATAGTACCTGAAATTTACCGAAACGGCAACCCCAGGGGCAGCACTCGTTTGCGAAAGGGTAAGCACCGGAATGGTAGCCACCCTTCCTACCAAGTCGTATCCCTCGTCTGTTTCCGAGAAACAGCCCATGAGGCTTAACAGGAAGAGTATACCGAAAATATTAACATGTTTTTTCATCTTTTGCGTCATCTAGTGTGAGTATTATAAATCCCAGAAAACTTTGGCCAGTCGGGAGGTTTCCGGCACATTCGCAGAGTTGTTGTCCAACTCTGAGGGCGGGTACAAAAACCGGCGCGGGAAGGCGCCACCCGTTAGGTTGCCGGGTGCTGGCTCTAAGTTTGGAATACCGGAGGTAGTCGCCGGCGCACGAGCGGGAATGCTTCTTCTCCAATCTGCCCAGGCTTCTGTCTGCAGAAACATGTCGATGTATTTTTCAGTAAAGAGCTTTTCCACTCCGTTTACCTGTATCGTGGCTCCCGTCTCACTGGCAAATATGGCCTCATAGGCAGCATCAGAACCTCCGGTCACACGTTGTATGGAAGCTTTTACCGCTGCATTGAAGGCTGCGGCAGCTTGATCAAACTGACCCAAGCGTAAGTTTGCCTCTGCCTCTATGAACTTCACTTCCGCATACGTGATGATGTTGGTTGGTGCCTGTGGGGAATTCACGTAGGGGCCAAGGATCGATCTGTTCGTCACGTTGGTTCCCCCGTTTGGGGTGCCTACATAGTTGCCGTTGCTGTTTGTGCTTACATAAAAAGGCAACCGGGGATCATCCACACCGGGCTGTACCCTATTCTCCAGAAAATCGATAAATTCTTGCGTAACAGAAATATTGTTCTGACCGAACGTACCAAGTAGAAAGCCAAACCAAGGTCCTCCGGCATCTGGGGTATTTCCAAAAGAAACTTTCATTTCCTCCGCGTTATTCACGAATGTTCCGGCTTGAATTGCCTGAAGTGCTTGTTGCGCCGAACCCGTGGGATCTACTTTGCTTAGGTGGTTATGAAACCTTGCTTTAAAGGCATTGGCCGTTTTGATCCATCTTGTCCTCGAATTGGCCCTCCAGGCTGTTTCCGTCGCTGCCGGAAACACCAGGTCATTACGGCTTGGAGAAAATGTGCTTTGTCCGGAAAGATCAGCTATTCCCTCATCAAGCATCCTAAATACTTCCTGATACAGTTCCGCACCTGAATCATAGGCAGGCTGCGGGTAGGTTGCAAGGTCCAATGCTTGTGAGAAGGGAACATCACCCCATAAGTCCACTAGATACCCCAGTAGAATCGCCATCTGAATTTTTGCCACCCCGCGATAATGGGCCGATCCGCCCGGTCCATTGGAGAGGTCAATGATCGTCTTGAGGTCCATCATCGCACCGGCATAGAAATGATTGTTCCATGTCGTCTGAAAATTGGCCGGCAGGTATTCGTAGGTAGAGATATTGAACTGTACATTAAGTGTTCCTGTCATGTATTGCACAAACGAACTTGCCGACTGGGATGCGAAATCGCCTATCGCCCATGTCATGTTCGCCTGCGTCGCAGGAAGCAACACATCGACGTTTACTTCCGATACGGCATTGGGATTCTCATTGGCCTCTTGAAGGTCACAAGAGCTAATCCAACACAACGCTATAAGTACAAGAGCTAATCTTGTTATATTTCCTTTAAATTTCATGATTTTTGATTTTAGCGGATACAACTTAGAAACCAGCAGTTAAACTTATGCCCGCGCTTCGTGTCGTAGGCGTACCGAAGGCATCAACACCAAGGGAACTATTAGGTCCATAAAGGTTTGTTTCCGGATCTACACCAGTATATCCCGTAAAAAGCAGCAGGTTTCTGCCATAGGCGCTCAAGTTAAGGCTTTTCATTTTCAGTCGGTTAGCCAATGCATTAGGAAAGGCGTATGACAGCGTCACATCCCGCAGCCTCACCCAAGACCCGTCTTCAATGAACCGTTCCGCAATATTTCTGTTGCCCGTATTCGCATTGTAATAGTTGGCATCATCAATTAAAACCTGGGTTGTATTCGGAGTTCCGTCTGCCATTACACCACGAAACACGACAAGGCTTCCCCTGTCTGTAGTTGCCTCGGCAACACCTTGTGCACGCATCCAGTTTCCGGTCACGTTAGCCACATCTCCCCCTACACGTATATCCCAGAGGAAAGTAAGCAGAAAGTTTTTATAGCTAAGGTTGTTTCGTATTCCCATTAAAAAGTCGGGGGTAGGATCTCCAAGACGGATGTCGCCAGAAGGATTCTCATCCGAAGGTTGGGCAAGTAGTGGATAGCCATTGTTACCTATAACTACGTTGCCTTGGCCGTCCCGTTGGAATCCGGTACCATAAAAAACACCATACGGCTCTCCTTCTATAAGCGAAGGCCTAAGATTCCCAAAGCCGCCCAATGCAATCCTATCCACGGGAAGGTCAAGTACGATGTTTCTATTACGGGAAAAGTTGAACAACATATCCCAGTTCAATTCCCTACCGGTCACAGGAGACGCATTGGCTACAACTTCCCATCCTTTGTTTTCGATCGTTCCTGCGTTGATAAACTGGGTGGCAAATCCAGTACTACCCGGTACAGACACCCCAATAATTTGGTCTATGTTCCGCTCCCGATAATAGGTAACGTCAAATCCAAGTCGGTTTTCAAAAAACCTGAATTCCCCTCCAAATTCCCATGTTTTGTTTCTCTCAGGACGTAGGCTACCGTTCCCTGCACTACTCGACAAGGCTACAGCGCCTACATTACTGGGAAGAGGAAACACCAATCCTCCACCCCATGCCCCTGAGACCGTGGCCCGACTGTAGTATGTGCGGTCCCTATAGGGATCGGTATCCCGTCCCGCTTCTGAATATGCAGCACGCAGTTTTCCAAAGGAGAAAAAGCCTTCGTCGAGATTGAATGCCTCTGTAAACACAAATCCCGAACCCACTGAGCCATAAAAGAAGCTGTTGTTTGGCGGAAGCAATGTAGACGTCCATTCATTTCGGCCGTTTACCTCAAAAAACAGGTAGTTTTTGTAATCTAAGGAAGCCCGCGAGAATACGGCAGCCGTCTGCTTTCGGTTCAGGTTTTGAATCTGAACCAGGTTACTTTGAACGTTGGAAATATTGTACAATCCAGGAATGGCCAGATTTCTTCCATCAAAATACTGGCGCTCATTGTTTCTAGAAAAGTAGTTATTTCCTACCATCCAGTTGAGGTTGAAATCGCCCACTTCCTTTTTGGCAGTAATGACCAAATCCGAATTGAGTATCCTGTCGTTATACGTGTCCTGCAGAACCCTTCCTCCCGGTAACGCGTCCCCGCCGAAGCTGCCTACCGCCCACTGCTGATTTCGTTTATCCGAGGCAACATCCGTACCGAGACGGTACATGATATTTAGCCATGGAGCGACGTCATAGGTAGCTTGAATATAGCCTAACAACCGGTTTACTTCATCTGTGTAAGGGTTGTTATTGACTGTCCAATAAGGATTGTCCGGAGAGTTGTTCCGGAATGAACGCTGTCTTCCGTTGGGGAGCAAAAAGCCAGCGGCATTGTCAAAACTAGGTGGGGTGCGGATCGTACCTTGTACCACATCGGCAAAATTGTCTCCCCTTCCAAAACGGGCGCTTGTACTATGTGCGTAGAAAGCGGAACCAGTGA
Source organism: Cytophagales bacterium (assembly GCA_016124425.1). GTDB lineage: Bacteria > Bacteroidota > Bacteroidia > Cytophagales > Cyclobacteriaceae > Lunatibacter. The sequence continues at coordinate 4,209 of WGNT01000002.1, forward strand.
TTCGTAGCTTATCATTGACGGAGGTTTCCGCCGTTACCCTAAAGGTTCTTCTAGTATATTGGTTTTCCGGAATGATACCAGACTGGCTGTAATCACCAGCGGATAAGAAAAACGAACTGTGTTTGTTCCCTGCGGAGATGCTAATGTTGTTGTCAAAAGTGACACCATCTTGATAGAAGGCGTCCTGATTGTTGACGGGTACCATGATTTCGCCGGCAATGGCAGAAGGATCGTTCATATCAACTAGATTTCCCCGCGGGTTATCCGGGGCATTTGGTGATCCGTCGAAGCGAAGGGTACTTAATGGGGGGCCAAAATGCCCAAAAGTACCACGCGTGTGGATGCCGCGATCTCCTTGTGCGTACATCATCTGCGCCGGAAAATTTCTCATGATCCTGTCTACTGACAAGTTGGAGGAAAAATTTACGGATACATTTTGTGTTGCGGATCTCGACCCCTTCTTGGTGGTGATAATAACCGCACCACTACCTGCTTGCAATCCATATAGTGCGGTAGCGGCGGGTCCCTTAAGGACATTGATGGATTCTATGTCATTTGGGTTGATATCAATCGCCCGGTTTGGAACATCAACACTAGAAGACCTCGAAGCCGAGCGGAAACTGTTGTCAATGGGCACTCCATCTACCACAAATAAGGGTTGGTTTTCTCCCGAAATGGAAGACATGCCCCTAATGACAATACTGGACGCCGCTCCAGCGGATCCACCCTGACGGGTCACTTGAACGCCCGCTACTTTCGCATTGAGGGCATCCACCAAGTTTGGCTCTCTGGAAAGAAACAGTTCCCTGCCCTTTACTTCCTGCGTTGCGGCAATTAGGGATTTCTTTTCCTGTTCGATACCGAAAGCAGTAACTACTACCTCAGACAACTGGGAGATGTCTGGGACTAGGGCCACGTTGACCGAGCTTCTATCCCTGACCTGAACGGATTGCCGTTTGAAGCCAATATAGCTGAATTCCAAAACGGTAGGTCCTGACGGGACCGTAATGGAAAAGTTTCCATCGAGGTCCGTTACCGTACCTGTGGTAGTGCCCTGGACCAATACGCTAACTCCCGGAAGCGGACTTCCGTCATCTTGGGAGGTTACCTTTCCAGTCACACTCATATCCTGCGCCCACAAGGTAGAAGCCGAACACAGGAAGAGCATACAGATTACCAAAAACTTGGTATAGCTTTTTTTCATGCATTTTCTATTTAGGTTGAATTATAGGTTTTGATAGTTGAAAGGCTTTGAGAAAGCCTATTTCTATAACTAATGTTGTAAACTTAGTTCCAGCCCCTTAGGTTTCAAAGCGTTTTGAAATAAAAATTAAAATATTTGAAAATTTCCGCCTAAAAATCGATGTGACATTACAAAAAACAAAAAAGAGTCTTTATAACATAATATTATATTTAAAATTCCAATTATTATTATATATATAATCTTAAAGCGTTAGATAGGAATTCAAAAATAACTTTTTTTTTAAAATGACGGAATAAATTTACGAAACCATACGTATTGAATCTGGCGTAGCGAAGTAAAAAAAAGGCTGCCAAATTCAATTGACAGCCTGTTGATGAGTAAGTGTTAGTTAATCTTAGTTGACGTCTAAAATCTCAACGGCAGGTTTTTGATCCGGCACGACATGAACAATTTTTTCTGTAGCAGTCTGCACCGGCAGCTTTGAAATCCCGAGCGGACTTACGCCGGGGATAAACGGCGCTATCACTATAGAAACGATGGAGGTTAGTTTGATCAAAATATTCATGGAAGGTCCAGACGTATCTTTAAAGGGATCGCCAACAGTATCTCCGGTTACGGAAGCTTTATGAGGTTCGGATCCTTTGTAGTACATGACGCCATTTATTTCAACCCCTTTCTCAAAGGACTTTTTGGCGTTATCCCAGGCACCGCCGGCGTTGTTCTGGAAGATTCCCATCAACACCCCTGAAACGGTAACTCCGGCCAACATGCCGCCTAGCACTTCGTGTCCAAAGAGAAAGCCTACCACGATAGGCGACAGGAGGGCTATTGCGCCAGGCGCAACCATCTCCCGGATAGAGGCTTTGGTTGAAATTTCTACACATTTTTCATAATCCGGCTTGTTCTTGTATTCCATAATACCGGGAATCTCCCTAAACTGCCTGCGCACCTCGTTTACCATATCCATAGCTGCCCGCCCAACGGCGGCAATGGCTAAGGATGAAAAGATAAAGGGAATCATTGCGCCGACAAATAGTCCGGAAAGCACATCTGCTTTATAAATGTCAATCGAATTTATCCCAGCTATTCCTACATAGGCGGCAAATAGTGCCAAGGCCGTCAGTGCCGCTGACGCAATGGCAAAACCCTTGCCAGAAGCTGCGGTCGTATTTCCCACCGCATCGAGAATATCTGTTCTTTCCCTGACTTCCTTAGGCAAGCCAGACATTTCGGCAATACCGCCGGCATTGTCAGCTATAGGTCCAAAAGCATCGATTGCCAATTGCATGGCAGTAGTAGCCATCATTCCAGCAGCGGCTATGGCAACACCATAGAGGCCTGCGGCCAGGTAGGAGGTAAAAATACCCCCTGCAAGTACGAGTATGGGCAGCACGGTGGATTCCATACCTACAGCCAGTCCGCCTATGATATTCGTCGCGTGACCGGTAGATGATTGCTTGATGATGGAATTGACGGGCTTACGGCCCATTGCGGTGTAGTATTCTGTAATAATACTCATTAAGGCACCCACTATCAGCCCAATAAATACGGCTCCAAATACACCCATTTTTGTAAAAACCACCGTTTGATCCCGCATCATGACTAACTCGCCTGCAGGCAACATATAATCGATCAGGAAATAGGATGCGGCTACGGTGAGTATCATAGAAATCCAGTTGCCTTTGTTTAGTGCGTTCTGTACACTGCCATTATCATCGGCAATTTTAACGAAAAAAGTACCGACGATGGAAAATATCAGCCCCATGCCCGCAATAACCAAAGGGAGCAAGATAGGGGCAATACCGCCGAGGTTGTCATTTGAAATGATCTCTCTTCCAAGGACCATCGATGCCAAAATGGTCGCCACATAAGATCCAAACAAGTCAGCACCCATACCTGCCACATCACCTACGTTGTCTCCTACGTTATCTGCAATCGTTGCCGGATTCCGCACATCATCCTCGGGAATACCCGCTTCTACCTTACCAACCAAATCAGCTCCAACATCTGCTGCTTTCGTATAGATACCGCCACCCACGCGGGCAAAAAGAGCGATTGATTCCGCACCTAGCGAAAAGCCTGCCAGCACCTCAAGTGCCGTAATCATTTCGGCGCCATTGACGTCTCCTCCCTTTGAGGTAACGAACATATAATAAAATACGATAAACAATGAACCCATTCCCAATACGGCCAAACCGGCAACGCCCAATCCCATTACGGAACCTCCGGTAAAAGAAACGTTAAGCGCATCCTTCAGGCTTGTTTTGGCGGCTTGGGTAGTTCTTACATTGGCTTTGGTGGCTATTTTCATACCGAGATATCCTGCAAATGCGGAAGATACGGCTCCGATTAAAAATGCAATAGCGATTACAGGACTGGAATGCTCCACAAGTGTGCCGGACCAACCTAAAACAATGGCCGTTATTACCACAAAATAGATCATGACTTTCCATTCCGCTTTCAAAAATGACATAGCCCCTTTTGCGATAAACCCAGCTAGCTCCACCATGTTCTCTTCTCCAGCAGGTTGCTTACTCACCCAGGCGGATTTTACAGCCATCACCAGAAGGCCTATAATCCCCAGAGCGGGGACCAAATAAAGAAATACTTGTTCCATATTTACTGATTACTGATAGATTTAAAATTTAACATCCGACAAATATATTATTATTCAATTTGTCTGCAATTAAAGAAATGATTTAAATGGGCTAAGCGTACCTAAAAGTGTTGTTGATGGGGGGAAAAGTAACCGATCCCCCGTCAAAAATCAAAAATAGCGGTTTTTAATTTAAATTTTGCATACGGTTAGGGTATACAGGAACAGCTGGCCGAATAAAATAGACCAAAAAAAACCTGCCCGGAAAGGTACCAGACAGGTCTGATTTTGGTTCAGTTTCGACTAGGACGAAAAAGAGATTGATAAGGTGATGGGAACTGCGTTTAGCGCTTTACTAACAGGGCAATTTTCCTTGGCTACATTGGCAAGCTTGGTAAACGTAGCTTCATCCATCCCGCTTACCTTGCCTTTAAGGTCCAATACGATCCCCGTAATCGCAAATCCTCCTTCTTCCTGTTTGTCGATGGAAACGGTAGCCACGGTATGCAGCTCATCTGCTACCTTCCCTTCCCCGGCGATTTGAAAGCTTAGGGCCATATTGAAACAACCGGCATGGGCGGCAGCTATAAGCTCCTCAGGATTTGTACCTGCCTTGCCATCTTCGTTTTCGAATCGTGTTTTGGTAGAGTAGGGAGTTTCGTCAAAAAATCCACTAGGCGCCGAGAGGGTTCCTTTACCTTCCAATCCCGTGCCTTTCCAAATTGCTGTTGCTTTTCTTTTCATTTCTATGAGTAGTTTTTATCGTTTTACTAAGTCTAAAATTATAAATTATACCTGAAAATAACTAAAATATAAATTAGAAATAAAGGAAAGACGGATTATGCCTCCGATTTGGGGGGTAGAAATTTACCTACCGGCAAACCCGATTGTTAAACTGGCGAAAAAGCCAATAGAGCGGCAACGCCTTAGCATCTTTGCCGTTTTCCTATTCGATTTTCAACCCTACCGTCACTTCCAGTTCCACCTCCTCGCCCAAAAGGCGTTCAATTTCCCGCTTTACTTCCCGGATCTCTTGATGGTCCAGGTTGCTTTCCGAAATGAACTTTACCGCTAGGCGTAGCGGTCTCACATGGCGTACCGAGATTTCCCGAAGGGTTACTTCCTCCACTATGTGACCGTCCAGCATCGAAATGACCGCTTTTTCCCGAACCATGTCCATAAATCCTAGAAAAAGCGGTAAACTGATGCATCCAACTATGACGAGCGCATACAAGATTCCTTTCCGAGCCAAGCGGAAGGGACTAAAGCCCAAGAACATAAATGCCGTTGCAGCCGCCAAGACCATGCCTGCCAAGTTGGTCATCAGGAGTAGCAGTGCACCGGAAAAAATAGCCCAGTCTCCCCATCCCAAACCGATTCCGGAAACTGCAAGTGGTGGCACCAAAGCTACTGCTATAGCCACCCCTGCAAGGGTTTTGGCAACCTCTTCTTTAGCATGTGCATAAGCTCCGGCAATACCGGATCCCACCGCTACGCCGAGATCCAGCAGGTTTGGACGCACCCTAGCCATAATTTCCTCATTCGGAATATTTAGCGGTGTCAACCAAGTAATCAAAACAGCGCAGAGATAGGCTAAGGATAAGCCCCACAAAATGGCTTTAAGACTTCCTAGGATCAGATTTTTGTCCTGTCGTAATACTCCCATAGACATGGAAATAATCGGAGCCATAAGCGGGGCCAATATCATCGCGCCTATAATGACCGGCGAAGAGTTGCCGAATAGGCCTAGTGTCGCAATAAATGTAGAGAGAACCATCAATACGAGAAAATTGCTACTGGTTCGCGCATTTTCCCGCAAAACGGTAAAAAGTTCCTTAAACTCCTCCGTGGACGCATGGTAGATCAACGGCAAGGGCCTGTCCACGAGCTCATCTTTAGATTCTCCCGTAGGTAATATCTTCACATTAAACACATCCTGTGATGACGGATTCTCAGCTACATGAAGATGCCTTCCAGGGACTATGCGGATCACCTTGGGGAGCACTTCCAGTTCAAGCTCCTTCGAGCTCATCAGGGTGCCGTCAAGCGTATAATTGATTGGCTGATTACTTAATATCTTCAGCGCGCTGGTTTTTATGTGTCCTGCAAAAGGTGGTAGTTGATTGGGTTTTTGTAAACGGAAAAGACCTGTAAACCCAAACCAAAATAATCCGGTAATGCTTCGTGGCGACAAAGCAATGACATGCATGCGTCCATCGTTGACGTAGGAGTTTTCAAGCACTCTTCTGCTTAGAAGACTACTTTGGCCGTGTTGCACGATGACCATTCCCAAGCAAGCGGTATGAAGGGGCTTTCGGTCTTTTACCTCTAATGTATATAGGTGGGCCTTCATCACACGGAAAAAGTCAAAGAAATGGCCTACCCGCTCCCGGAATTTTTTCCAGGCTGTTTCCTGAATTGACCCGGTCATCACGCTAAACGACTCCCCGATGACCAAGGTATTGAAAACGGGCCTTCCGTTAGCCATCAATACATCAATCTCCATGCTGTCCTCCGCAGCTAGCAAGTGCTCTAACGAGGCTTTCAATTTTGCATCTACCCCAAGTCCCTGCCTAGCATGAGTCATCTTGGGATGAGGCAACAACCCAATCCGCCAGTTGTTTTCAATCGCATAGGGAAGCAATTCCTTAAGCTGATCATCCGACAGGTAGGTCACGACAAAATCGTCTTTTCCCAATTCAACAAAAAGCTCTGTATTGAAGGGAAGTTTCAGTTTTAGCTGCTCCTCGAAGATCGGCACAATGGCTTCTTCGACCTGCTTGAATTCCTTTTCATCATAAAGTAATACGATACTTTTCATTTGATCCGTCGTTTTCCTAAAGACAAACTTCCCGAATTTCCCTATCCAAAACCAAGCATCTCGAAATTATCTTCCTCGGGGACGATTGCCGAACCGAGATCCTTCTAATGCTGGACCTGATCAGGCTAGGGCCGCTAAAGAAATTTATAAACTACTTAAATATAAACTACTTAAATTTAGCAGGTTACAATCGGTTTACGTATGGATGATGAGTAGGACAAATTTCCCTTGGTTATCGTTGACGCAAATCATGAATCGCTTTCCCATGGGTCTTGGCCGCAATACCGAAGATTGATCGTATTGCTGAACCTTACGCATACGGCTTTACGGTGTGCCACAACGGACCATGCACGCACGAACCTTTCCTATTCCGGATCCTCCATCAGCTTATCGAGAATCGAAATGGCCGCATCAGCTAAATTAGTTCCCGGTCCAAACACGGCCCGTACTCCTTTTTTCAGGAGAAAGTCATGATCTTTTGGCGGAATTACGCCACCAGCGACTACCATGATATCCGGACGTCCCATTCGTGTCAGCTCCTCAATCAATGCCGGCACAAGGGTTCTATGTCCTCCGGCAAGAGAGGAAATCCCGACTATATGTACGTCGTTATCCACCGCTTGGCTGGCTACTTCATCGGGTGTTTGGAATAGTGGGCCAATATCCACGTCAAAACCTAGGTCAGAAAATCCCGTGGCGATAATTTTTGCCCCCCTATCATGCCCGTCCTGCCCTATCTTAGCCACCAAAATTCGCGGCCTTCGCCCCTCCAACTGGGCAAATTCATCCGATTTTTTCTGTGCCGCCTTGATTAGGGATGAATCACCGGATTCTCCGGCGTAAGCCCCTGACAAGATACGGGTTGTGGCATGATGTCTTCCAAAGCTTTTTTCCATTGCTGTAGATATTTCTCCTAAGGTAGCCCGCTCCTTTGCTGCTTCTACAGCCAAGGCCATCAGATTACCGGTGCCTGTTTTTGCAGCCATTGTGATCGTTTCCAATTTCTCTGCCACTTTTGTTGCATTACGGTTGCTTTTCACTTGTTGCAATTTGGAAATTTGGGTGAGCCTTACCTTGTCATTGTCAACCTCCAAGAGTTCAAAATCATCCCCCTCTACTTGGCGGTACCGGTTGACCCCAACAATAATATCCTTTCCGCCATCAATACGCGCTTGTTTTCGCGCAGCGGATTCCTCAATGCGGAGTTTTGGCACGCCTTTTTCGATCGCTTCTGGCATCCCGCCTAGGGAATCTATCTCCTCAAGGTGGGTTTCCGCGCGCCGAATCAAATTGGCTGTCAAGTACTCCAAATAGTAACCACCTGCCCAAGGATCGATCACCTGTGTTAAGCCAGATTCCTGTTGAAGAAATAGCTGGGTATCTCTTGAAATTTTTGCCGAAAATGGCGTAGGGAGGGCCATGGCTTCGTCGAAGGAATTGGTATGGAGGGACTGGGTATGTCCTAAAACAGCGGCAAGCGCTTCAATTGTCGTCCGGGCAATATTGTTAAAGGGCTCCTGTTGTGTAAGCGACCATCCCGAGGTCTGACAGTGGGTGCGGAGTGCCATGGATTTTTCACTTTTTGCGCCTAGCTGTTTCATAAGCTTCGCCCAAAGGACCCGGCCTGCACGTAGCTTGGCTATTTCCATAAAGTGATTCATGCCAATCGCCCAGAAAAAGGAAAGCCTGGGTGCAAACGCGTCAATCTCCAAACCGGCCTCCATGCCGGCCCTCACATAAGCAAGCCCATCAGCTAAGGTATAGGCAAGCTCCAAATCGGCAGAAGCGCCAGCCTCATGCATGTGGTAGCCCGATATCGAGATGGAATTAAATTTGGGCATAAACTCGGCCGTATAGCGAAAGATATCGGCTACAATGCGCATGGAAGGTCCCGGCGGATAGATGTAGGTATTCCGCACCATAAATTCCTTCAAGATGTCATTTTGGATGGTCCCGGTAAGCTTCTCCATGGATACACCCTGCTCCTCCGCCGCGACTACGAAGAACGCCAAAATTGGGATTACCGCGCCGTTCATGGTCATTGATACCGACATGCGGTCAAGAGGAATCCCTTCAAAAAGCCGCTTCATGTCCTCTACCGTATCTATGGCTACACCGGCTTTTCCCACATCCCCCGTGACGCGCGGATGGTCAGAATCATAGCCGCGGTGAGTTGGGAGATCAAATGCCACCGACAGGCCTTTCTGCCCGGCAGCTAGATTAGCGCGATAAAATGCATTTGATTCCTCCGCCGTTGAAAATCCCGCATATTGCCTGATCGTCCATGGCTTAGAAAGATACATTGAGGCATAGGGGCCGCGTAAAAATGGAGGCGCACCGGCAATTGCGTCCAAGAAGGTAATATCCTTAATATCAGACCTCTCAAAGCTAGTCTTAATGGAAATCCCTTCCGGACTTTCCCAAGTGCCCTCGGCCGTACCCACTGCTGCCCCACCTTCGTATTCCTTCCATTCAAAGCCTGCTACCTGTTTTTCGATAACGGGAAGGCTCTCCCGAAGCAGGGTTTTCGTTGCATTCTCAAGTAAATACGAACCCGCCAAAGGATCAAGAACCTTGTCGAGTTGGACTTCTTCTTTTAGGACCAATCCGATGGACCGAGCAAGCTTTTCAGCAAACTGCTGCGGCTTTTCACCTAAGAAGTCCACCGGAGAAACCAATACGCCATCAGCCCCTCCCAAAACCGCCGCAAGGGATTCCGAGGTCTGGCAGATAAGGCTTTTGTACGGGTCTTGGCGCTCTTCATCGTGCCGCAGCGGCATGGCCATGATATATAAGTCGCTCGGTAGAAGCTGGGCGCCATAATGGTTAGCCAACTGCATATATAAGAGCTTCAGAACACGAATTTTCGCTATTTGTCCTACAAAATGCGGCCCAACGGGGGACTTATACCAGACATTCTCGAAAATTTTCGTGGAAGGAAAGCGGGTAGCCATAGTATCTGCGATGCTGGCTAAGGCTGTTACAAACACTTCAACCTCTCCCATTATGGATGAAGAGGGGGCTGCATCAATACCAAGTGCCTTGAAATGGGGATACTGAAGCCACTCGGCAAATACTGGGCTTGTATCCAAAAGGCTTAACAAGTAGTCCCAGGATGTGTTTTCACGCCACAAAAAACCCCCGCTTACTTGCTCGGGTAAATAGCCCTTCTCCGTCACATACTCAAGCAACGCTTGCATGGACATTGGTGCTTCAGAGGAAAAGGTAATCCAAACGGAAATGTGCTGCAGCATTACGCCATCAAAAAGCAATGCCCAGTCTACACGGTTTGGAATTTCTAGATATAGGCTGTCCGCCCCACCATTTAGCGCTTCGAGGATCCGCAAATTTGCCTCCTGTGCACTCGACACCGCAATATGCGCCAGATTGTCCCAATCACGTGGCCGGAAAGACTCTCGGGGATACATGTGGTTGAATTGGTTGTCAAGCGCCTTCAGTGTCTCGACGGAATCCTCTCTAAGGTAAAAAGGGTTTAATTCAAGGTCTTTGTCCAGCTTGGCTAAAAGCACATCATCGGTCAGTCCCTCGCGGCGGATCCGATCCAGCCAGTCTTCTTTAGTCATTTTTGAAAATTCCTCTGTGTAATTTGTCATCATAGGTGCGGCGGAAAAAAAGATTAATTGCATCTTTGTAAAAAGGCCGTATCCCAAAAATAGGGCTTTTACAGGCTAATTCCGACTATAAAAAATGAATTTGATTGACATACCGCAATCTATACCTAAAAGGGGTCCCTTCGGAATTTTGATTTGGCTGCTTCTCCTTGGCCTGATTATAGGCTGCGGCAAGTATCAAACATCGGGATATACAGCTAGCGTTCATCCGCTTTCGGCTAGTGCACCGCTTGATTCCGGTCTGCTTGCTGTGATCAACCCTTACAAGGAGAACCTCGAAAAAGCCATGAACTCGGTGATCGGGCAAAGCAAAAAAGCGTTAGATACCAAAGGTATTGGAGAAACAACGCTTGGTAATCTGGTTGCTGATCTTCAAAAAGAATTTGCAGAAGAGAAATTCGGGCGGACGGTGGATGTATCCGTGATGAACAACGGAGGACTAAGAAACAGCCTTCCTAAAGGGGACATTACGCTCGGAAACTTGTATGAGCTTTCTCCTTTTGAAAATTACCTGTATCTTCTCGAGATGGACGGGCAGAGCATGACTACATTGGCCACTTATGCCGCTGCAAAAAAGAACCTCGGGCTTTCCGGTCTCACCTTGGTAGCCGAGCAGGATCGCCTTTTGTCGTTTGAAATTAACGGCAGCCCGGTGGATCCTACCAAAACGTACACGTTGGCTATCAGCGACTACCTGGCAAACGGGGGAGATTATATGGGTTTTTTGACTGAACAGAAACGACTGATCATGTCTGATGTTCTTATAAGGGATCTTCTGATTTATAAAATAAAGGAATTGAATGCTTCGGGGATCTTGCTCGATGCTGAAATAGAAGGAAGACAGACCTACCACTGATACTCATGGACAGAAGAGAATTTCTACAAAAAAGCCTTGCCGTGACAGGCGCGTTAAGTCTAGGACAGACCGCGCTGCCTACCAGTACAAGCGCCTCTCCTTCCAAAACCGGGGTTTGTATTATTCACACGAATGACCTTCACTCCCGGATTCATGCTTTTCCGGATGACGGTGGGAATTTTGCCAATCAAGGCGGCATGGCCAAACTAAGCCACCTAGTGGCGGCTATACGGAAGGAGGAAGATCAGTTGCTTTTACTGGATGCCGGGGATATTTTTCAGGGAACACCCTATTTCAATATTTATGGCGGAGAAGTGGAATTTAGACTAATGAGCCTTATAGGCTATGACGCTTCCACCCTCGGCAATCATGATTTCGACAATGGCCTGGAAGGGTTTTATAAACAGCTACCCCACGCGACGTTCCCCTTTATCAATTCCAATTACGATTTTAGCCGCACCCTGCTTGCGAACCATATTTTGCCGTATAAACTCTTTAAAAAAGGATCTATTACCGTGGGCGTGTTCGGACTTGGCATTGAATTAAAAGGGTTAGTGCCTGACAAAAGCTACGGAAATACAAACTATTTGGATCCTGTAGGGGTCGCAAAAGAAATGGTTCAGGAACTAAGGCGCAAAGGGTGCCATCTTGTGGTCTGTCTGTCACATTTAGGTTTTGCTTATAAATCCGATAAGATCGACGATAAGAAATTAGCGCGTCAAGTTGAAGGAATAGATGCAATCATCGGCGGACACACACATAGCTTTCTTGAGAGGCCCGTAGAGGTTATCGGACCGGGAGGACACGTCACTGTAATCAATCAAGCGGGTAGATCAGCCTTGCGGCTTGGTAGACTAAAATTTGAATTTGAAAAAAATAGAAAATTAAAAACCGCTTTATCAGGGAATCTAGCGATAAAGTAAAAAAGTCAAGTCAAAATCGATTTTTTATTTGATTTTATTTTTTACAAATTTGTTTCCCTTCTTAAGGAGTAGAAGGACTTTTGTAACTTTCTAGTAGCTTAAAAATCACATGGGTTCAGAGGCAAATGCGATATGGATGGAGTGCTTGCGTGTAATAGAAAAACACGTTAACGAACAAAGCTTTTCTACTTGGTTTAGACCCATAAACCCTGTAAGGATTGACGGTTCCACCCTTACCATTCAGGTGCCTAGCCAGTTTTTTTACGAATGGATAGAAGAGAATTATGTAGACGTTCTCAAGCTTGCCATCAAAACGGTGATGGGGCCAAACGGGAAACTGGAATACGCCGTGGTGGTCGATCGCGGCAACTCCCAAAACCAACCTTATGTTGTAAGCTATCCACAGGGTACTACCCCACCTAAGCGGATCAAAGAAAAACAAGCTGTAATCATCGGTGGTGACCACAGCCCTTTTGATATGCCTATGTTGGATTCGGAAACCACCCTACAGTCCAACCTTATTCCGAACAACACCTTCAGCTCTTTTATAGAAGGTGACTGCAACCGCCTAGCCCGGTCGGCAGGATATGCAGTAGCCAATAAACCAGGTATCACTTCCTTCAATCCGCTGTTGATTTATGGCGGGGTGGGGCTTGGAAAAACACACTTGGTACAGGCGATCGGAAATGAAATAAAAAACAACCTGGAGGACAAATTTGTCCTTTACGTATCCTCCGAAAAGTTTGTCAATCAATTCATGGATGCCATCAAGGATGGCAATGCCAAGTCCTTCACCAATTTTTACATGCAGGTGGATGTATTGATTATTGATGACATCCAATTTCTTGCAGGAAAGGGGAAAACCCAGGAAATGTTTTTTCATATTTTCAACCATCTGCATCAGAATAAAAAGCAGATAGTCATGACTTCTGACTGTGCCCCCAAAGACCTGATGGGACTGGAAGAGCGGCTTCTTTCCCGTTTCAAATGGGGGTTAACCACTGACTTACAGATGCCTGATTTCGAAACCCGGGTTGCGATTATCAAGCGCAAAATGCAGAGTGAAGGCATCATTTTTCCAGAAGATGTCATCGAGTACTTAGCGTACACCGTGGATACAAATGTACGGGAATTGGAGGGGGTTCTAATCTCCATGATCGCTCATGCTTCGCTAAGCCGGGTGGAGATAGACCTGAGTTTGGCCAAGTCCATTATGAAAAATATCGTAAAGGACATTGAAACGGAAGTCGGGATAGACTTTATCCAAAAAACCTGTGCGGACTACTACGACATCAAGCTAACTGACCTGAAAGCAAAGACACGTAAAAAAGAAATCGTGACGGCCCGTCAGGTGGCTATGTATTTTTCGAAAGAATTTACCAACCACTCCCTGAAGTCTATTGGATACCATTTCGGCGGCAGGGATCATAGTACGGTAATTCATGCGGTACAGACAGTCAATGACCTGATTGAAACCGATAATACCTTCAAAGCAGCTGTAAACGAACTCCGCAAAAAATTCAAAATGCGGTCGTACTGACCTCAGGGATCGGTTTAATTTACCATATAGTTTAGCTATATCACCTAGTTTTCATTCTCCTACTAAGGATGACTTTTGTAGACTGGATAAGGAAGGGGTCATTACAAGTAGTGCGCTGTCCGTTCAAAATAACATGACTCTAATGACAATGACGTCTGTCAACACAAAAAACCGGCTCGCACGAAATCGTGGTTTACGGGCTTCCTAAGAAAAGCCACCACCTTGCCAAATTAACCCTTGCCAATAGGCTTGTAAGTGCTGAATAGACATCAATACCCTATTTCTTACGATAGCAGGGAAAGCAATCAACAAAAGGACTGCTTTCCTCATTTTTTGGCGGAATAGCCACCTGTCCGTAACGCGTAATATAATAGGACGTTACACTATCATTTAGCCCCGTTTCACGATCTACCACTTATTACCCCTGGCATTTTTGAACCTATACCTAGCATTTTTAGAAAAAAAAGTAAAATAATTTCATGAGATCCTTATTTATGGCGAACATCGGAAAAACTATCGATTAGGAAAGTTGGTCTTTGACCCCGGTATGGTGGCTACTGAATAATTTAGAATCCCAATAAGTAAATAAAACCCGGAAAGGAGGCGCTTGCAAACGAGCCTTCTTTCCGTGTTCTGTTATGGTAAAGCTAAGCGATAACTGTACGTCAAAGGACCTTCTTTTGAAGATCCAACTGTATTTCCTCTAGCGATCGTCCCTTCGTTTCCGGCATTCGGGTGAGCACCCAGATCAACTGCAGGACCATCATCACAGCAAAAAAAGCAAAGATAGTTCCCGCCCCAAAGCTGTTGGCTACAAAAGGGAATACATTTGCAATTAAGGCGGCAAAAATCCAATGGGTAAAGGATCCTAAGGACTGACCGAACGCCCTTAATTCATTGGGGAAGATTTCCGAGATGAACACCCAAATCACAGCCCCCTGTCCCACGGCATGGGATGCTACAAATCCAAACACAAAGAAAGGCAACCAATCGGGTTCTATTGCTCCGCCAAAATAACTATACGCCATTAGCGAAAGGAAAAGAACATAGCCTAAGGATCCGATGATCATGAGCTTCTTGCGGCCTAGTTTGTCGATCAAAAACAGCCCCAACATCGTTGCTACCAAATTCATCAAGCCAATACCAATGGTGGACAATAGGGCGTCTTCCGTAGAAATTCCTGCCGATTCAAATATTCTTGGCGCAAAATAAATGATGGCATTGATCCCTGATAGTTGGTTGAAAAACGCTATCAAAAAAGCCATCAGGCTGATCGTTCGGAACTTTGACCGAAAGAGCATGGATACCCCTACGTTGCCCTTGACGGTCTTTGCCTCTTCGATGGCAAGGTTGATGGCAGTCTCAACTCCCTCCGGATCCGTCCGGGTTAGAATTTCCCTTGCGGTGGCTATGTCCATTCGTTTTGCAATGAGCCAACGCGGACTTTTGGGTACTTTCACGATCAAAATACTGTAAATCAGGGCGGGGATGGCCTCCACCCCAAGCATCCATCGCCACGCTTCCTCCAGATTAGCTGTCCCTATTAGGTAGTTGGAAAGGTAGGCTACCAAAATCCCGAGCACAATGTTAAACTGATACAATGCGACCAACATGCCCCGACGCTTTGCGGGTGCGATTTCGCTGATGTACATGGGGGCCACTACCGACGAGGCACCCACACCCAATCCGCCGATAAACCTAAAAACCATAAAAGTATTTACATCATTAGCTAGGGCTGAACCCACCGCAGAAACCAGGTAAAAAACACCGATCCACAGAAGCGATGCCTTTCTCCCATATTTGTCAGCAGGAATCCCCCCAAATAGGGCCCCAATCACTGTTCCGTACAAGGCTATAGCTACAGCCAACCCGTGGCTCAAATCCGAAAGTTGCCAAAGCTGTTGAATATCCCTTTCTGCTCCGGAGATAACGGCCGTATCAAATCCAAATAAAAACCCACCCAAGGCTGCGGTGACGGATAGAAAAAGCACATAGTGTTTAGGTTGCATCGAAAATGTATCTTTTAAAATGAGTGGTTATCTCCCCAAGTCGAATAGGCTTTCACACGGGTGAACCCAGTAGAGAATTGTAACGAGCTTACCAAATCGAGGCTAAGTAGTGTATTGTATTAGAGGAACCAAAGCCTTGTAGGTTCAGCTGGGTATAGGGTTCGGTAGGGAAAATAATTTCCGTCATTACCAATTCCCCGTCGTTGATAAATACTTCAATCGACGACCGATCCAGAAAGATGTTGACGCTGTTAACATCATTGGACAGAATGGGCGCCTGATGAACCGATCCAAAGCCCTCCGAGAAATCAATCTTTCCGGACTTGGAGCGGTCAATGGTCAGTTCGTCTCCCCTCTTGATAATTACCAGCCTGTCGCCCGCCGCATTACTAAATTCAACGGTAAACTCCTTTTCAGTTGGTTGTAATTCAAGTTCCACCAATTCCCCAGTTAACTTAATCTCCTTTTCCGAAAAAGACTTTGAACTGGTTATAATTTGCTCAAGTTCGGTAATTGGTGCGGAGGCAACGATAAAATCATTTTCCTGCTTCACCAATCGCAAAGACCGTGGTAGTGTCGTGGCGCTGCGCCATACCTCCGTAGGGACTACCGTAGCATACTGCCAGTTGCTCATCCACCCAATAAACAAGCGTCTCCCATCCGATTCGGGAACATTTGACCAAGTTACCCCGGCATAGTTGTCCGTGCCGTAATCAAGCCACTTAACGTCGCTGCTCTCTACCTGAAAGCTACTTCCGTCAAAATCGCCGATAAAATACTGCGTGGCAGATCCTCCGTTCGGTCCGCCCGGATTGATGCTTACGAACAAAACCCATTTTTCTTCCCCATCAGCCGTAGTCAGCGGAAAAAGGTCCGGACATTCCCATACGCCACCGTATGCTGCCCAATCAGGGTTGAAATCGGACTCGAACGTCCAGTCTATGAGGTTTGGCGAGGAGTAGAAGCTGATTTTATCCTTTACCGCAAGGGTCATGATCCATTTTCCCTCATCAGTGGCCGTTTCGACCCAAGATACTTTTGGATCTCTAAAATCCCGAATGCCCGGGTTCTCTAGGACGGGATTTCCGTCGTATTTTGTCCAGCTTCTCCCCTTATCCGTACTGTAGGCCATTCCCTGAGTTTGATAATCTACACGACCGGCTTTTTCACCTTCCGCGTCATGATAGGTATACAATGCGACCATCGCGGGCGCTTCTGCCGTTCCAAGCCCACTCGTGTTGTTAATATCCATGACCGAGGACCCTGAGAAGATGGTACCTAGACTGTCAGGCTCAAGGGCGATAGGCATATGCTGCCAGTGAACAAGGTCCGTGGAAACGGCATGTCCCCAATGCATGGGTCCCCACACGTTGCTGTTGGGATGGTGCTGGTAAAACAGGTGGTACTCCCCATCATAATACACCATTCCATTTGGATCGTTCATCCAGTTTGTAGGCGGTGTAAAATGGAATTGCGGCCTGTAAGTTTCATTGAACTCAGGTTCGGTTTCTGTTATTACCGTAGGTTCTTTCGCGCAGGCTATAGCGAGCAGAAGTGCCGGGATAGCCAAGAAATGTGTTGTTATTTTCATAAGATTATTATTTGCTAGTTAGATGCATAACTTGTCCGAATTTATTGGAGCAGCCTGTCCGACCAGAAAAGGGAGAGTCTCCTACTTGTCTGCTGACAAGATAATAGATAGTCAACCCCTTGCTTGATGCTTTCTTTTGGCTCCATGTCATAAGTTGCTAGTTGGATTTGTACAGATGATGGGCTTTCGCTAGCATTAAGCGCCGCTACCGTTCTCCTAGTATATCAAAAAATCAGCTGCCTTAAAAGCAGGCAGCTGATTTAATGGCATCAATAGCCGGGGTTTTGCTTGTATACGCCCTTTGAAAAGTCGATTTCACGTTGGGGAATCGGGTAATATTCATCCCGTCCGGCAGTAAACCTTGCGTTGGCTAGAAAATCCCGCTTCACCCGCTCTTTGACGAGGTAGGCATTCAGGACTTCCTCCGCCTCCCCCCAGCGTACTAAATCAAAGAACCTGCTTCCTTCCATGGCAAATTCCATTCTTCGTTCGAATTTCAGCGCTTTCCATGCGAACTCCTTGCTCGGAAAGGATTCGTAAGGCGCTACGCGGTAAATATCTGTCGCACCTGCTGCTACGGGCCGCTGTGTACTCGCTGCGGCACGCTCCCGGACTTCGTTTATCAAAGGAAGGGCTTCATTCCAGCGGTTTAGCTGTATCAAGGCCTCTGCTTTGAAAAGCAGTATATCTGCATAACGGATAAAATCGATGTTTTTAGACGTACCGATAAAAGGTCCCTCCTTGACATAGCACGAGCAATCCGGCGCCTGCTGTTCCTTCATGTTGCCAAAATAGCCATATACCCCCGGATCCCTTGCCCAGCTGAAATTATATACCATATCCCCAGGCTGATTTACGGTGTTTCTGTATTTAAAAGGCCTACCAGGGATTCCTACTGTATGGTCAATCCTGGGATCTACGGTAAGGCCGGCGGCAGGTGTCACGGTTCCGTCAGGTCCTACTGCATTGAATATGTCCTGATCATTGAAACTATCCAACAGGGGCAAGCCATCGGCATTCGTCCTAAAGGCATTTACCATATTCTGACTTGCCAAGTGAAACCCGCAACAGCCGTAAAGACCTGTCCCGTGGGGGGAATTAAGGCCGGTCACATAACTCACTCTACTAACGACCGTCCCGTCATTGATCGAAAATTGAACCGCCCAGATTGATTCGGGACCATTGTCAAATCCGTCAAGAAAATTGTTCCCAAAATCGGGTTCCAAAGCACCGGTGACCTCATCGGCGTACTGAATGACTTCTTCCAATCTTGATGGATTAATAGAGACAACCTGATGCTGGTCATTTTGCTCATACGCTTGGTAAAGCCGAAGTTTTGCCAAATAGGCGGCAGCGGCATTTCTGTCCGCTCGTCCTACCTCTGCCTGCGACTGCGGCAGGTTATTGTAGGCAAAGAGAAAGTCATCCGCAATTTTGTTCCAAAGTTCATCATTGGGTACATCATTGGTGACCTGGGCAATTTCCTCTTGGGTCAAGCCCTCGACGATATAAGGAATCTTCTTAAAGAGCAGCTTCAGCATGAAATGGGAATGCCCACGAAGAAACCGAAGCTCCGCCTGACGCAGCGTTTTGTTCTCATATTCCTCTGCGGGGATCTCATTAATTACCGTGAGGGCAAAGTTCGCTCTAGAGATAGCTTTGTAGTAGTTTGTCCAAGTACGGGGAGCCATAAAATCCCCTTGATCGGGAATAGTAAGGTTGTATTGCTCATATCTATCGACCACATCAACATCACTACGGCCGCCGCCGCCCTTGTAGGCGTCATCAGACCGAACGCTACCATATACCCACTGCGAGGTCAACGGCCCTATCATTTCATCATTGCCAATACCGGCATAAGCCGCTATGACTAGCCCCTCCGCGTTACCGGGAGTGGCTACATTCTCGCTGGACAATACACCTCTAGGTTCATATTCCAAGAAGTCCCCGGAACATGCCCCAAAAATCAGGGATGCCAAACTAATGACTAAATATTTATTATAGCTTTTCATGATTTTCAATGCTTAGAAATTTGCGTTAAGTCCGATAGAAAACACGGTAGGTACAGGTATTCTGTTTACGTCTGTACGCTCCGGATCAGAGCCGATGTAATTCTTCGGTGTAAACCAGATGAGGTTTTCTCCTTGAAAATACGCCCTGATATTGCTCACTCCTGCCCATCTTTCCAGAAGCGCCTCTGGAAGCGTATACCCAAACTGTAAGTTTCTGATCTTAAAATAAGAGTTATTCCTAAACAGATAGTCAGAGGTTTGGGTATCATTGAACGCCAGGGACAGTGAAGGGATTTCCGTATCCGTATTATCCGGAGTCCAGGCGTTCAGCACGCCAAGCCCCGCATTTTCCCTTCCCTGCACAAAATTGTTCCAGAAAATATAGGGATCTAAGCCTACCCTTCCGGCCACCCCGGATCCAAAAATGGAGAAGTCTAGGTTTTTATAGTTTAGATTGACGCCCAACCCATACTCGAGTGCTGGAAGCGTATTTCCAATAAAATCCCTGTCATCAGCATCGATGACGCCGTCATTGTTAAGATCCATAAAGCGGATTCCCCCTGGCCTTGCCCCTACTTGGGTAGGGCTGGAGTTCACCTCTTCTTGGCTCTGGAATAATCCGTCAGCCTTAAATCCGAAGATGGAAAACTGGGACTGACCGATGATGGAATTTGCCGCAGTGCCGGGGAACGCCGCCCGTACTTCTTCCGGAAGGAAGGTGATCTTGTCCTGAAACGCGCCAAAGTTGGTATTTACCGTTACATTCAGTCCGTTATTCAACGATTTGGTATAGCCCAAAGACAGTTCCCATCCGCGTGTTGATGTAGAGGCGCCATTTAGTACGCGCTGCTGTCCTTCGCCTATCACTGAGGCAATCGGTGGTCTTGTTAGGATATCTGTCGTATTCCTAGAAAAGAAGTCAAATGATCCGAAAACCGCATAATTGAACAGGCTAAAATCCATGCCTAGATTCCACTCTTTGGTGGTCTCCCACTTAAGGTTGGGATTTTCCGCCTGAATGGAAACGAAACCGGAAGGCAAGTTGCCCGTACCGTTGCCATTAATATCATAGGCGGTACCTACGTTATAGTAGATCTCAAAAAATCCGGGGACAAACTGGACCTGATTTGGGCCATAACGGGATTCATAGAGACCGAATCGCGCAAGGTCACCGATTTCCTGATTGCCTACCTCCCCGTAGCCTGCGCGGAATTTCAGATCGGACACAGCCGAAAGATTCTCCATAAACGCCTCTTCACTGACCCTCCATCCTACTGTCGCGGCTGGAAAAACACCGTACCTAAAGTTGCGGCCGAATCGGGAAGAACCGTCTCTACGGATGGTAAAGGAGGTTAGGTACTTGTCTTTGTAGGCATAGTTGAGTTTACCAAACTGGGACAGCAAACGACTGCCTGTAGCGCTTCCGGTATTCGTTCTTGCTCCGGTAGCCGCATCGAGGACGAAGTAAGACTCTGTTTCTACAGCAAAGCCGTTGGCAATCGAAACAATACTCGAAAAATCATCCTTTATGGATTCCGTACCCAAAAGTGCTTCAAAGCGGTGATCTCCCTTCTCCAACCGGTAATTCAGCGTATTGGAAAATACCAAACTGGAGAATTCGTTTGTATCGTGGATCAGCCGGTTGTTGTTTCTTGTAATAAATCCGTTGTTGACCCTAGGTTCTATATCCTTTCGGTGAAAATCATTAAAGTCAATCCCTATGCTGGTGCGGAACAACAAATTTTCAAGGATATTCCATTCGGCGAAGACATTTCCGTAGAGGTTGTTTCTTCTGGTATTGTCCCACCTGTTGAGGTATTGCATCAGGACGGGGTTGTTTCTATCCGAATATCCTGCACCCAAGGGGCCGGCAAATTCACCGTTTCTGTCTCTCAATGGAATGGTCGGAGCCAAGGTGATGGCAAGACCGGGTGTTGGCGCACTTCCCACGTCTGGTGTGGCCAGTGTTTCGTTGGACGTGGAAAACTGTGAGTTGATGCCCAATTTTACCTTGTCCTTAAACAAATAGGTATTGGCGTTGATCCTTCCTGTGTACCTTTCGAAATCCGTATACTTAAGAATACCGGTGTTTTTGAAATGCCCCAAGTTGATCATCAACGATGACTTTTCCGAATTGGTGGCCACTGTTACCTCATTGTTGAAAACATATCCTGTCTTGTAGGTTTCATCTTGCCAGTCGGTATCTCCAGCAGGCACGTCTTGGTTGCCTCCTACGAAGGGCCTTACGGTCACGCTGTTGAGAACCGGATTGCTGTAATTACCGTTCCAGTCAAAGTTATAGATTTCTCCATATCCGCCGGTTGGATCAGCGCCGTCATTTACGGAAGCCCTCCATAGGGCCTCCCCTCTTTGTACAGCATTCAGCATGTCATAGCGCTGCCTTCTTTCAGAGAGTACAGACACGTTTGAGTTTATGGTGACTGTAAGCCTGTCCGCTCCGGAAGAACGGTTTTTTGTCGTGACCACAATGACTCCGTTGGCGGCCCTTGAACCGTAAATGGAAGAGGCCGAAGCATCTTTAAGCACCTGCACAGATTCAATTGCCTCCGGATTAAGGCTGGCGAATACCTCCTGCCGCTTTGTGGGTACACCGTCGATTACGTAGAGGGGGTCATTGTTGCCTAAGGTGGATATACCTCGGATCAATACGCGGCTGTTGAGACCAGAGGGATCTCCAGACTTCTCCACAAGCAAGCCAGGTACCCTTCCCTGCAGGGCCTGCATGGGGTTACCGGAACTCATGCTTTGTCCTTGAATCGGTGCAAGGTCCACAGCAACAATGGCACCTGTCATATCGCCCTTTCGTTGGGTTCCATAACCGACGACAACGACTGCGTCCATTTCGGAAACATCTTCCATGAGGGTTACATCAACGATGCTTCTGGCACCGACCGTTTCAGTTGCGGTTTGGAAGCCCACAAAAGAGAAGACGAGAACATCGTCACCTGTCGCCTCGACAGCATACTTGCCATCGATATCCGTTACGGTGCCTTGGCTAGACCCCCGCAACAATACGGTAACCCCCGGGATACCTGTTGCAGATGCATCCACAACGGTGCCCGTTACGGTCCGTTGTTGGGCAAAGACAGGTATGGCAATCATGATTGCCAGGGTTAAAAGTAAAAGTTGTTTTTTCATACGTTTAAGGTTTATTAGTTATTGAATGTATTTGATCAGTAATGGGAATTGGTTTTTTCATACGGGATCTGTTATTTATGAAGTTGAGATTGAAGACGCATGGTTTCCAAGGGTATCCCCTTGGTTTCGGGCATCAAAAAGATTACCCAGAGAAACTGTATCCCCATCCCGCATAGGAATAGGGCGAATATCTGCCAGACGGGAATAGATGCAATCAGATAAGGGCCGACAAGCGTAATGATTGCCGCCATTCCCCAGTGAATACCTGCCCCAAAAGACTGCCCCTTTGCCCTAAGTCTATTGGGGAAAATTTCCGCAACAAATACCCAAAGCACACTCCCTTGACCAACGGCATGCGCAGCGATAAACAAAAGGAATCCAATCAGTGAGAAGCCGGGGGAGGAAAGGGTATAAAAGCCATAACTAATCATAGACAGGCTCAGTAGGTAGCCGAAAGATCCGATCAGCATCAGGTGCTTTCTGCCCATTTTGTCTATCAACGAAATCCCCCATATTGTAAAAATCAAATTGGTACCGCCAATAAACACCGTTCCCAGAAGTGACTCCTCAGTTGCAAAGCCTGCTTTTTCCATAATTTCGGGAGCGTAATACAATACAAAGTTTATTCCCGATACCTGATTGAAAAAGGCCATAAAAAAAGCGAGCGAAAAGGCATATTTTGCTTTACGGCCGGAGGATTGGCCCGATTCCGAGTCGAGTTGCTCTGTCTCGATGTTCTGAAGGATCTGCCGTGGGCTGCTACTTCCGCCATCAAAGATGCGGGTTAATATGGCAAGCCCTTTCTCTACCTGATTCTTGTTGATGATCAGCCAGCGCGGACTTTCGGGAATAAAGCTGACAAGCACCAAGAAGAGCAGCGCCGGAATGGCTTCTACCCCCAACATAAACCGCCAGTCATTGCTTCCGCCAACACCGGTAAGAAAGTAATTGGACAGGTAAGCAGCTAAGATTCCGACAACGATATTGATCTGAAATAAACCTACCAGTTTGCCCCTATATTGGTAGGGCGCTATTTCGGTGATGTAGGTGGGCGCGGCAATGGTCGCCGTCCCTATAGCCAGCCCTCCTAAAAACCGGTAGACAGAGAATATGTAGGGATCTGTTGCCAGGGCAGTGCCGATGGCTGATACAAAGTAGAGTACGCCAATCCAAAAAAGGGTATTTTTTCTTCCGATTCGGTCACAGGGAATGCTTCCTAATACAGCACCAAGTAGCGTTCCCCATAAGGCAACACTCATTATCGTAAGGCCATGAAACCATTCCGAATTTTTCCATAGCTCCTTGATGGGCAGGTTCGCCCCGGAGATTACTACCGTGTCGAACCCAAATAGGAATCCGCTTAAGGAAGCAATGATGGAATAATATATCGTTTTGTGGCTCATGGTCTATTGTTGCCACTAAACTAGACCCCAGAAAAACGATTACTTTTTAAATCCGTACCTAAAATTTACAAAAATGATTGGAAGGGGAAATCAGTAAAAAAATCATCTTGATAAACTCCTTTATAGCATAATAAGCCTATGAATTCATTTTTGACACTTTCAATAGCGTTCCAGACTTTCAAAAATGTGTCACATTCTATGCTTCACGTTGCTTTCACGATACTCAGACGGTGTAATGCCGAACGCGTTTTTGAAAACAGTAGAGAAGTAAGCCGATGTGCTGAAGCCAACCTTATGCGAAATATCGGCAATGCTCTCTGATTCTTCAAGGAGTAAGTGCTTGGCTTTTCGGAGCCGCACCTTGTTGATATAGTCGTTTATGCTATACCCCAGCACCGTTTTCGCTTTCCGATATAGCTGCCCGCGTGAGAGGCCCATCTCCCTGCAAATCTCACTGACGCCAAAATGAGGGTCATGTAGGTTTTCCTCGATCAGGGTGCTAAATTCGGTGACAAACTTCTTATCTGCCGTCTGCGGCGTGATTGCCTTGGAGTCTACCGGCAACTCATGTAAAAAGCGCGCTTTTAGTTGACTCCTTGTAGCCAGTAGGGTTTTGATCTTTTCCCCCACAAAGGAGATGCTAAAGGGCTTGGTAATGTAATCATCCACGCCGGTTTTGATCCCAGCCAACTTCTCGTCCGGAGTTGTTTTGGCCGAAATGACAATGATGGGAATGGATTGAGTCATAGGGTTAGCTTTCAACTGTGCGATAAGATCTAGCCCATCTCCCCGCTGAAACATCAAATCGCAGGTAATCAGGTCGGGTAGTTCATCCGAGGCGATGGCATAGGCCACCTCAGGATCGGCTGCTTCAAGAATGTGATAGTGCTGACCGAGTTTGGTGGCCAAGTATCCCCGGATTTCCTTGTCATCCTCAACGATAAGGATACTGTGTTGGGACATCGACTGCGTATCCTTATCACTGTTTGAAGCCGACTCCTCCTGATCCGGCAGAAATGTATCATGGTCGACCACCTGTGTTTCCAGCGAATCCGTCAGCAGCTGACTTTCGTCAAAGTGACTGTTGCCCATTTTCATCCGAATCTCAAAAATGGTCTTCTCGCCAGGCTCACTTCTTACCTGAATGCTAGCATGCTGTAGCTCCAGCAGTTCCTTTGTCAACGCCAAACCTAAGCCGGTACCCGTTTTTCTGATTCCCGGCTTTCCTTGAAAAAAGCGGTCAAATACATGCGCGATATCCTCACCTATCATCCCCAAGCCATTGTCCTCGACGGTGATCAGCACTTCGTGGGTCAAGGGTTCTTCCGCTACATGAATATGGATAAAACCCTTTCTTGGGGTGAATTTAAACGCGTTTGAGAGCAGATTGAAAATGACCTTATCCATCATAACCGGGTCAAACCATAACGTAATCCCCGGGTTGTCTACCAGTAACCGAAAATGAATCTGATTGTCCTTTGCCGCTTTCTGAAACACCGACATGATGTCCTCAATAAAGGGAACTACCGGCTGCATACTTGCCTTCACGCCCATTTTATTGTTGTCTATTTTCCGGAAGTCCATCAACTGATTTACTAGCCGAAGCAAGCGATAGGTGTTTTTTCTGACCAGCAACAGATCTGCTTTAAACGCCGACGCGGCTTTGTTTTCAATAAGTTCTTCTACGGGTGCCTGAATTAATGTTAGCGGGGTTCGGAATTCGTGAGAAATATTGGTGAAAAATTCCAGTTTATAGCGGGTAGCTTCTTCCGCCTTCTGGGCATATTCCATGGTCTTTTGTTGCTGCACAAGCACTTCTTCGTGCTTTTGCCGAAGCTCCTGATTGATTTCCTTCTTGTCTCTCAGTGATTTAAAGCTATATGCCAAGGAGATGACGGCGATAAAGAGTGTGATGCCTAACACAATCAAGAGGCCCCGTTGGCTCTTATAGATTTCCAATTGGCTGTCAATCATCTCCTTTTGGCGGAAAATATTGGTCTGCTGACTGATGATCCGGTCTGTCTGCTGCTTCATTATCCGGATATTCGATAGGTCTACCGCTGCGGTCTGCAGGATATTTTCCTTTTCGAAATCTTGACCGGTGAGGATTTTATAGGCGACTTCAATGGCTTTGTCACCTCCAGTTGGGTAGAAGAAAGTAGCGTCCAATACGCCGTCTGCTATGGCTTGAATGCCGCCGAAGGGTCCTGGGAGTGCGTCTACTCCCACAAATCGTTTTCCCACAATCCCCAGTTCCCGGCAAATCTCATTTGCCCCGATCGTCATGACATCGTTGTGTCCAAAAACCAGATCGAATTGGGGATAATCTTGCTGAAGGAGGTGTTCTTTAAGCCTGGATCTAGCGGTGTCTTTTTCCCACTGGCCGGCAATTTGTGTCGTAATTTGAATATCGGACCCTTCCAGTCCTTTCAATAGGCCTCTATGCCTATCCCTAGCGGGAGAACTCCCCCGCAGGCCCCATATTTCCAGTATCTTTCCTTGATGTTGGAGCAGGTTTTTGATGTATTGGCCTGCTGTCAGCCCTATCTCGTAGTTATCTCCGCCGATGTAGGCTGTGTACAGGTTGGAGGTGATTTTTCTGTCCACTATGATTACGGGAATACCGGATTGGAACAGTTCCTCCACGATCGGAGTGATGGGTTCGGCTTCATTTGGCGAAACGATCAGGAGATCAACCCCCGCTTCTTGGAACTCCCGGATTTGCTGTACCTGAAGTTGGCTGTTTCCCTGTGCATCTTTGATTTCCAGGGAAAGTTCCGGATAAAAGGAAAGTTCCCGGTACATTTCCTCATGCATGGTCCTTCGCCAGGCATCGTTGCTGACACATTGAGAAAAGCCAATTTTTAACTTTTTCTCCGTGGCGTCTTCACAGGAAAGCAGCAACAGCGTAGCCAAAAGCAGCGGTATTACCGGAAAAAGAACAATTGGAAATAGGGTGCCTTTCCTCTCCATTTCGGGATTTTTTTACAATTTATGGGTTTATGTGCGAATAGGGAACACCCACTTCGATTTATTTCTATGCGGATGACTCCGGCAGAAACGTCACATTTTGGTGAACTGTAAAATGTCGTAATGTATCATCGCGCAGCCTGGACACAGAAGTTATTGAATTTGCTACAGTAAAGCGAGTCGTAACCGAAGATGTTTAATTCTATGTAGCTTTGAATCGACAAAACTAGAATTTATGTAGTTTAAATTCGACATATAACGGTTATATCTGTCGAGTAGCATCTACACTTTGCAAATAGCTGCCCTAAACCGAACACCAAACCTCAGTATACTATGGGTAACGTTTTTGCTAACCCAGCTTGTCAACAGTGTCCATGAAGTTCAGTATCTAAAATGGGTGACTTCAAGGTAGGAAAATACACGTTTGAGGTAGGGGGTAGTAAGAAAGGTTCCAAAAAGATCGCAGCTTTGGAAGACGCTTATATACTTGCTGACAATACATTGATTGGATTTGGAAATAAAATTCCGATTTGGCTTTTTGGTTTTTTGTATTGAAAACGAAACCAAAAAGCCGTGTCTCGGCCATCTGCTTAGTATATTATCTAATAAAGTCGGAAATGATTATGTATTACTTTTTCGCTTGCGCAAAACAAATAAATACCAATAATAACTCAGGAAGTACCATCCCACAGCGGCACCTATGGACGTGTAGAATCCAATATCCAACGGACTAAACGAACCGTGGGAACCAAAAGCCATAAACAAAGCAGCCATGAAAAAACTCCCGATAAGGAAGCGCTTTTTGAGCTTGTCTTTTTTAGAATTAGTGGTCATATTATTCGGGAAATTATTTAAGTTCCTGATAACATGTTTTCTAAAGCAATTTAACGATGGAAGTTAAAAAAACCCAAGCAACACAAATTATTTTTTCAGTAAATATCCATTCATTAAATCCATCCCACCATCAGTCACAAACAACCTTTTCATTTTTACCAACAATTCCTTAATTTAATCGGGAGATTAAAGTATGTAAATGGCCACTAAATAAACAATTTACCCACTATGATGCATCCTTATATTCCCCATCTCTTGGAAGATATAAAAAAAGCCCACCGGGAAGATGGACCTCTTGCGGAAGTTCATTCATCCGGAGATGACTTGGCGGATCACTTTGAGGAAGTGGAAAGGTGGTTGAGGGCGGAAGAGCCACCGCATACATTTGGCTATTACTGCGGACTGAAAGCAGAGGATTTTCCACCCCCTGAGCAGCTTACCATCAGAGAAATGAAACTCGTTTCAACCGCCTTCGAAAAAATGATGTTCACATGGAATCTTGACGTGAGCTTTCCGGAGAAACTGCCGGTACCGATTGCCTACAAAATGTTGATAGAGCTATTGGACACCAAAACAATGATTGCGAACAGTGGTTTTGTGGGCTTCGATTTTTGCACGGGAGACCCTACAGGTTGTGTTTCTAAGGAATATTGCCCCTGCCTAGAACACTGGAATGACGATACTGATTTTTCAGCTCCCCTTCCAGATGCTGACGATGAAGATTTGCCCTTTTGAAAGGCGCTTTTTGAGTTAAGAATGGGATCTTCTATTTCGGTATTGGTGCATGATCCCGCAAGCTGGATTATTCAAAATTTTTGATCTTAACGGGACGACCACGTAAATCAAAGAAAATCTTTTATGATAAAATTTCGTACTATTGTATATACGGAAACATATATACTATTCAACTATGGAAAAGATAGCTAAAGTATTTAAAAGTGGCAATAGCCAAGCCGTCAGGTTGCCAAAAGAATTCAATACCCGTGAAACACAATTTTACATCCGCAAGATAGGTACTTCAATACTGCTCACCCCAAAAACTAGCTCTTGGGAGATTGTGGAGCAAAGCCTTGCGGAATTTTCGGATGACTTTATGAAGGATGGCCGAAATCAACCTCCAATAGAACAAAGAGATTCATTCTGATGTACCTACTGGACACAAATATCTGTATTTATGTTATCAAGCAAAGGCCTGAAATCGTGCTGAAAAAGCTAAAGTCGCACGCCATTTCAGCGATTAAAATCTCATCTGTCACAATATCGGAACTCTATTACGGTGTAGCAAAAAGTGAACGGAGGAAAACTAATGAAGATGCATTAATTAATTTCCTTTCACCCTTTGAATTCATTCCATTTACAGAAAGTGACGCAATCGTTTATGGAGGAATTCGTGCAGAGCTGGAGAGAAAGGGGCAACCAATTGGGCCATATGATCTTCAGATTGCCGCCCAAGCATTATCTAGGGGATTAACCGTCGTCACCAATAACGAGAAGGAATTTCGACGGATTTCCGGCCTAAGCGTAGAAAACTGGTCAAAATAAGTTGTTGTGTCCATCAAATCTTGTATTCCGAAGTCGTAAAAACCAGTTAAAATCGACGGATTTTTTGATTGAAATAGGCGGTTTGCTTTTTTGACAGATCTAGAAAACACGAAGATCATCGTTTTCTACGTCAAAGATACTGGCTTGGAAAGGCATAACTCTTGAAGGACGTAATTAACCCGCTCCCTGACTTGAAAGAAATCATCGTAAAATGATCGTCCTAAAACTTTCTGTCGTTAAACGTGTTACTAAAACGTGGGTTTCGGTTTCGACTATTTCAAATGTACATTTTTAAATATCAGGAGATTATCTTCCCCACAATCTAAAACTATTGAAATCAAAAAACATTCATGAAGAAGTTTAAAAAGTCCGAAGTAGCATTGATGGTATTGGTCGTCGTATTAATCGGTGTATCTGAGTACTATTTCCTTATTGCAAATGAACCCCTCAAGGCCATTTTCATTGGCTTATGGTGCCCGACCATTTTGGGCTTTCTAATCATCTTTAATATGAAGCGGTAACATGGAAAATATAGACGTAATAATCTTAACGGTTTTGGTGGTTGTTGCTTTCGTAATCTTTATATCGAGTTCGATAAAGGAATTTACCAAAATGGAAGAAAAGCCCTACAAATATGAAAAGGCATCCGGCTTTACCAGAGCTGCTTTGTTTAATGTGCTTAGTGGCTTATTCGATGACGAGGAGATCCCCAAAAAGTCGAGGGACAAATTCAAAAATACGTTAAAGCGAACCATCGCTGACATGGAAACAGATGGTGTTTATTTTGATAAGAAGCCCAAGAAATCCCGAAAAAAACAGGAAAAAGAATCCAACCGAGAATGCGGGAAGTAAATTTCGCAGTAGAGTGGGCACGTTCAGTTCCAAATGCTAACAGACCTTCCCTATCTTCATTTGCTGGCAAAAAAAATACAATCCCATTTCTATCCCTTAGAAATCACTTCTCAACTAAGTGTCCATCTCCTACGCGGAAAGTGTCACTAGTCAATTTGAGGTGGATAGCTTCCTAACGACCCCTTCTTTTTGTTTTCTGGGAGTGTTCTGCTTTAGGGGTTTACGTTTTCGTCCCCACCAAAGTAGGAATCCCGTCACGGGCAGTGATGCTAGAAACAAAGCCGCAGCACAGGCCAGAATTTTGGTAGGGAGGCCATAGATGCTTCCCACATGGATCGCGTAGTTACTGTTGCGCCACTTGGCACCGAGGGTCTTGTTTTCTTGGAGATTGGATGCAAGCAGCTCCCCTGATTCCGGGTGATAATAATAACTGTCCCACTCATCCCAACCGGTGTCACCGTCAAATTTTAGATAGGTTCCGATTTCAGCGCTTTTTGCCAGGTTGTAGGGGTAATAAATACTGAGTTCTTCCCAGGTTTCTCTTTTGCTTTGCAAGTCAGCAAGAATACGGTCTAAGGGTACGCTATCAGGAAATGTATCCAGTACGAGTGGCTCGCGCTTTTCCCAGACCTGATCTGGATCGTTGCCCAATAGACGGTAAATACCGTTGGTCCACCAGCTAAAAGTCCATACGAGACCTGTAATGGCAAGAATTAGAATCAGCAGGTAACTGTAGAATCCGCCTACAGCATGAATGTCAAAATTCACTCTCCGCCATCGCGCATTCCATTTGATTGTAAGGCGTTGTTTCCAAACCTTCCAATTTTTGGGCCACCAGAGTACGAGGCCCGTTAGTACCAATACGATAACGAACAAGGTAGCATATCCGACAATCCAATGGCCGACATCCCATCGCAACAATAAATATTGGTGCAGCATTCGGGTGTTGTAGATCCAGTTGGATTTCATATTTACATACCCCAGTACTTCACCGGAGTATTGGTCCACATATACTTTATCCCAATATTCGTATTCATCCCACCAAAAGATGCCAGAACCGTCCGAGTCTTTGTAGCCGGAAAACTCGAAACTTCTAGCCGGGTCTTTGTATATGGATACATCTGACAGGGTTCTTCCAGGAACATGCTGTTGGGCCCTCTCCCACAACTGCGTCAAATCCAATGCCTCACGCTGATGGTCGGGCACAAAAACAGCATCTTGGTAATACCAATCAGTCAATTCCTTATCCCAGGTAAAAATGGCCGCAGCCGTCATACTTACCAGTACGACGGCTCCGGCGGCAAAGCCAATGACCAAATGGATGTTGCGGACAATCTTTTTAAACGTCATAGGTTATATGCTACTTTAACCATGAAATTCCTGGGGTTTCCCGGGAAATTACGCTGAAAATTGTATCCCCCTATCCAATGTGTTTTGTCTGTAAGGTTGTTTATGTTCACGCTAAGTCGGAACTTATTCACACTGTAATAGGCTGCCGCATTGAAAATTACGTATCCAGGCAACATCAGGAATTCATCACTGTTAGTATACCGCGCAAATGTTCTGCGCTCACTCACTTGGGAGTGACCTAGGGCAAAACCCAGTCCATCCAGCTTACCCCTATCGATACTGTATTTGATCCAGGTATTGCTAATATGTTGTGGGGCATTTTCTTTTACCAAGCCGATCAGATCCTCGTCGTCTGACTGCGTAATTTCCGCATTGTTAAAGGCAAAGGTGGCCATCACGCTGAGGTTAGAAGTGATTCTACCCGTAGTTTCCAATTCAAACCCCCGGGCTCTTTCCTGACCCCTTTGGATTAGCCGGTCGGGATTATTCGGGTCATTGGCGTTCACGAGGACATTGTTTACTTCAATCTGATACACAGAGAATGTACTCAACAACCTGTCGTTGAAATTTTGGGATTTGATTCCGGCCTCTAACAGTTGGCTGTATTCCGGGAGAAAGGGGCCACCAAAGCGGGGATTAGAATTTGATAATGGATCCACCGGCTGATATCCCTGATTGAACGTCGCGTAGAGGTTCGTATTTGGCTTCAGCGCATACACCATGCCGATACGTGGCAATATTGCCTCCTGAAGGTCCGGGACGTCTACATCTGCACCTCTGAATTGCCAACTGTTCAATGGTGTGGTAAACCTATCGTACCTCAGGCCAAGTAGTACCTGCAACTTTTTCCATTGGATCATGTCCTGAATATAGGCGCCCATGGTAATATATTGGCTTTCATAATAAGACCATTCATCGACGATGGGCTCGTATTTCCCGATATTGCGGTTGACGTAGAGCGGTGTGGAAAGACTGAGGCCTCCCACTTCTTCTCCTTCAGCCCACCATTCCGTGTTGCGGTCGAACAACATGATGTAATCAAAACCGACTAGGCTTTTGTGGGACAAGCTTCCCGTGTTAAAGTTCGCCGTCACAAATCCGGTAAAATTATCCGAAGTATTATATCGGTATCGTTCCGTAAAATAGAGGGCAACTGAATCCGCTTGTATATACCCGTTAAACCCGTGTTCCTTCAACAGCTGATCGTCAACATACTTCATATAGGATGCGTTAAGGGCGATATTCTCTGTGAGTTTGTGGGAAACGGAAAGGGTCCCGTTAAAGATTTTATCCCGGAGAATGTCCCCCGGCTGATTGAGATTGAAGTTGATGGGAGTGGAAAGGAGATTTTGATCATTTTGGAAAGTAGGCCGACCCCGGTCCAAGAGCGTGTTGTAGTCCGTGAAGCTCATGTCGAAGTTCACAGTCGTCTTGTCACTCGCAATAAATGTCACAGAAGGCGCAACTGCCAGGGTGTTAAAGTTTATAAAATCCCTAAAAGATCCGGCGTTTTCATAGCCCATATTCAATCTAAAAAGGACATTGTCATTTCCATTGACCTTACCGGTAAAATCCGCCGTAGTTCTCATCGTATTAAAGCTCCCCACAGAAAAGTCCAATGCTGCGGCACTTTCTGCAAGGGGTTTCTTGGTGACCATATTGATCGTACCTCCCGGATTGCTGTTGCTGAACAACGCGGAAGTCGGCCCTTTGATGAATTCTATGCGTTCAATATTTACCAGAAGCGGACTAGACCAAAAGTTGGCTATATAGCGCATCCCATTTATCAACCGGTAATCTGAATTTCTGAATCCCCTCATGGTAATATCATCGTAGACGGAAAACTGGTTTACTCCGGCAACATTCTGCACAGACTCATTCAATCGATAAATATTCTGATCCTGAATGAGTTCTTTCGTAATGGTGGATATGCTCTGCGGTACGTCGATGGATCGAGCTTCTATCTTAGTAGCCGCAAAACTGTAATCGCTCTTGTAATCTGTCTCCTTTCTTCCGAAAACCTCCACTTGTTGCAGTTGGGAAACCTGTTCTTGTAATTGTACCCTAACCTCTTTGTCAACCGATAAATCGACCTCCACTGACTGGGACTGAAATCCGATATAGGAAATGGTGAGAATGTCCCGAATCAATTGAGGTGGAGAGAGCGTAGCCAGTCCATCTGGACCGGTAATACCTGTAATGCGGTTTTCCTTTAACCTGAGCGTTGCGCCCGGAATCGGTGTACCTGAAGCATCTGTTGCTTGAATTTGAATTGTCTGACCGAACACCAACTGTCCGGAGAAAAGAAGGAATAATGCGAGTAGAGCGGTATAATTCATATGTTACTAGATTGTTTTAATGGTGATTTGGAACCACGCAATAATTGTCCCCCAAGTGAGTGTACGTTAGGTCCTGCCTACCTGTTCTGTAGGCAAGAATGACTTAATATTTATTTAGACTAATTATAAACAGTTCAAAAATCGACTTTTGTTTTTTAATAAAAAAATATTAAAACCATTCTTTTAATAGATTATTTCTATCAAAATCACTACTATATATTGATGCTTAAATAGGAGCAGTCAGGCCACTTAGGAATGAAAGTAGACAATATGCTGGACTGTTTCTTATTGCCATGACAATCAATCTTTGCTGATTTCCTCTGACTTGCATGCCGATTCTGCGGTGTAAAAAGTATATCCTACAGTGAAAACCCATGTGTCAAGTTCACACGGGCTCTATATTCGTGGCTAACTGCCTGTACTAAAGACAATGCATTAATTTAATGTTGGCACTTGCCACAACAGCGTCCCTCGGCAATTACAGGAAATCCTGCTTAGCGCATTTTCTCCAACTGATCTGCAGATTGCTTAAACAATTCCTGAAGGCCAAAAAAATCTTGATATAAAATTACCAGTCGTATATCTAGATGGCAGGTGTCAAGTAAAATGGCATGACCCCGATCATCGGTCAAGAAACTATGTTCCCAAAAATTCATTCCTGAAAACCGGTCCACAAAGACAAAAAACTCACTTTTGAAAAAGGTGATCAAGGCATGTTTGTAGTACCAAATCACCATATTGGTTTCCTTACAAAATGAAACGCTCGATCGTTCGTAGGTAGACAAAAGTTCCGGTTTACTGCTTTTCATCGCTGTTCAGATTTAGATGTACACCACCACGTATTATTGGTTGCCAAAATGCTTAATGGACTAATTAACCCTACTATATTCGAACACACCCAAAAGCAACAGTACCTCCGAAAAAATCTGCTGAAGTTCACTGAACCCTTCTTTGTCAAATATAAATTGTATTCGGGGGTGACAGGTTCTCAAGGAAACAAACGAACTATCCCCTTCTGGCTTTCTCACTAGCTTCATATAGTCAACTTCAAGTACCCAATTGGCCCATCTTAAAAAGGCCTCCTGTTCAAACTCTACCAATAAATCCTGATAGTGCATGCTAACCCTGCCGCAACAGGAACAGGTGACTATCTTGTGGTTTTTACCTGATGAAAGAATTTTTAGTTTGCATTCCATATGCATTCGTTACAAGTGGTGCCTGGTACCCGGGTATTCTAGATCCAATGTGTAACCCATCCCGTGAAACAACGTGGCATCCGGGACCAGGACTTAATATCTTTCAAAGCCGCCTACAGACGTCCCAAAGCCAAAGTCAGTGTTGGCTTTCCAACATCATCCGCTTATTCTTTACTCAAATAACGATGGAAATTCACTAACATCCAATTTATTTAGACTAATTCTAAATAGATAATTTCTATCATTTTTTGAATTCAAAAAACGTTTGATGAATTCGTCGAATGAATAGCCGTTTTTTCTGACTATCAAAGAGATGACTTCTCACAAATCTCCTAGTATGATGGGTAGGTACTTTTGGAGCCGTTGGTCGATAGATTCAATAAGGTGAGGAGGGTCACATCAAGACCCTCCTCAAAAAAATCAAAAAAAAATAAACCAACAAGCCCGGAAATCTGTACCGATTCAATTGGATGCTGAACCGGAACAAGAAACAAATATGTCCTACTATGCGCTTATATAGCATCAATTCGCACCAGCGACGACTTTGCACGACAATTTAGCTAAATCACCTAGCTCGCTTCAAGGCCCCATTGCCGTTTCACATTGATTGCATCCAAGGTTTCCCATGGCTATCACTAGGGTTCTTGAAACGAATAACTCCCGTAGATCACTCGGGGAACGTTTTAATGTACGTCGAGAAGAATTCCTCAAAAACAAGATAATTCGATGGGTTATCAGCAGTATTTAAATTCTTGAGAGCGGAAAGGGCTTCGGTTTGATTTCCTTTAATCCATTTGTACAACACCACTGCGCCTTTGTTTACCTCTAGATAATCCGTTCCATCAGCAAATACCAGCATTGGTTCTGTATTTGGTTCGTTGTTTTTTTCTTTGGCATAACGCTTCAATTTTGTTTCAATGATAAGCAGAACTGCTTCATTACCCATTTCCTTTTCTAAGAATAATAGGCTTAGAGCTTCTGGTAGTGATGTTTTAAAAATTTCAGCTCCTTGGACATTGGCTACCTGAATATTGGCCAAGACCCATTGTTTTATGATTTGGGCAGCAACAGTCTGATAGATATAGGCTTTCTCTTTCAAATCCTCAGTTCGGGCATACCATCCTTCTTTTTCAGATATGGCAATGGCATGCGGAAAACTATAGAACGACTCCTGATAGTAGGGGATTTCATAAATGCGGAGTTGTTTATGCGGGAATTCTCCCAGGTTTTCATTTACAAATTCTATCGTTTGTCGGGCAGCCTCAGTATAAAGAGCTGCGTTAAAAGCGTGCTTTGCATCATAAAGTATCTCCACACTTACCCCATCTTTTTCAGCTTTTGTCCAGGTATATTCGGCCGAACCAACATACCAATTGAAAGGTTGTGGTCTGCTGATTTCAAAAGTCGTGTATGCTCTGCCGTTTTCAACACGGGATCTGATGAGATTGCCTGGTGCAATAATGTGCTGATTTTCAACTGTTGATATTTCCATTTTCCCCGTTACCCATCCTGCATCCGGAGCATAAGCATCCTGCTTCAAAGCGAGGGGATCATCTACTGCTGCCATTCGGGATTCTAATTTTTCCAAACCAAGATCAACCCTTTTTCTATTCTCTTTCAACTCACGATCATAATCGTAGCCAATGGTTGGCAGGAAATCCTTAATACTTCCAAAAGATCCGTTGAACATCAGGTCGGGCTGGGGATCTTCCCCGCCTTGGGTAAAACCTTTATACTGCTTTTCGGCTTGGATCTTCAGATTAATCAGGCTGTCTCCCCTGCCTGGAATGAGATAGGCAGAAATCCTAAAATCTTTACTTTCGAAAACAGGGGTTAAGGACTTACCTGAGACAGAAAGCTGCTCTACTTTTACAAAGTCACTCCAATTAAGATACAACGTATCTGAAAGACTATCGTTACTTAGTAGAATGTCGGCAAAATAAGTTGCTTTACGCTCTTCCGGATAAAAGTCAAACTTCAAATCTACCTGGTGGTATTTAGGATGGGTTACCTCTTTCAAATAGCCGTACTTCATTTCATAGTCGGCTTTTTCTTTTTCTTCGATTTCGCTAAATGTAAAATTACCTTTGCCATTGACTTCCTGCATAATGTGCCATCTTGTTGCAATGAAGCCAATAAGCAAAAGGGCCAGCACTATTTTGCCAACCCAGGAAAGCTGTTGGTTGAAAATCGAAAAGGTACTTAGGCCATTTTTTCTTCCCCTTTGCCAAAACCATATTCCGGCTAAAATGAAACTACCACCCAATAATACCCACATAAGGAAATACCATTTTGCCGAAATCATCCAAATGCCATAACCGCTTATTTCGGAATAGTCTTCCAGACCCGGAACTGCCCCAAAAGCATAAATGGTCTGCTCTGCAAGCCCTAATTCAAAGGATATAATGGTCATGAAAAAAAGACCTACACTGATAATATGGGTGGCAATCCGGCTTTTGGTCAATCCGGCGACAAAAAACACCATGGCCATATGCAACACATAGGTAAGCCAACCCCAATTATAGCCAAGCAAATCATAGGAGTACAGGTTGATATCAATCAAGTTCGTCCCACCTTTGATTACTTGTACAATTAGACCTGTAACCAAAAAAGAACTTGCCAGGATAAATGCCACCGCTCCCATGGCAATGAACCTGGACAGTGTTGTCGTCCAGATGGGTACAGGAAGGGCATCAGCAATCTGCCAAAAATTGACCGTTCGGTCTTTAAAGTACAATTCCCCTGCCCAAACCATAAGGACTATCATGATGAACGCCCCAAATGTCAAACGGAAAGCAGTCATCGTAAAGGTAAGCGGTTCTGTAGGACCAATATAGTAGGAGGCATTCCACAACAGGTTTTGGAGCACATTCATCAACACCACAAGGCCGATGATGAGCTTGAAGCCGGAAGGGCGCACTACATTTTTGAACTCAAGAATAGAGAGCGAAAACAGTTTCCTTACATATGCTGCAACTCCAAATTCCACAGTTGGATTTAAGCGTTTTTCGGAAAGAAAATGTATGGCTGAATAGTTTCTTTCATTGGATTCCTTAGCTGGTTTTTGCTTATTTTCCGTTTTCAAAAATCCTTTGAAACTGAATTTCCGGTAAGCAGATGAGATTAGTATAAAACTGAACACCAACCAGATGAGGCGGTTGAATAATAGATAATCCGTAAATTCCAGGTATCCGAAATTCCTTTCAGTTACGCTGAAATAGTTAATCGCATTTTCCACTGCAACATACCCGAATGGATCGCCAAGCAACAATAAAGGGGTAACTCCGGAACTTTCAGCCGTGGGTTGCATCAGTAGAAATGCAATCACGGTAATGATGACTGCCAAATACCCTGCTGCCATTTTTTTGAAAAAGACCAAAGCAAAAAACACCAAGGAGGTTAGCAGAAGTACATTGGGGAGTAGAAGAAAAAAATACCCGTGTATCAACTGGCCTATTGGCGCCGTGCCAAAGCGATGTGCTTCACCAATGCCGGAGTAAGGCACGAGCAGCATTCCGAAGATATATCCAAAGGAAATCAAGGCATTGATGGAAAAGGCGGCTAAAAAGCGGCCAAGGAAAAATCTCTTTTCCTTTATGGGATTGGTAAATAGCCATTGACCAGTTTTGTGCTGGATTTCTTTGAAAAGCATGGGGCCGGTCAATACCGCAATGATGATAATCAGCAAAATTCCACCACTTGCCAAATTTTTGTAGAATACAGCAGCTGCATTCATCAAAAGGTCTTCGTTTACATAGTAATCAAAAGTACCTTTGGTGTACCAAATCCCTTGGAAAATCAAGAGCCCGTACAGTAAGAAAACACTCAAGTGGCTGAAACGGTTTTTGATTTCGTGTTTTAAGATGCTTGAGATCATTTGAGGATTGGGGGTTGAGGGGTGAGCTGCGAGGTTAAGTTGTTGGAAGGCTATGTTGGAAAAACAATTTTTTAACACGGCCTTTGTTAGGGGTTTGGGTTTATCTTTTTCATGAAGGCCATGAGCATTTTTTGTTCTTCATCAATTAGTGATAGTAGTTTCTCTGCATCGATTTTGTCTACCATTTCCATATCGACCATGCCCAGAATAAAGGTTTCTAGTTCGAAACAGGATCCAAGCGCTACTCGAAGGAAAAAGAGGTAGTTTTTAGCCCCATCCCTTGCACTTCCTTCGGCTATATTTGCCGGTATTGAGGCTGATGCCCGTTGGATTTGACTTGTTAAACCATATTTTTCTTCTTTGGGTAGATTTTTGCTGACCTTATAAGTCAGTTTCCAAATTTCCATGCCTTTTTTCCAGATGATGAGTTCTTTGAAGTTTTTCATGAATGAGCTGTGGGTTATTAGCTGCGGGCGGTTAGGTATAGGTTTTAGCTGTGAGGGAAGGGCTGCGAGCGGTTAGGTTGGAGCTGTGGGGTTGGAGGTGGTTTAGCCTAAATTTAATTCCTTTAGCTAGAAGCCAAAAACTCGAAGCTCAAAACTAAAAACTCAAACCTCTACCCTCTCAGCCAAAAGATTAAAATAGGCATCTTCCAAAGTAGGTGCTTTTCCTGAAAATTCCCCACTGGGTAAATCATCTGCCACCACGGTAATCATCATTTTACCCATATAGAAGCGTTGGGAAATCACTTTGTACTTTTGTTCGTATTCGCTTAGCTCAGACTTTTCAATGGGTAATTCAAATATTCTGCCCTGTAAAGCTTCTTCAATTTCATTAGGCTTACCTTTCATCAGCACTTTTCCATTGCCAATGATGGCCATTTCATTGCAAAGCGTACTCACATCTTCAACAATATGTGTGGAAAGTATCACCACGGTATTTTCACCGATTTCCGAGAGCAGGTTGTAAAATCGGTTGCGTTCCATGGGGTCAAGCCCTGCAGTGGGTTCATCTACGATGATCAATTGCGGATCTCCCATCAATGCCTGGGCAATCCCAAAGCGTTGTTTCATTCCGCCCGAATAAGCATCAAGGTGCTTTTTACGGACATCATAAAGGTTCACCCTGTTCAGTAATTCAGAAACAACTTCTTTTCGTTCGGCTTTATTCACAATGCCTTTCATATCGGCTATATGAAGAAGTAATTCTTCCGCTGATACATTTGGATACACACCAAATTCCTGCGGCAGATAACCCAAAACCTTGCGCAGTTCTTCGGGCTGCTTCAATACATTAATGCCGTTAAAGGTGATGCTCCCGCTATCCGCATCTTGTAACGTGGCAATAGTCCGCATCAGAGTAGATTTCCCTGCGCCATTTTGACCCAACAATCCAAACATGCCCTTGCCGATGGTTAACGAAACTTCATGCAGGGCCTTAACTCCATTGGAATAGGTTTTTGAAAGGTTTTGTATTTCTAAAATCATAAGGTTATAAAATGAAAGGGATTAGCCGTTTTGTTTTTCTTTGGTAGTTTGCGTATTGCTCCCCAAACTGTTCCATCATCATTTTTTCTTCTTTATCGATTCTCAAAAAGTACATGATGCCAAACGCAAAGAGACCGGAATACCCCGCTATCCAATTGGGCAATACGAATGCCTGGGCAAGTACCCAAAGCCAAATGGCTGTGTACATAGGATGCCTTACATGCTTGTAAACACCCCAATCCACCAGGGTGTGTTCTTTGGTAATCTCTAAGGAAATGGACCAATTTTTACCTAAGTCTTTGTGGGAACGGTAGAAGAGCCATAAGGACAATGGCATGATAGCAATGCCTGCTGATTGAATCCAAAAATTGCCTCGATAATCAGCTATTGACAGCAATGGAGAAGTGATATATAAAAATGGCAACAAGAAAAACCCAATAACAGTAAGTGATAGCAGAACTTTCTCCAAAGTTGTTTTTCTTGATATTGTAATTTCGTTTGTTTTAATAGCCTTTGAAAAAGGCAATCGGATGAGGGTAGTGGCCAACCAAAACAAACTATAAACTATTTTAACGAATAAGATTTCCATGTTTAGATCAGATTTTTATGTTTACGTAAATAGAATTGTATCAATTCTTCATAATGCCTGCTCAGCAGGAAAAAGACCATCAATACCACCATTGAATCATACATGATGTAGCCTGTATTTTTTGAAAAGAAAATATGGGTAGCCATTAAGCAAAGTACCAGTGGTACAAGCATAACACTTCCAAGTACATAGGTGCGTTTGAAGACCAACAGCGATCCGCAGAGCAACTGAAAGAAACCTACAAAGAAGAGGTAACCTGTGTTCTGCAGTAAATCATAAAATTCAAAAAATAAGGGATCGCTTTCAGCTGCATTCGATCGAAATACACTTGGATCGTAGGGCAAAAAGAGCTTTTCAACTCCTGCCCAGATGAAAATCAAGGCCAATAGAAAACGAATGATGTAAATGGCTATTTTCATAATCTTCACCAGTCAATTTGTTTTCACGCATTTTCTAAATTTTTCAAATTTCATTATCCATTTTTTTCACTGAGTTTTCAGAAGTTCACAGATAATGTTGAGCCAAAGGTTCTTGGCGCACCGAGCATATAGTTTTCAAATCCAAGAAAGGCGTAGCCAAACTGTATGTATTCTGTATTGGCAACATTTCTAACCCATAGGTCGAAGTTTATCCCTTTATAGGAGAGGCCTGCACGGGCGTTGAACAAAGAATAAGTATCCTGAAAAGAGTTGTTTTCAAAATCAAAATACTGCTTTCCCATAGTTCGCCATTCTCCTCGGATAAATGCACTCAGGTCTTTTTTCAGCTTGAAATCATATTGAGCTATAGCCATAGAAGTAAACCGTGGCTGAAAGGGTTGAAAATTGCCCTGGAGATTTTGTCCCTCTGAAATAGGCAGGTCCCTGAATATTGCTCTTGTATAGCCAAAATTATAATCCAATTTGAGTCCTTTCATGGGAATAAATGACATTTCAACTTCCAATCCGCTGGCATCCAAAAGTCCTGTATTCAGAATAGCCTGTTGAAAACCTCCTCCTTGGTTTGGCACGAGGGTATTTACTTGTTTATCATTCCAATTAATCAAAAACACATTTGCATTGACCTTCATTCTGTTTTTTAATAAGTTGGATTTGAATCCCAACTCATAGTTATTGGAGAATTCAGGATCAAAAGTTCTGAATTCAGGATCCTCATTGTAAACATTCATTCCCCCTGCCCTAAATCCCCGGGCAAATACAGCATATAGGTTTACAAGCTCATTGACCTGATGCATGAGGGTAAGTTTTGGCGTCAAAGCCTGGAAATTGGCGTTCACGGTAGACTCAGGCTGAACATTTACGGGAGGATTGGGGGGAAGTTCGAAATCAAAACTTGTGGTAGCTTCCCTATATTCATAATCATACCGAAGACCGCCAGTTACTTTCCACTTTTCAGTTGCACTCCACTCTATTTCTCCAAATCCTGCCAATCCATAGTTTCTGTTGCTTACCTTATTGATAAACCTACTTCCCGGAATCGGGTCTCCTTGAGATTGCGGAGGCGGCACGTCCCGTCCATACACGGTAATAATGCTTTCATTTTTGTTTTGAAAAAAGCCATTTGTTCCTACGATCCACTTTAACTTGGAGCTCGAGGGATGGGAGGAGAGCCTGAATTCCTGCATGGCGACTCGGCTATTGAAGCCATCATCGGTCATTTCAAAACTTAAAAAATCCAAGGCTGAAAAATCCCCCTCCCATCTTGTACCCTGTAAATCTGAATCCGAAAAAGCAATAGATGAAATGGAAGTGAATTCTGTATTTTGCCCTGCGCGATTAAGTGTAAGTGAACTTCTGCTTATTTTTCTTTTCAGTGCTTGCTGTTCATTTAGATTAATAGTAAATCCATTCTGTCGGAGTGCATCTATGGATGTATGATAGGGATAAATTCCATCATGGTCATCCACATTATGATTGAATGTGAAGATAGCCTTCCACTTTTCATCTATATTCCACTGCAATGCTGCGCTGCCGGAATACCTTCTGAAGCCGTCATAGATTTCCCCGTCAAAAGCATTATTGAAAAATCCGTTTCTCCGTTCAAACATTCCCGATGTTCTGAGATAAAGTTTATTCTTCAACAAAGGCATATTCAGTGAGAGACCATGACGCTGATGGCCAAAATTTCCGACACCTACGAAGGCTTCTCCGTGAAAGGTATTTGTAGGCTGCCTTGTAATGATGTTGATTACCCCACCTAATGCATTTCTTCCATAAAGCGTCCCTTGAGGTCCACGAAGCACTTCAATCCGTTCTACATTGATCAGCTGCTCATTGAGAAAATTTCCATCTAATTGTACTACCCCATCCACATAAACTCCCACGGCAGGCTCACCTCCAAAGGAATTGAAGCCTCTGATAGAAGGTATTTGGGCAATGGGAGCCCCTGCATCCACTATATTGAGATTTGGAGCAAGGGCCGGTAAATCCGACAAAACCCGCAATTCCCCTTTTTCGATCCCCCTGCGGTCAATCACTGAGATAGGTGCCGGAACATATTGTAAAACTTCGTCCCGCTTTTGTGCTGAAACAGTTACAGGTTGGAGTTCCTCCTCTTTTATTTTCAAAAAGAATTCAGACCTTCCATGCGTCAATTCTTCCTTTTGTATTTCCAAAGATTCATAGCCTACAGCACTGACTAAAAGTATCTTTCCTTCTGGAAGTGAGGTTAAAGTAAATTTTCCTTGTATGTCTGTCGTGGTTCCGGAATCAATACCGCTCCATTTTAGAGTTGCAAAAGGTATCCTTTCACCGCTTTCGCTTGAAACACTCCCCTGCAGGGAAACAGTACCTTGTCCCTGAACCATTAATGGCCAGAAAATGATGAGTATAGCAATCAATAAACTATTTTTCACGTCCGTAAATTTGTGTTCGAGAACTTTGTTTAGAATTAATCTAATTAAACAACTTTGGGGCAAAATTACCGTTCAATGAAAAAAATGAGGCTACGCAAAAAGGAATAAAAACTACGCAAGAGGAAACCATGAAAACGAGAATATATGATAAAGAAT
Organism: Cytophagales bacterium; assembly: GCA_016124425.1. Taxonomy (GTDB): domain Bacteria; phylum Bacteroidota; class Bacteroidia; order Cytophagales; family Cyclobacteriaceae; genus Lunatibacter. Next base: position 48,001 of record WGNT01000002.1, read on the forward strand.
TAAACGAAATGATGATTGAATCTTGCTACCCCGTTTCCTTTATAAATCCAAACGGAGGAATCACTGAACGGCACATGGAGGCAAATCTCTCCAAGGGAAAAGGTACCTATAACGAACTTTTTTTTGAAGGCATTCACATCGGTTATGGAGACATGCACCTTTCCCAAAATCTACTGATTGATGTAGAAAGTGAATGGGAAACGGTCGAGTTACATTTTACGCTATCCGGAAACACCCGAACGAAGTCGAAAAACACGAATAAGGAACATGTGTTTTCCAGAAATGAACAAGGGATTTTCTTTGCCAAACATTTTGACGGGGAGTCGGAGTGGTCTTGCCGACAGGAGATAAAGATATTCGAAATCAATATGCAGCCAGATTTTTTTTCCAAACATTTGGATCAAAATTCAAAATTCTACGAATCCTTTCAGACTAAGCGGCAATTGACCGACAATTTCCTTTTAGGATCCCATCCTTTACAGATAAGTGCTGAAATGCATCTTTTGATTCAAGAAATTCTAAATTCCAAACGAACGGGTCACTTCAAAAGGCTATTGATTGAAGCCAAGGTAATCGAATTATTGATGTTGCAATTGGAAGCCTTTGAAAACCATCAATGCCAACCCATCTGTAACCTTAAAAAATCGGAGATAGATAAAATTCATCAGGCAAAAGAAATCCTTTTGGAGAAGTTGGCTACACCAATGACCATTCACCAACTATCCATGATGGTAGGTACCAATGCATTTACGCTAAAAAACGGATTTAGGGACCTCTTTGGGATGACTGTCTTTGAATTATGGAATAGGGCCAAAATGCAAGAGGCCAAAAGAATTCTCTTGGATACGGACAAAACCGTCTATGAGATTTCGGAAATGGTTGGCTACAAAAACCCTCAGCACTTCAGTACCGCATTTAAAAAATACTTTGGGGTAAGTCCAAGTAAGCTCAAGCGCTAATCAAAACGTTACTTCGTCTAAACAGCTTTTGCGTTTATGATTCCTCTTCATAAACTAGTATCGGTAAGCCTTAGGCCGAAAAAATCCCTTACTAACGGTATCTACGTTCATCTCTTCCTATGAATTAAAACGTGATCAAATCTACCAAACGAAACACTACACAGGAGGTAAAAGAGGCCTTTTTTAAGAGAATTTATTCGCAATAGTGTTGCATAAATAAGTATATTTTCATTACCTTTCAGTGGAATCAAAACGCTAAGGATGCAAAAAAATACGGTCAGAACATTTATTCTTACGGGGTTTTTGGGCTCTGGAAAAACAACCCTTCTCAATGGCCTTTTGGAACACGAGAAAAATAAACTGAATTATGTTGTTGAAAATGAGTTTGGGAAGGTATCTGTAGATAATGCATTGATCGCAAAAAACTACAATCAACTTTTTGAACTAAATAATGGCTGTATTTGCTGTTCACTTGATGGAGAACTGGTAGAAGTGCTGGCCCAATTGATACAGACTGATCCTAAACCTGACAATTTATTTATCGAAGCTTCCGGAGTAGCCGACGCAGGGCAACTGGCTTCCATTTTTAAGCGAGATGATGTGATGCAATACTATCATTTGCAGCAAGTCCTTTGTCTAGTGGATGCAGAGAATTTTGAAGAGCGAATTGAGGAAGTTCCTGAATTATATCGGCAAATCGTTGCGTCAGACCTCGTGCTTATCAATAAATGTGATTTGGTCCGAGAGCCTTATATAGATGATGTCCAGCGAATTATTTCCGGTATCAACCCTTTTGCTAGAATTGTCAGATCAGAATATGCGAGATTCGATTTTGGAGTACTAACAAACAAAGCTGAAACCGTTTTTTCGGGTGATTTGCTGGAGGAAGTAGCACCAATACCTTCTGGCCACCGTATGAAAAGTATTGCAATAGAGGTTCCGAATAGATTTGAAAGAAACCAATTATTTGCATCGCTTTCAACGACTATCCTTCTTTACTATCATCAACTTTATAGAATTAAGGGATTTGTCAAACTGGAAGGGGAAGAAAAGCCGGTATTGGTACAGTCTACAGGAAAAAAACTATCCTTAACAAGCTGTGTTGAAAGCGAAAAAAGTCCACCCTTAATGCTTGTCTTTATCCGAAAGGACATCGAACGAAAAGGACTTGAAAGGATTTTGAATCGGATCACCTTATTCAATTGACTCTACTGCTTAATTACAATAACCGGTACCTACTAGGAGGTAGAAAGCCCAACAGACAGCAACGAAATCAATTACTTTCGAGATGTTTACGCAATACCCGCTCCAGCTTCTTAGAATCCAGATACGTATTGATCCGCTCTTTTGCAAAAAAAGCACTGTCAAACACCAACATTAACGGGGGGGCAAAGTCGCTGGCCTTACCGTTGAACAAAACGGCAAGTTCGTGGAGCGGCGTCCGGGAGGTTTTCAACTGTTTGTTGGAGAATACCTTGCCATCAAACCGGATTTCGTCGGGATATTCCGCGTCAAATTTTACGGCATAGTATTCCCCGGAAAGCAGGGAAGCAACAAAGGGCTTGGTAAAAACTTCTGCCTCCATTTTTCTGCAGTAGGTACACCAATCTGTATGGAAGTATAAAAAAACTGGCTTGGGACGTACGTTTAGGGAATCCTCCAGTTGTTCAAAGGTTAGCCAAAAGGAGGTCTTATCCCCCTGAGCGGGAAGGTACCCGCTCAGGAGAAATAAAACCAGTATGATGGCCAATTTCTTCATTTACAGGATATTCCCAATTTTCACGCCAAAAAAGAAGGTTCTCGGACGCAAGGGACCATAGACAAAGTCCGCATCACGTGTTGGCCCTGTATCAAAGTCCCGCTGATAGCTGTCGAAAATATTTTGGACTCCTGTGCTAATATCCACATTCAATCCGTTCTTTAGTTTCCAGAGATAGCAAAACCTGATATTGATATCAAAAAAGGCAGGGCTATCTGTCAGCTGTATAAATTCCTCATCGTTCACCACCAAAGGTACGACCATAGAACCTGTATAAAGGCCCGTGATGTCTATATCAAACTTCTCACTTGCTTTCCAAGTACCACTTAGAAAGCCATAGGTGTTCGGAGTTCTGATAAAATTGGAAACCGTAACGGCGGGAAATTCAACAGAACCTTCTTCCGGTTCAAAGAGCACCTCATCTTCATCATAAAGTGCCTGTTGTATGGTACCCCCAACTTGTAGCGAGTAGAACTTGGAGGGTGAAAAGGAGTATTCGAAGTTGACTCCGGATACGGTGGCTCCGCTTCCATTCCTTGTCTCCTCCAAGAAGGCACCATTTGGCATCTGTCCGAGATTTACCCGCTGGAATTGGTTGTTGAGTTTGGTATAAAAGCCCTCAATCAAGATATTGCTTTGAACGATACCCGTGTTTCGCCCATAGTTCAAAGAAGCCGTGAAGGCATCTGAAGTTTCCATATCGAGGTCTTCCGATAGTACGACAAACTTCTGTTCACCGTCTACGGAAGAGATGTGCAAATCTTCATCGAAGGCCTGAGGTGCTCGGAACCCCCTGGCATAGCCCCCTCGTAGTTGTGCCCCTGGCAGCAACTCAAACAAGGCCGTAACCCTTGGACTGAAGACGCCATTATTGAAATCGACCTCTCGGTTGATGGATCCAATCTCATAGACCCCATCCACATTGACAAGGTCGTACCTCGTTCCCAAAAACAGGGTTAATCTATCGGCGGTTTTCCATTCAAACTGTCCGTAGATACCCATGGTATTTACCCGCTGATCAATCAATTTTTCGTAGCCGGCTATTTCATCTTTCACGGCGTTGCCCTGATACTCCACGCCGCCGACGAATACATTTCGGCCGCTGAAGTTATGGGTAAACTGGGAACCCAGCACACCGGCAAAATCATTGGTTAAGCCGTAGGCATTCGTCGCAGCAAGACTGTCCTCTAGGGTACGTTCGCCTCCCAAGCCTCCATAATAGCTTCTCCTTGTGCCAGAAAGCAGGCTCCCGTAGGTGGATACTTTGGATCTTCTATCCTTGCTAAACTGATCCCAAGTCAATCCTGCATTTAAAATATTGTGATCAAGCTGCTCGGCGATATCTGCCAAGTGGGGCGCTTTGTCCAGTTGATCCCCTCCTCTACGAAACTCTTCGATGGCATTGATATCCAGCGTCAGCTTACTGCGTTCCGACGTCCGGTAAAAAGCTTTAGCGCCAAATGTAAGGTTGTTCAAAGCAACTACTTCGGTAAACCCGTCTCCATCGACATCGAAGCCGTCTCTGTCTCTTCGCATGCCATAGAAGGTAACGCCGCTATTCAAGTCTTCACTTACTACGGACGAATTGAAATTCAATGTATTGTCCGGAATTTCACCCCGCATTAGGCTAAAGTTGGAACCAATCTGCCAATTATTTTCAACCGGTTCTTTGGTGATAATATTTACCGTTCCGGCAATCGCATTGGAACCAAAAAGTGCCGAACCGCCGCTTCGCACTACTTCTACGCGTTCTATGACGTTAGCCGGGATCATTTCAAGTCCATATACCCCAGTAAGGGTACTGAATATTGGCCTACTGTTTACCAAAATCTGGGAATAGGGCCCATCAAGTCCGTTCATTCTTAGTTGGGTAAACCCACAGTTTTGACAGTTAGCCTCCACACGTACTCCCGGCTGGTAACTTAATCCCTCCACCATGGACATGGATTGTGTCGCATTCAATAGCTTGGGGCCTACTACAGACACGATGCTAGGTGCATCTTCCCTGCTGAGTTCGTACCTGCTGCTACTAACAACGACCTCGTTGAGGCCTAGCCGGTCTTCGTTTATCTCCTTGTTTAGCGGGGTGGTCTTTCCTGCTTCCACAGCCACCTCGACGCTGGTAGTGGCGTATCCTACTGCGCGAATCTGAAGCTTGTATTTACCCGCAGGAACATTTGCAATACTGAATTTCCCGTCAAAATCAGTCACCGCCCCAATACTGGTATTTTGTATCATCACTGTAGCCTGTACCAGTGGACGCTCATCGCTGGTTAACGTCCCTTCAATAGTACCCGTCTGTTGCGCCCATGCAGAACTGACGAAAAGGAATAGTATATAAATAACGTGTATGCTTTTTTTCATGGTTGATCAAATCTATAGGGTAGTCGGGGCATGTAAACAACCCGACATCTCAGTTGAGAATAAAATAGGAATAATTGGCTATATCAGGAACGCAACGTCGATCCTAGGCTAGCTATCTCATTAATAAAAACGAAAAAAGGAAGGGGGCCCACGGACAGGATGCGTGGGTAAGAACTGATCGCGGTGTGAAATGTCCCAGCTAACCTGAGGAAAGCTTTGTTCAATGCTGATAGGATATAAATCAACGTCAAAAAATTCCAGTGCCAAAAAAGGCGTATTAAAGATCAGCTCGTAAAGCTCATATTCTTCACGTGTGTGGTTATCCTGTTTATTTCCTGCATCATCCGACCCCAGCAAATATGGGTGGGCATGAATGGCAACCAAATTGCCTTCATACCAATGGGAATGCACAAAAAAGATATTGCAAAAAAGCGAAGAAAGGAGGATCATCAGAAAGATGCCTAAGCCTACTTTTCGACGGTATGTACCTTTTTTCTTCACTTCGTGCTAAAATTCAACCTATATTAAACCGTATTGTCTTTCTTCTGCTTATGACGCCTGTTTTGCTTAACTGCCCCAGATGCTAAATAAAGCTAATTAAGCGTTAAAATCTATCTTTTTATACAAGTATTTAAAAAAACCGTTGCTAAACATCCAAGCCTAATTTTCACGAATCATTTTCTGTTTTGCGGGTCTTTTTCCAATTTTTCAACTAACAGCCGTTCCCACACTTTTTGACTGATCGCCTCCGGTGAACGGCCGGAATAACACACTACAATCAACCCATCGAAAGGATCGACAGATAGTATAACCATCTCTAATCCCAAATATATTTCCTTGCTGTTCAGATACATCAAGAATTCATCGCTCTCATTCGTCACAGCTGCTACCTTTACCGTGTCCCCCTTTTCGCACTGACCCAAATTTCTGTACTCCATCACGTCCATATTTCCCTGCTTATCTGGAATTGGAGAACCGTGCGGATCAACTTTAGGGTGACCTAGGAGCTGGTCCAGCTTATCAAAAAAAGCCGGGGAATTGATATGTTCTATTTGTTCGGCGACTTCATGAACTTCTTCCCAACCAAATCCCATTTTTTCGACCAAATACATTTCGGTTAGGCGGTGTTTCCGTACAATTAGAGCAGCTTCTATTTTACCCTTTTCCGTCAAACGTAACGGCTTGTAGCTCTCATAATGCACCAGATTTTTGCCTGCCAATTTTTTCATCATGCTTGTCACCGTTGGCATTTTTATAGCCAATTCTCTGGAAAGATCAATAACATTCACCTCTCCGTTGAAATTAGACAGGGAAAACAACGCTTTTAGATAGTTTTCTTCAGCCTGTGAATACATAGTACAAAGGTAACAACTCTTTTAAGAATACGCCATCATTCAAAGAAATATATATAAAATATTTTTGTTAGAGATGTCTAATTTTTGGTTTTATACGCATGGATTCCAAGCTTCATTATCCATTGGCATGATAATAAGTATAAGACCAGGATATAATATGATTAAAGGATAAATATATCTTTTATTCCTATTATAAGTTTAGTACCTTTGATTCTCGATTGGCAGGCCCGGTTGCCCGGGAGACTAGCCAGCATTTTCTAACCTAATGCCATACAAAAATGATCAACCAAACGCAACAACAAATCATCGCCGATACCGTCCCCATCCTAAAGGAACATGGGGTAACCCTTACCACACACTTCTACAAACGCATGTTTGAGCATCATCCCGAGTTGAAGAACATGTTCAATATGGGCAATCAAAAAAGCGGCAAGCAACAGCAAGCCCTTGCTTCCGCCATTTTGGCCTATGCAGAACACATATCCAAACCGGCCGTCCTACTGCCTGCGTTGCGTCAGATAGGACACAAACATGTCAGCTTGGAAATCCGGCCGGAGCACTATCCCATCGTGGGGAATCACCTGCTCGCAGCAATCAAAGAAGTATTGGGGATACATGCCGATGATGCCATTCTGGACGCATGGGAGGCTGCTTATTACCAGCTAGCCGACCTGATGATCGGTGTAGAAAAGGAAATGTACCAACAACTTACCGCTGAACCCGGTGGGTGGACAGGATGGAGACCCTTTAAGGTAGTAGAAAAACAAGAGGAATCGAGTGAAATTACTTCTTTTTACCTTGCTCCTACGGACACCGGAAAAGTGCTTCCGCACCTTCCGGGGCAGTATATCAGTCTGAAAATCTTTTTGCCTAACATCGGACTAAACCAAGCCCGGCAGTATAGCATCTCCGGTGCTCCAAACGATACGCACTACCGCATTTCGGTCAAGCGGGAATTCGGGAAAAACCCAAACACCAATGGGATGATCAGCAACCACCTTCATGACAATGTGAATGAAGGAGATAACTTGGAACTTACCGCACCCGCCGGGACCTTTACTCTTGATACGTCTGAAGATAACCCGCTGTTGCTCATCAGTGGGGGTGTTGGCGTCACACCGCTGATAAGCATGCTTCAACATGCCGTTGACCAACATACAGCGCGACCCATTACCTGGATTCATGGATGTAGAAACGGTGACGTACATGCCTTCGATGAAACCGTATCCCGTCTAACGGCCGACCAACCAAATGTGGAGCGGTTTACGTTCTACGATCAGGTGACCGAATCCGATCTAGAAAGGGGGATTTCTCAGGGCCCGATAGATTTAAAGGCAGTTCCTGAGCTGCATATTGCGTCTCATACCCACGCCTATATCTGCGGTCCGGCAGGGTTTATTGAGCAACAATACCGTGACTTGGTTGAATTGGGTATTGATCCCAAAGGCGTGTTCTTTGAAGAATTCGGGCCCCAACAACTTGTCTTAAATTAATTTTATGCCGCATCCGCCTGGGCCGTTCGAATGCGCTGTTCGGCCCAGTCTGCGGTGCAGCGTTTGGGGCTCAATTAGGGATTTAAATGGGGTTTACCATCTTTGCATTTGGGCTAAGCCGCAAATAAATCATCCCTGGGACTTTTAATTTCGGCTTCCAAGCTATTATTTCCGCTTCGGAATCAGATACGGAAGGGGATTTTCATTTTAGAATCATTCTGTGACGAGTTGGAAAAGGTGATGGGTGGAAGACTTAGTTTTTTTGTTGTGGCCAAATTGCAACCTTGATGGCAGGGCGGATAAGATGTCAGTGCTAACGCCCCTGATTTTTGCAATACATGATTTTTTCTACTAAGATTGCAGGGCTACGCCCCTGAGTGTAGCTTGGTCCCTACCAAAAGAACCAAGGAAACCGTTAGCCTTTTGGGACAGGCTCACTGTAGGAAATCACTTTCGTTCATCTCTCTTATTCACACCTGATCCCGTACATACGGGACCTTTTCCTCTTTCCGTTCAATACCGTTTTGTTACCAAAACAGCACCGAGAGGCGGTTTGCAACCTCCGCTTACTCAGCGATTGCGGTAGACCTACTATCCTCTTTTATGCAATATGTCTTCGATTCACATCAAGGACTTCACAACACACCTACACCCAGACCTGGCGATGTAGTGGATTTTACGCCTTGCGGAGATTTTACGCAGGGTGGGATTAAGAAATATGAAGGTGTAGAGGATTTTACGCCCTGTCTGAATGAAATTCTCACCTAGTGGCTCCTCCAGTCACCATCATTTAATTTTTTTACACATATTACTTTGAATAATAAATACCATAACGAAAATCTCACTTCTCCTGACAGCCGTAATCCAAGACAATGTCAACTTTCCGATTATTTCTAATTACCTCAACTGACAGGGTATTGGATCTCTTTCGTATAGAATCTCCCACTTGAACTAAACTATAAAAGCCGCCTTTTTCATTTTGTAGCACCATCTCTAAATCTCTTCGTCCTTGATCAATCAACAATGTTGGCATATAGTGATTCTGTGCATCATCAAACTTTCTTATTATAACACCATCAAACATGTTGGATTTCATATTGTTACTCCATCTACATTCATTTGATTGAATTACACGA
>WGNT01000146.1 GCA_016124425.1 Cytophagales bacterium
GGAGATTCGGAAAAAGATACTCAAAACTTTACGCGGAGGAAAAGAGTTTTCGTTGATGAACCTCCTAAAAGCCGCGGGAATCGCCAACGATAGGGATGCAGTTGAGGTACTGAGATGGATGGAAGACGAGGAGATTATCTACACGGCACCGAGTGGAAACATTAAAATGAAGTAGCATGACATTTATTGATGATATTTTCGGGAGATTGTTTCCAGAACGGGAGAAAAAACTCGCCTATAAGGAAAACTTCACCCAAACCGAAGCTGAAATAGCAGCGACCACAGGGTGGATGGAATCGGAAGAAGGAGTGCAAGCCTTGAAAAAGGTGTATACCAACTTTCATCTAAAGAAGGCGGGCATCAATGATAGACCAGCCGTGCACGTATTGACATCTCCCTATGCCAACGGGCTGGCAATTACCTATGAGGAACCTTTTACGGCTAAAATTTTTCAGCAGCTTTTCTTTTCTTTTGGCCAGCGAATGTTAGCTTTGGGGTATCAACGGGTAAGTCTTGACAGAAAAATGCAGGAATTGCAGGAATCCGTAAAGATCACAGAAAAGCTTTATTTCAAGCCGCCGTTGTCCTCTGCATCACTTAACCAAAAGATCGATCAGCTTTTCGGGAATGTCGCCATCGAAAAGGTTACTATCGACAATAAGCCCATTTTTCTTAAAGTATTAGTGACGGTATATGCTGACCACTTGTACCTTCCGGCAAAGCCCTTCGACGAATTTGTAGAAGGGTTGTTTAATACCTAGATCATTATGAACCGTAGACAGCTAAAATTCCTCTTGGAAAATTACAGGACAGCTTTTGATGAGGAAAAGTCATTCTTGCAGGATTTTATTAACTTGGTGGATGATCCGCTGGCTTTTAGCAGGGAGCGAAAGATGGGACATTTTACCGGCTCTGCTTGGATCGTAAATAAGAACCGCACCCACGCCCTTCTTACCTTACACCGGAAATTGGACAGATGGCTTCAATTGGGCGGACATGCCGACGACAATGAAAACCTGCTTGAAGTAGCTTTGGATGAAGCCAGAGAGGAGAGTGGTCTCACCTCACTGCGATTGGTGGATCGATCAATTTTTGACATTGACAGGCATGTGATTCCCCAACGCGGTGACATCGCCCGTCACTTTCATTACGATGTACGTTTTTTGATTGAAGCTGAGAGCGACGAACCGCTTACCATCAGCTCAGAAAGCAAGGATTTGGCCTGGATACATTTTGACTACATCGGAGAGTTGGTAGGGCCTAACAGCTCCATTCTTCGTATGCTCGAAAAGACCAGCAAATCGGAAATAGTCATCTGAGTAATCTTCGCTAAGGCAGGCAGGTATTTTTGACTGGGTACAGCATGTGTTTTCCTGCCGCTGGGTCGATTTTTCGGTGTTCGTTCCGCTTTAAAACAGGTCAAAGAATCTGTATACCCGAGGATTGGAGCTTTAGAATCATTATCTTTGCCCAAAATTTAATTACATGCATAGATTAAACGTTGTGTTTCTTCTCCTTTTCGCGTTGGTTAGTTGCTCTCCTTCCCCTGATGAGTTATTGACAGAAGGAATCAATCACCTGAAATCCGGCGAGTATACCAAAGCAATCGAGTATTTTGATAGGGTAATTGAAAAGGACTCTGCCAATTTCGCGGCATGGAATGTAAAAGGAGTTGCCTATTTTGAGATGAAGGAGTTTGATCAATCCCTTGCGGCCTTCCAACGTGCGGTAGCATTGGACAGCACTTCCTACAAGGCGTATTTCAATCGGGGAAATGCGTATCTGGAGAAAAAGGAATATAAAAACGCCATTGTGGATTATAATTTTGCAAGTGGACTGGATCCGAATCAGCCGGATATATATTACAACCGGGGTTTGGCACTGTTGGGTTTAGAATCCTATGAAGATGCTCTTGTGGATTTTGATCTAGCGCTTCGGGCAAATCCCAATCAGCCACAGGTACATTTTAACAAAGCCAAGGCGCTGTTGGGAAACAACGATCCGCTCGCGGCGATTTCCTCCCTAACCGATGTGATCAATCTCGACAAACGAAACGGTGCGGCGTATTATATGTTGGGTATTACCCAAATGAGCGCACTGGGAAACACCGAAGAAGGTTGTGCCCACCTAAAAATGGCGTTGAGTCTGGGATATACCGTGGCTAAAGAATGGACAGATGAGTTTTGTCAGTAATATGGCTGAGATTGGAACGGATATAAACTTTGCCCGTCAGTTGCTACGTGAAGGAAAACTGGTTGGGATACCGACAGAGACGGTTTACGGATTGGCCGGAAATGCGCTGAATGCCGAGGCAGTCACAGCCATATTTGAGACGAAAAGACGCCCTAGCTTTGATCCGCTTATCGTACATGTAGGTGACTTGGTGCAAGCTAAAGCCTATTCCAGCTACTTCCCGGAAGAGCTGATGGCGTTAGCAGAGGTATTCTGGCCAGGCCCACTCACGGTTTTGCTACCCAAGACGGAAGCAATACCGGATTTGGTCACAAGTGGCTTGGATACGGTTGCTGTGCGAATCCCCAGCCATCCCCTGACAAGAGAACTGTTATTGGGGCTTGATTTTCCGCTGGCTGCACCAAGTGCCAACCCGTTTGGTTATATAAGCCCTACCCGTGCATCCCATGTACAGGATCAGTTGGGGAATACCATTCCGTATATTCTGGACGGCGGGGATTGTTCGGTGGGTTTGGAAAGCACCATTGTAGGTGTAGAGCATGGCCAGGTGATTATCTACAGATTGGGCGGAATTCCGGTTTCAGCCATTGAACAGCTGGTTGGACCGGTGTTAATTCTTCCTCAGTCAAGTAGCAACCCGAAATCACCGGGTATGCTTAAAAACCATTATTCACCCAGAACCCCTGTCATCTTAGGGGAACTTGAGGTACTTGTTGCGGATTTTCGGTTGAAGGGAGAACCGTTTGGAATCCTTTCATTCAATAAGCGATTTCCAGATGTTCCCGATTCCCATCAGGTCGTCTTAAGTCCCTCCGGGGATTTTGGAGAAGCGGCTAGGAACTTATTTTCTGGAATGCGATTGTTGGATAAGGCGGATGTTTCCGTAATTTTGGCAGAAGAACTCCCGGAAAAGGATCTGGGAAAGGCCATAAACGACCGGCTTCGTAGAGCCGCGGCTAAGTAACTAGTTACGTATTTTTGAACCAATCATAAACACATTGACGATGAAAAATGGAATCAAGACAGTAGATAATGTATCATTTGACGGGAAGAAGGCTTTGGTGCGCGTGGACTTCAACGTACCGTTGGATGCCAACTTCACTGTAACTGACGATACGAGAATTACCTCCGCCGTTCCGACGATCAAGAAAATCCTCAGCGATGGCGGTGCAGTCATCTTGATGTCTCACTTGGGTAGACCCAAGTCAGGGCCCGAAGACAAATTTTCGCTAAAGCATATTCTGACGGATCTTAATAATGCCTTGGGCTTGACTGTGACCTTTGTCGGGGATTGTATTGGTGACGAGGTAGGTGAAGCTGCGGCGGCCCTGAAACCTGGAGATGTTTTGTTACTCGAAAACCTCCGCTTCTATAAGGAAGAGGAAAAGGGTGATCGGGACTTTGCTGAAAAGCTGGCTAACTTAGGGGATATTTATGTCAATGATGCCTTTGGAACCGCCCACAGGGCCCATGCATCGACAGCCATTGTTGCTGAGTTTTTTCAGGAAAAGGCTGCTGGATACCTGATGCAGGCTGAATTAGAGAATGCCGATAAAATCATGACCAGTGCCGAGAGACCCTTTACTGCCATCATGGGCGGGGCGAAAATATCGGATAAGATCCTGATTATCGAGCGTCTGCTTGATAAAGTGGACAACCTTATCATAGGTGGAGGAATGTCGTATACCTTTGCCAAAGCAATGGGCGGAACCATCGGCGATTCGCTTCTAGAGGAAGATAAAATGGAATTGGCCTTGGAATTGGTCGAAAAAGCCAAAAATAAAGGAATCAACATCATCTTACCTGAAGATTCGACAATTTCTAAAGCCTTTGCCAACGATGCGGAACAAGGGACTGCTAACAGAGGTGAGATTCCTGACGGATGGATGGGATTGGATATAGGACCAAAAAGCCGTGAATCCTTTGCCGAAGTTATTGCCAACTCAAAAACCATCTTGTGGAATGGCCCCATGGGTGTATTTGAAATGAGCAGTTTTCAGGCCGGGACAAAGGCAGTAGCTGAAGCGATTGTAGCCGCTACCGAAAAGGGCGCATTTTCACTGATCGGTGGAGGTGATTCTGCCGCTGCCGTGAATATCTTTGGCTATGGCGATAAGGTTTCCTATGTGTCCACCGGAGGTGGCGCGTTACTCGAACTCATGGAAGGAAAGGAACTTCCCGGAGTGACAGCATTGGAACCTTAAGAAAAGTAAATGCGAGAAGTAAACAGGATTGGACTTACGGTCTGATCCTGTTTTTTTTCATTGTTCAACGTTGTTTTTTTTAATAACTTCCGGCTTACATCGTTATAAAATAGCTTTGTAATGCAACGCCATCATGTAAGGTAGCCACCAAACCTTCTACCCATCCATGTAGCAAGACCCTTTATGTCAATAGAAGTAAACAACCTTTCCAAAGTATATGGGTCGCAAAAGGCCTTAGACTCCATCAACTTTCACGCAAAACCCGGTCAAATTCTAGGTTTTTTGGGACCTAACGGCGCGGGTAAATCTACCACGATGAAGATTGCATCGGGGTTTCTACTACCGGATGATGGGGATGTGCTCGTCAAGGGCGTTTCAGTGACCAAACATCCCCTCGTTGTCAGAAAGATGGTTGGCTACCTTCCTGAACATAACCCGCTGTATCTGGATATGTACATTCCGGAATTCTTGGGTTTTATGGGAGGTCTTTACCGCATGGAGGGAAAAGTGCTGGCGCAACGGATTTCCAAGGTGATGGAAGAATGCGGGTTAATGCCCGAAAAAAATAAAAAGATCGGACAGCTGTCCAAAGGATTCAGACAACGGGTCGGCTTGGCCAAAACGCTCGTCCATGATCCGGAAATCATTATTCTGGATGAGCCTACAACCGGGTTGGACCCGAATCAGTTGGTGGAAATCAGGAACTTGATAAAATCGATCAGCCATAATAAGACGCTGGTGCTAAGCACGCATATTATGCAGGAAGTGGAGGCACTCTGTGAGAAGGTAGTGATCATCCATAAGGGCAAGATCGTTGCACAGGATTTGCTTGAGCATCTTACGGCAACGGCAAATGGAACCACCTTTACCGTTGCCACGGAGGAACCGTTGGAAAGTGTCTGGTTTTCCGGCCTGTCCCTAAGCGATGTAAAAGTATTATCTCCCTCAAGGGTGTTGATCCGTACAGCTCATCCCCAGGCATTCAGAAAAGAGGTTGTGGGGCTCATACGCGAAAGGCAACTGAATCTGGTAGAGCTAAAGCAGGAAACCAAGAACCTTGAATCGGTCTTTCATGAACTAACCCAGGCCAGCCAATGAAACCCCTCTTTTGGAAAGAAATAAACGCCTTTTTTACAAACCTTACGGGGTATATCATCATGATCGTTTTTTTGGTGGCTATAGGCCTCATCGTATGGGTGTTCCCTGGCACAAGTGTGCTGGAATATGGGTTTTCTGATTTGGAATCGCTATTTTCCTATACCCCCTTGGTTTTTATGTTTCTGATTCCGGCAGTGACTATGCGGATGATTGCAGAAGAAAAGAAATCTGGCACTTGGGAATTGCTTATGACGGCCCCGATTCCGGTATCGCAGGTAGTGCTGGCCAAGTACCTTGCTACCTTGGTGTTGCTGGTGTTTACACTCTTGCCCACCTTGGTTTACTACTACAGCATCGTGCAGCTTGGTGACCCTACTGGGAATATCGACAGCGCCGGCTTTTTTGGTTCATTTATGGGACTGCTTTTGATCGGGGCGGCCATGGCGGCTATAGGGATGTTCAGCTCTTCTGTGACAGACAATCAGATCGTAGCCTTTGTCATCGGGGTATTTACCTGCTTTATGTGGTATATCGGATTCAATGCCATGGCCGCACTTAGCGAAAAGTGGGGGTATTTGTTGGAAAGTATCAGCCTAAGTTACCATTATGAAAGCATGTCAAGGGGCGTCATTGTTGCTGAAAACGCGTTCTTTTTTACCGGATTTATTGGCAGTGTATTAGCGATAACTTGGGGAATAAGTTCAAAAAAATGAGCCATAACACACGTATTTTCTTCACGGTTTTACTTCTGCTTATTGGCTTTGGTCTTGTGTTTTCCCAACTGGGAAAATGGCTTACCTTCCGATGGGATCTTACTGAAGAAGGAAGATACTCGATATCGGATGCAACGAAAGCTGTACTTTCAGACCTAGACGAGCCGATAGAAGTTGAAATACTTTTGACTGGAGAGCTTCCGGGCGGCATGAGGCGGTTTCAGCAATCCATCGAGCAGACCATCAAGACATTCGATGCCTACAGCTCTCAGCCAATTCGCGCATTTTTCCAAAATCCGCTCGAACTTCCCTCAGATATCCAACAGGAATATATCCTGACACTGTCAAGCTATGGCATCAACCCTACAAATCTTTTTGCTTCCCGAAACGGTGGACAGACCTCGCGGATGATCTTCCCCGGTATTGTTGTCAGAAACGACGACTATGAAGTAGGTGCACTGTTATTGAAGGGAGAAAAAGGAATGAGTCCGGATGAAATACTAAACCTATCCATCGAAAACCTCGAGTTTGAGGTAGCTGCTGCGATCAAGCGGCTCGTATCCCGAAGACAGCGTTCTGTCGGGTTGATCATGGGACACGGCGAAATGGATGCCGACGACGGGTTTGGCTTGGTAGAGGCATTGTCGGATGATTTTGAGATCTATAAGGTGCCCTTGGAGCAGGCCAAGGAGGTGGCAGATCTGCTGGATTTTGAAGCTTTGGTGATTGCCGGACCAACGGAAGCCTTCACCTTGCGGGACAAGTATCTACTAGACCAATACCTGATGTATGGGGGAAACATTCTTTTTTTCATCGATCAGTTGGCGGTGAATCTCAAGGATGCCGGTGGAGAAGGTACGGTGGCAATGCCGTTTCAGACGGAGTTGGATGACCTATTGTTTCGCTATGGGATCCGCATCAACCGGGATTTTATCCAGGATTTAAATTTCGGATACCACCCGGTAGTGGCAGGTGAATTCGGTGATCAGACGCAGATTGTTCCCCTTCCATGGCCCTTTTACGTCATGGCAGGGACCATGGCAGATCATCCCATTACCAAAGGACTGGATCAGGTACAGTTCCGTTTTGTAAGTAGCATGGATACCGTAAAGGCCGACGGCGTACGTAAAACCCCGTTGGTATTTTCTAGCCACTATAGCAAAAAATTGGATGCCCCCGTTCGTGTAGCCTTCGAAGACATGGTTCGCGAACCGGATATGGCTACCTTTGCCGCTAGCAAGCTGCCCTTAGTATACCTGCTTGAGGGTACGTTTACGTCCTATTTTAAAAACAGGTTTTTACCGGAAGAGTTTGATGCAGGCATGTTTCGCGAGGAGGGATCTGCAGGAAAGTTGCTTGTTGTTGGAGACGGAACCTTTGTCAAAAGCATGACAGATCCCCTTTCCGGTGAATCGTTACCTTTAGGAAAGGATCCGATAGCCGAATTGGAACTGGCCAATAGGGAGTTTTTGCAGCACACTATGCAGTATTTAACGGATCCGGAAGGAATTATTGCTTCCCGTACCAAGCAGTTCCAGATCCGGCCCCTAAATCGTATCAAAGTAGCGAATCAGAAGCCATTTTGGCAATTTGTTAACATAGGCATCCCGGTCATCCTCGTATTAGCAATGGGCTGGAGTACGCAGGTATGGCGAAAGACGAGGTATAAAAAGTTCTAAGGATATCCATCGGTAGAGCAACTGCTTCATTACGCATGTAAAGGTAGATTTGGATAAAAGTTTAATAGAATGCAAGCTGGAATAGGAGCTTTTATAATTTTATTCCTAAATTTACCCTGTTAAAAACCATACATAAAAATGTAGCCGAGTTTGCGCTGTTTTTGAGGTTTTTTTTAAGTAACATTGCCTAGTTGTTGGAGTACTTACTTTACCAAGTCGGTTTTCAACGATCAATTAATAAAAAATTTCCTCATGACATCGAGAAGGCCTTAGCCGTCACACATTGGGATGACTATCTGTTTTGCGAGATGCCATAGCCTGTCCTGACTAGTTGGGATGACCACTGAAAAAAAATTATAGACACATGAAATTTATTGTTTCCTCTTCTTCGCTATTGAAGCATCTATCTTCCATTAACGGCGTAGTAACCACTAATCCTGTGGTGCCAATTTTAGAAAATTTTCTTTTTGAAATTAAGGATAGCAAACTTACAGTAACCGCTTCTGATTTACAGACCTCTATGATTACGGAGATCGACGTAGAGGCTAAGGAAGATGGAAACATTGCTGTCCCTGCGAAGATCTTGATCGAGACATTGAAGAACTTACCCGAGCAACCGGTAACCTTCAGTATTGACAAAGAAACCTACAGTGTAGAGATCAGTTCCGACAATGGACGGTACAAGTTGGCAGGCGAAAATGCCACTGATTTTCCGAAAATTCCTGTTGTAGCTAACGCCACCACCGTGGACATGTCCACCGATGTATTGAGTAACGCCATAAACAACACCATTTTTGCTACGAGTAACGACGAACTCCGTCCAGCGATGACCGGGGTTTACGTTAACCTGAGTGATACGAACGTGACCTTCGTAGCCACTGATGGCCATCGATTGATTCGCTACCGTCGGGTGGATATCGCTTCCGCAGACGCTGCCAGTATCATTGTCCCCCGCAAGGCACTCAATCTGCTTAAGGCTACGTTACCATCGGAAAACGTTCCGATTTCGGTAGAATTCAACAGTTCAAATGCGTATTTCAAGTTCAACAATATAAGGATGATCTGTCGTCTTATCGACGAGCGTTTCCCGGACTACGAAAACGTCATACCATTGGACAATAACAATAATATGACGATAGATCGACTCGAGTTTTTGAGTTCGCTAAGGAGAATTGCCATCTATGCCAACAAGACTACCCATCAGGTTAGGTTGAAGTTGACCGGCAGCGAACTTCAGATCTCGGCTGAGGATTTAGATTTTTCGAATGAAGCCAATGAGAGACTTTCGTGCGAACATGAGGGCGAGGACATTGAAATCGGCTTCAATGCAAAGTTCCTGGTTGAGATGCTAAACAATATTAGCGCACGCGAGATCACCCTTAAGTTTAGCGCTCCTAATCGGGCAGGTTTAATTCTCCCATCAAATATGAAGGAAAATGAAGACATCCTGATGTTGGTGATGCCCGTCATGTTAAGCAACTACGTTTAAAACCTATTTTTCCTCCTCCGGGGCATGCTTCGGGGGAGGTTTTTTTTTTACGAATTACAAGTATTTTTTCGGTAAAACATGCTGTAAACAAAAGTGTCAGGAGCTACATTTTTGAACGAATGACAATTATACGGATTATATTTCTTACGATCTTTTTCAGTTGTTCAGGTAAGCAAACCGACCAAGAGATTTTTTACATGGAACTCGGCCCAGAAAAAGCTAGTAGTTTCAAATTGCTCATTGATTCATATGAACAGTTCTTAAATTCCAATTATCCTGCTAAAAAAAGCTTGGGAGAACGAACCACTGAATTTTTAAATCAAATTCTTAAAGACAGCTTGCCTGTAATTTTTGACAGCCTTAATGCTGTGAGTCTATTAGCTGAACTTGAAAAATCAGGACTCAGACAGGATATTTACCTCTACCAAATGGAGAACTACAACCTAGTCTATGACATAGACCAATTCCTTCCAGAGCAAGAAACAAGTGAAATTGAGTTGTTTGAGGTTGATGATGATTTTGAAGCTGTTTTTCCAACCGATACACTCGAACTTTCGGAAGAACAGAAACTATTGAACCAGAAGATAGAAAAAAAGCTTGAAAAATATAGTGTAACTAGACCATATCCGAACGAAAACGGACTTTTCCTTTACGGCTTATCCAAATCCTTAAGTGCAAATACAAATCTCGTTGCCTACTGCCAACTTAAACGAGAGGGATTGCTTGATTCACCTTCTTTACTTGCTGATGGATATTTGAACACCTTAACCGAATCAGAATTCGAGGACTGGGAAAACAAGATTCCTTTGGCCGTGGACATCTATCTTTTCGAACTCTTGGTCAGATATGGAAATACAAATCAATAGGCTCCTAACATAACCTATGAATGAATGGGGTTTCATCTGTATGGAAAGTTTGGCGGTACCTGCAAAGTGAACTACAATGCACAAATTTATTATTTGCTGTGGCTGTCTACGGCTGGCAAGCTTAGTAATTTTAAGCCACATGCATCATCAATAGACATTGTCCTTTATGGTTTCTTAGACTATGGGCCTCGGTAGAAATACCGTAATCTTTCGTTACCCTATTTTTGATGAATGAAGTCTAGCTGCTATTCAATTCCGCTTCCCAAACGATAACCAATTACTACAGCGACGGGTCCGTCTTTGCAACGATCCCATTCCATGTGGCCCATTCCAAGTGGATAAACCTAATTTCCGACCTGTCTTTTTTTGTAGCTATTTCTTTTCTACTTCGACATCTGTAAACCAGATTACCTTTTCCCCGGCGTCATTCATGTGCTCCAGATGGATTTTGATTCCCTCAAATTCCTGTACAGCATCCCACGTTATTGCCCGTCCGTTTGGACCGTCGCCTCTCCTGAATACCCATTCTTTGATCATGTGATTATCGTCAAGGTAGAGGTCATAGGCATCTCCAGGCGTATATCCATCCGTATCGTTGTATTTGATGATTAGTTTTGTAGTAGGGGCACCCTGAATGGGGGATTTTTGGTCTTCGATTACCTCAAAGGTATACCCGGTGTCCCATGCCAGCTGAAAGGGAAATAGCAACCAATAGCGGTCGTTGATAAATCGTTGATCAATGGCATCGAGATCGGCTGTTTTATCGGCGATCGTATAGGTAAGCGTGGTATCTGG
Source organism: Cytophagales bacterium (assembly GCA_016124425.1). GTDB lineage: Bacteria > Bacteroidota > Bacteroidia > Cytophagales > Cyclobacteriaceae > Lunatibacter. The sequence goes on from WGNT01000146.1 coordinate 11,038, forward strand.
CCCGCTGTAGTATACCTTACCACTGTCCAGATTCCAAGCCCAATCCCGAACCATTACGGTGACGCTGTCTCTCCGGACGTTCCAAGTGTAGCTAATCTTGGCAATTTCGTCTATGTTTTCAAACCCGTAGGCGTCAGCTACCATTTGTGGGAGTGTTTTTTCCGTTTCTTCTACTTTTGGTGTACAGAAGGAAAGAAGCAGTATTGTGAGAATAGAAAAGAAGAGGTTTTTCATAGCTAGTGGGTTGTATCTGCCTAAAGATAGCCATTTACAGTCGATAATTCCTACTTTTTGGATGCAAATTGACGAGGTTAGACAGCTATTTAGGGGTGAAAGGCGACATGACTATGGTCCCGGATATAATGGTGTCCCAGCACATCCTCCCCAAAATCATTGGAAAGGTCCCGTACGACCGTATGCACATGGTTGGCGTCGTTTTGCACATTATCATACTCGATCAGAAACTGGGGAGATTGAATCCGGTAATAGTGGGGTTGTCCGAGTTCGTTTTTTTGACTTCCCGCCCACGCGAAATGGAGCTTGTCCAACCCCTCGGACTTGATTTTGTTCCACATGTTTCGTTGCGTTTCTTCGTCGTAGTTTTGCAGATAATGCCGTATCAGTGCTTCCAGCATGTCTTTTTGGGGGGTAGTTAGCTCATTGTAGCTGATTCCTGTTGGGGAAAGTAGGGAAGCATTTCTGTTGTTGGACGTAAGAATATCAGCTGGGGCTTTGTCCGTATATACAGCCGTACGTAGTTGGGAGGAATCTAGGCTATGCAGAAGCGCAAATCCCATGGATCTTTCTTTTTCCAGCACCTGCCTGCCCCGATGCAGATCCACCTGCACGATCCCGGGATTAGATCCAAAAAAGGTGGGTGTAGCTGATACGATCTTTCCCTTTTGGGATGAAAAATTAAGGGATATGTGATGGCCTTCAAGTCTCCATCCCCAAGGCAAATCCGTACGCGGATCTCCAAACACGGAAAAATAATAGTTTAACGGATCCCGGTAGGTGTCGTTTTCGGGCCGGTTCTCAACGATACGCAGGACATTTTCCAATTCAAAGATTGCCTTAGTTTTTTCTTCCCCTTGTGTGCTTAGCGAGGCGCGAATCAGGGCTAATGCGGCCTTTGTCTGGGAGTCGTCCATATCGTGGAAGGTAACGCCTTTACGCTCTCGGGGGATAAAGTGCCAATTAAACCGCTCTGAGTTGTCAAATGGGAAGCTGGCTTTTTGTTGGAGCGTAGGAGTTAGTGAATTTAAAAACTCCGTTGCGAAAGGAGCGAGATCTTGGCCGTAGGAGGCGGGGCCTATAACTAGCAGCACAGCCAGGATGATAAGCGTCAGGTTACTTGGGTTTTTAGACATATGGGTAGGGTTAGATGGGTTTATTGGGTTACTTACTTTTGTTCCAATAGATTTTTAGATTGTTTGTACTTCTGCCGGAGGCGATGATATCGGACTTTCCGTCTCCATCAAGGTCAGCAACGAGAAGGTCTTCACAGGCAATTCCTCCCTGATCTATCCATACGGATTCCCAACGGTTATTTTGACCGGGGATGAAAAGCTTTATGCCTATTTCTCCTCGTTGATTCGGTTCTCTCCATCCGACTACCAGTTGATCTTGTCCGATCCCCAGTAGGTCGGCCGTAGCAAGTCCATGCCCTTGGTTCAGGGTTTCACTGAGTACATCTCGTGTAAGGGCTGCTGCGGCAAAGGTTGTTGTGTTTGTGGTGTATGTGGTGAGCAAATTTCCATGTATCGGTTCTATTCCCGCCAGAAATGGGATGCCTCCCGACTGTTTACCCAGACGAAGTTCTCCAAACCCATGTCCTTCAACAAGCCATGATCCTTTTGCATGTGGGGACCATTGACCGTCTTGAAAGCTGAACGCTTTTACACCTTCTTTACCCCCAATGTAAATCGCCTCTCCATCACCATCGGCATCCTCAACAACATCTAGGTTATGAGTCATGTGCATAGAATCATCGATTACCTGAAGGTTCCAAGTAGCGGTTGGATCTTCAGGCATCGCATAGGCGATGATGCGAACTCCGACGCCTTCTCCGCCTTTGTTGCCCCGGCCATGTAAGGGTACCACGATGAGCTGATGGTCACCTGTATCTGTTCTAGCCCAGCGCATGCGATGAACGGTGGGTTCGTGGGGAAGCGTAACCGGCTTCCAACGTTGAGTAGGATCTTCGGGGCGGATAAGGTAATGAACCGACCCAGACTTTTCCAAATCGGAAGTTTCCCCGGGGTTCCATTGTGCGCCGACGGCAACCTCCACCTTTCCGTCACCATTAATGTCCCGCGCAGCAATGCATACATTATCAGATGCCGTAAGGTTGTCCACCATGACGAACCGCTTCCAATCCCCGTTTCTGTACCATACGAACTGTTTTTTATCCGCCAGCAAGATGTCAGGCTTGCCATCGCCATCTACATCGCCGATGGCTAGTCCATAGCCGATGGCTACTTGGTCATCAATCGTTTGTGCTTCGAATTCCGGGTTCCACGCCATATCTCCCTTGGATAAAAGCGTAAAAAGAAGAAAATAAATATACATCGTTGTGTTAGTTGGGTTCCAAACTAAATATAGGGAAATTTAGACATAAACGGTTGATATTTTGAAAAAACCGGTAGCTGAATCGAAAAATAGGTTAGGGAAGCCCTTTTATAAGCGATTTAATCAAAAGGGTCATTGTAGGGTCGGCGACTGCCGCCGCTGCAAGTACTTCTTCCAGCGAGATGTTTTTGTTGAATAGCCTTCATAGTAATGGAAGCGGCCCTTCATGACCACGACTTCTTTAGCCTCAAGTGTGCCGAAAAGCAGCTTTCCCGCGTGGGATTCCACAGTAGACTCTGGAAAGTGCGGAATATCACGGTAGCTGATTTCCTTATGGATCGTCATTTCATCAACGAGTTTACCTAGCCTGGTACCTTGGAAGATCCCGATTTTTGGGGCGGATGAAACTGGTTTTTCAGAAAGAGGACGCTTTCTTCAATTTGGGTAAGGTAAGGGTTTTCCTGGTTTTGGGTCATTAGACAACTGGATTTAGGAGGTTTGGCTAATATCTGTCTTTACGGGTTGCTAGTTTTTAACTCGAATCAGAAACTTTAGTAGGCCTTTCCTTGTATTACCTTCGACTATAACAAATGTCGTGAAATAATGATGATAAAAATTATTGTGGGTACCAACAGAAAGAATTCGGTTTCGGAAAAAATTGCGCGGCAATACCAGGAGATACTACAGAAAATGGATGTTTCTTCCGAGTTGGTTCATTTGAGCGATCTGCCGGATGATTTTGTATTCACTGCGCTGTATGAAAACAACGGCAAGAACCAAGCCTACAACAAGGTGCACGACCAAGTGAAGTCGGGATCAAAGTACGTTTTTGTAATCCCGGAATATAATGGATCCTTTCCGGGGATTCTGAAATCATTTATTGACGGAATGACCTATCCCAATAGCTTCAAACATAAGAAATGCGCACTTATCGGGATTTCCTCAGGCGTCGGAGGCGGCTCAATTGCGATGAGCCACCTCACGGACGTCTTTCATTACCTGGGTATGCATGTTCTCGCATTGAAGCCAAGGTTAGCTAAAATCGAGGAAAATATGTCAGATAACCTGCTCACCAACAGATTATACCTTGGGCTATTACAAGAACAAGCTGAACTTCTTGTCCGGTTCTAGTCTACGTTGTCGTGTAAAAACCGGTTGTTACTGATGATTTCGTTGTCGTCGTTTAGGTTAAACTTGGAAATGGATCGCTCAGAACTATGGGCTACTTCCTGTAATTTGATGTTTTTACGCAAGTAGGCGGGTACTTCGATTTTTTCTTTAAACTCCTCAGGGGACTGGTTTACGGATCTATTCTGCCGCAGTTTCTCGAACCGGTCGTGTACCCTTCTCAATGCTTTCTCCTTTATGTCTTGGTAGAACTGGTGTTGGACGTTTTCTTCCTGCGCCTTATTGTTCTTAGGCTGTGCGTACTCTTCGTCGTTTTTGTCGAATAGCGTCAGTACCCGCTTGGGGTCAGCAGGGGTCTGTGGCGTCTCAAAGACAAAATCATCCTCTTCATCGAGAGGTTCATCGAGCTTTTTGTAGATCTTTTTTTCCGAAGAAGCCTGGTTTTCTTCCTGAGGTTTCATTCCCCTTTGTGGTTCTGACTGTGGTTTTGGACTTTGAATGGAGAAGGTAAACGTTTGACCTGTCTTCGTCTCCTGTACTTCTTCCATTTTAGAAGTTTTTCCCGATTCCAGATCGATAACCTTTTTTGAGTCATCCTGCTTTTTTGGACCGATATCGTGTTTTTCTGTGATTGAATCTGGTTCGAAGCCAGTAGCAATGACCGTGACACGGATGCCCTTTTTCAAATCCGGATCTATACCCTGTCCGAAAATGACGTCTGCAGAATCGCCCGCCTTTTGTCGGATGTACTCCGTGATATCGCTAAGTTCGTCCATAGAGAGTTCTTCCTCCTCACCGGACATGATAGAAAGCAGGATTTTCTGGGCTCCTTTAATATCTACATTGTTCAGTAGGGGTGAAGAAATCGCTTTTTCAGCGGCCCGGATAGAACGTTCGTCTCCCTCCTCTGTAGCGGAACCCATGACCGCCGCACCGGCGTCTTTCATTACAGTCTTTACATCCTCAAAGTCGACGTTAACATCTTGGTGCACGGTTATGATCTCAGCGATTGACTTGGCTGCGGTCGTTAGGATGTTGTCGGCCTTGCCAAAAGCTTGGCGGATCGGCAGGTTCCCATAGATGTCCCGAAGCTTGTCGTTCAGAATCACCAAGACCGTGTCGCAGTTGTTTCGAAGTGCCTCTATACCATCCTGAGCCGACTGTATCTTCTTTCTGCCCTCAAAGATAAAAGGGGCCGTTACGATCCCCACCGTAAGGATGTCCATATCCTTGGCGATCTTGGCGATGACAGGAGCTGCACCGGTACCTGTGCCGCCTCCCATTCCGGCAGTGATGAATATCATTTTTGTATTATCAGAAAGCAGCTCGCGGATTTCGTCCTTGCTTTCCATGGCAGCGTTCTTGCCCTTTTCGGGGTTTGCACCAGCACCTAATCCTTCTGTCAGGTTTGCCCCGATCTGGATTTTAAGGGGTACGGGGCTGTTTTTCAGGGCTTGGGCGTCGGTGTTTACTACAACAAACTCCACATCTTTTATGCCCTGATTATACATATGGTTGACGGCGTTTGATCCGCCTCCTCCAACACCGATCACCTTTATGATCGATTTGTTGTTTCTCGGAATATCGAATTTATAATCTTTCATGATTTCTGACATTTTTCCTCGTTTTTGGTGAATAGTAACTTGGCTGACTTTAGGATGAAATCCGGCGACGTCCTCCATCCTCTGGATTAGTAACTGTTTGTGTCGTCGCTAATATCATCCGTGATAAAGTTTTTCAACTTCTTGGTGATATTGCTGAAAATATCTTTTGGCATATGGGTTTCTATTTTGTTAACTCGCGATTTGCCGGTTGCCTGTGCTGCTTTTTCCTTTTCCCGGTAGGTTTCTTCGCGGTCGTCCAGCGCTTTGAATCCTGCCAAGACGAGCCCGACGGTCGTCGCATACATGGGGCTTTTAACATCTTCCACTTTCGATTTCCCTAGGTGTTCATTTGGGTATCCGATGCGGGTATCTAAGCCAGTCATGTATTCAAACAAGGGGCTAACCCCGTTTAGAAGCGAACCTCCCCCGGTCAGGACAATGCCTCCGGCGAGTTTTTTATAAATTCCGCTCGCCACAATTTCCGATTGCACCATTTCTATGATCTCCTCCATCCTCGCTTGGATAATGGATGCCAGGTTTTTCACCGAAATTTCCTTCGGAGGGCGGTTTCTTAATCCGGGGATAGAAACAATCTCATTAGGATTAGCCTCCTCGGCGATGGCTTTTCCAAATTTGGTCTTTAGAAGCTCTGCTTGGTTTTGCATAACCATGCACCCTTCTTTGATATCTGCCGTAATAATATTGCCTCCAAAGGGGATTACCGCTGTGTGTCTGATAATGTTGTCATAGAATATGGCCACATCGGTAGTGCCTCCTCCAATATCTACCAAGCAAACGCCGGCTTCTTTGTCCTCATCGCTTAGGACAGACAAAGAACTTGCCAAAGGCTCCAAGATTAGGTCCTTTGACTGTAGGTTGGCACGCTTGACGCACTTGCTGATATTATAGATCGCGGAGCTTTGGGCGGTGATGATGTGGAAATTGGCTTCCAATCTCGCTCCCGACATTCCTACAGGATCCTTTACACCATCTTCATAATCCACCGTGTAGTCCTGAGGCATCACGTGGATGATCTTGTTGCCGGGAGGGACAATGATATTCTCCATATCGTTGGCCATTCTCCGCACATCCTCTACGGTGATTTCATCATCCTTTGTGTTACGTATGATCACGCCATGATGAACGGAGCTGCGGATATGTTGTCCGGCTATGCCCACGATCACCTCTCCGATGTCCACGTTGGACATTTCCGAAGCTTCGGTTACGGCCTTTTGGATGGCATTTACAGTCTTGTCAATATTGGTCACGATTCCTCTGATTACTCCTTCCGAAACGGCCTTACCCATTCCCAACACCTCCAGCTTACCGTATTCATTTTTGCGCCCAATGATGGCGCAGATTTTGGTAGTCCCAATATCAAGGCCTACTACTAATTTTTCATTTTCCATAGCGCTTACAGTTATTCACAAATGATCTGATCCTTAAATTTTACATTTACCCGCTTATAGGCGTTCCAGCCTTTTTTGGGTACTATCTCGTCGTAGAACAGGTTTACTTTTTGAAACTTGCCCGGGATTTCTTCTGGGGCTCCAAATTCGATGACCTGCTTGCCGACTTGCTGATGAAGTAGTACTTCGCCGTTTGAAAGCAGTTCTAGCCCATTGATCTGAGCATTCCAAAATTCATCCTCGGTGATGAAGGTCAGTAGATTTAAGAACCCTTCATGTTCCGGCCCCAAGGTGCCTTTGTCAAGGATTCTCTCCGCACCTCTTCCTTCTACCGTCAATACCCGGGGAGTGAAATTGGAAGATAAGGGCAAGATTTTTCCTTCCTGACTGATGTATCCGTCAGAAGCCATAGGACGGACGATCCGGGCCATGGGAATATGTTGCGCAATCTTCACCATTATCTTTCCTTTCAAATCTGTATAGACTTCTGCATCCCGCACGAAGGGGTGGCTTTCTACTTTTTTCTCCAACTCGTATATCGAAATCTTTTTCAATGATTCACCTACCGTCAGCTCTGGAAATTCACGTTGCAACATCTGTTGTATTTCCTTTTCCTCGACAAAATATACCTGGCTTACGCCTTGAATATATACCTCAAGACCGGAAAAACGGCGGTCCTTCTCCCTGTGTTCGATGAGTGCGATGAAGACAATGATAATCAGCCCCAAAAAGCCGAAAATCACCGATTTCTTAAATTTCCATTTTCTAGCTTTTTCCATCGTGCATCCATTTTGAAATAGGGGTTACTAACCGGTCTATATCCCCAGCTCCGATTGTAACCAAAACTTCCGGGTTGATTTGGTCTAGGTAACCTAACAATTCCGCTTTCGATCGCAGGCTTTTGGTAGGAGATGTAATTTCATCCAAAAGCATTTCAGAGACCACGCCGGGGATGGGTAGCTCCCGTGCAGGATAGATATCCAAAAGAATCACCTCGTCCGCTAACGATAAGCTCTCAGAGAAGCCCGATGCAAAATCCCGCGTACGGGTGAACAGGTGTGGCTGAAAGATAGCCGTTATTTTACGTTGCGGATAGATGGCCCGGACTGACTGCAAAAACGCCCGGATTTCCTCTGGATGGTGGGCGTAATCGTCTATAAATACTTTATTTTCATCCTGATAGACTACCTCAAAGCGGCGTTTTACCCCTAGATACGACGCCAGTCCCGCGCGTACCTGATCGGGAGTTACCTCTACCTCCAACGCAACTGAAATGGCTGCCAGCGCATTTTCAATATTGTGGAAGCCAGGAATAGGCAGCAATAAAGCAGGGATGACGGTGTCTCCGGATACATAGTCGAATTGGAATCCGTGAATGCCTTCCTTAATATTGGTGGCCCTGATACCCGGCGAATTCAGCCCATACACCTGAATGGACCTACCTTCAAGGGTTGAAGGATCCAATTTCTCCAGCGCTTTATAATGTATAAAGAGTTTGCCCGCCGGATCATTCAGCTTGATAAAGCTCCTGAAACCCTCAAGCAAGTGGCTGGCGTCACCATAAATATCCAAATGATCTGCGTCCGCACTTGTAACGATACTGATCGTGGGATGTAGATGAAGAAATGAACGGTCAAATTCGTCTGCTTCCACTACCACTATAGGTTCTTCCTCGCTACCCTCATCATGAAGAATAAGGTTATTTTGGTAGTTCTGTGTCAGACCGCCGAGGAAAGCAGCAATGTTTTTGCCGGAATGCTTTAGCAAGTGGGCCACAAGTGAAGAAGTAGTTGTTTTGCCGTGGGTTCCTGCCACCGCTACGGCTACCATATTTTTGGTGATCATGCCAAGTACCTCTGCCCGTTTTTTAAGCACAAAGCCTGACTGCACCAAGTGATTTTTTAGAATGGAATCCTTTGGAATGGCAGGAGTCCACACAACAAGCCTGTTTTCGGTAGTGGACAGGAAGTCGGAGGGGAGCTCTTCAATAGCATCTTTATAGGTAATGGCTATGCCTTCGCTTGAAAGGCTTTCCGTAAGTGGGGAAGGGGTTTTGTCGTAGCCAAATACAGGAACACCGATGTAATTGAACCACCTGGCAATAGCACTCATACCAATTCCGCCAATACCTAGAAAATATACGCTATGTAGTTCCTTTAAATTCATTTGATCAACGATTCCAAAATGTTTGTAATTTCTTTTGCGGATTCCTTTTTAGCTAATTTCCTGATGTTTTCTCCGAGTGTGAGTTGCATCGCCGCATCGGCCATCAACTTTGCAACCAACGCAGGTAACGCTTCCACGGCATCCTCGTCCCTAAGCAACCAAGCGGCGTCTTGGGAGACATAGGTTTGCGCATTTTTCGTCTGATGGTCGTCAGCAACGTTGGGCGATGGGATGAAGATCACCGGTTTTCCCACCAGACTTAGCTCTGATACAGACAATGCGCCGGCCCTAGAGACGACAATATCTGCAACAGCATAAGCAAGGTCCATTTCCCGAATGAATTCGTGGGGATAAATCGCCTGCAGTCCACTGTCCTGCACCGCCTTTTTCATTTCCTGATGGTAATACCGTCCTGTCTGCCAAAGAACCTGATAGCCCTCCGCTTCAAACCTTTGCATGGATGCTTCCACGGCCCGGTTAATGGTGCGGGCTCCAAGACTTCCTCCCAATATCAGAAGGGTAGGGAGCGAAGGATTTAAGCCGAAGTGCTCCAGCCCTTTTTCTTTTTTATCAGCTACGTCTAAGATGTCCTGTCGCACCGGATTACCGGTATAATGTAGCCGATCCTTAGGGAAAAACTTTTCCATACCGGGATAAGCAACACAAATAGCATTCGCCTTTTTTGCCAGTAATTTATTGGTAAGTCCCGCATAGGAATTCTGCTCTTGGAGTAGGGTAGGAATGCCCCGCTGTTGGGCGGCAAACAGAAGCGGCCCACTCGCATATCCACCAACACCTACGACGATGTCCGGAGCGAAGGCGGATACGATCTCTTTTGCTTTATACAGGCTTTTTAGTAGTTTGATCGGGAAGCTTAGGTTTTTCAGTGAAAGGGATCGCTGCAATCCCGCGATGGGAAGCCCGACGATCCGGAATCCGGCTTCGGGTACTTTTTGCATCTCCATTTTCCCTTCGGCACCGACAAACAGGATATCGCTGCCAGGGTGCTTTTCTTCCCAGGCCTGCGCAATGGCGATCGCGGGATAAATGTGTCCCCCGGTACCGCCACCACTGATAATCAACCGATATGTCCTATTTACCTCTTTCACCCTTATGCGGCTTTAGCAACTCTTCTCATTGTATTTGTATCCGAGGGAAACGCATCTTCATGGTCGCCCCTGCTTATGCTTAGGATAATGCCCAACGAAATCCCCGTAAATATTAGCGAGGTACCTCCCATGCTGATCATTGGAAGCGGGAGCCCCGTGATAGGTACTAGCCCTACGGCTACGGCCATATTGATCATGGCCTGTATGACTAGTGCAAAACTCA
>WGNT01000008.1 GCA_016124425.1 Cytophagales bacterium
AAACTCTCTATCATTAGAACCCTACGACAACTAATTTTCCTCTTAACTGAGTTATTCTTGAGCAAATTTATGTCTGGGCGTACAAGCTCCGTAGGAGCGGCCGACATTTTAGCCATGGGTTTCAACCCATGGATCAATGGCACACACGTTGCCGCAAAGTGCCGTAGGCACGGCCGATGTTTCCCACGTTAGTGTTTGGCGTTGCATCCAAGGGCATGTGGTGAAAAAAATTTTCCTAGGATAAAATTTAGGTGTTCTGGATAATACCACCGTTTTTATATCGTCCGTCCCTACGGGACTTGAACCAATGGTCGGACATATGTGCCCGTAGGTTAAAAACTACGGCTAATATATCGGGCGTGCCTATGGCACTGGGTTTGGCCGAAACGAATAAAACTCTCTATAATTAGAACCCTACGACAACTAATTTTCCTCTTAACTGAGTTATTCTTGAGCAAATTTATGTCTGGGCGTACAAGCTCCGTAGGAGCGGTCGACATTTTACCTATGTTTTGCAATCAAATTAAAAAACATAGTTAACTTTTCCATGGAAAGTGGATTTTCCCATTTTAGAGCAAGAAATGTACATGAGCTTTTAAGTAGAACCAAGTGGCAATCCCTTTAACTCCATTGCACAACTGGAATTCGAAAAGGGCATTCCAAGAAACCCATTTATAAATGCGGGGGCTCTGGTAATCACCGATGCGCTCACATCCAAGTATGCATCAACCCTAGAAGAGGTGACGCGGTTTAAAAACGACGTAGCGGGACGTGAGTGTGTGACAATCAACAAGGAAGTTATGGACTCTGAGATGATGCACGCTGAGCGGAACAAAGCATTGGCATACTTTCTGAAGGCCTATAAAAACTTTGAAAACAACCAAGCAGGATACGAGTTGGGACTAGCAGGTAGGCCTAAGTTTTCCCATGGTCAAACACTACCGGAACTTTTGTCTATAAAATTCAGCGATGTGGTCATCAGGAACTTGTACTAGATATGCGCTCAGATGCCTTGATGCCTCCTGCATGTCCCCCCGGTCGAAAGCATCGATAAATGTGTTGAATAGCGGTAGGTGAGCTATTATTTGTTCTTTGAGAGGCCCTTCAATAGCGGAAAATTCCTCAAGTATTGTCATTTCATGAGATTTTCCAGAAAGTATATGGCTTCCCAGATTTCTGAACGTAAAGGAAAAGGGTTCCTCAATTTCATCCCTCATGCCGGAGGTCAGCAACACTTTCGACCCTAGTTGCTTTGAGAGGGTTTCTAACCTTGCTGCTACATTCACCGTATCGCCGATCACTGTCGTATTTAATCTCACCTCTGAACCCACCGTACCCAATATCATCGTTCCATGATTGACACCCATGCCCATACGAATAAAGTCACCCGTCGATGCCCTTGCCACATTAAATTCTAAAATGGCATGTTGGATTTCCACTGCGGCACGCAATGCTTGTGCCGGAGAGGTCGGAAAAAGCGCCATAATTGCATCTCCGATGTATTTATCAATGATACCCCCGTGGGAATCTATGATCGGATTGATTATTCCCCAAATTTCATTCAGTAAAGTGAAAATTTCGTCGGGAGATTTTCGCTCCGATAGGGAAGTAAAGCCCCTGATATCCGCAAACATCACGGACATTGTTTTACTGCTTTGGTCTCCCAACCTTATATCGATAATGCTTTTCCTATCGAGCTGGTTTAGGAATGACTGCGGAACAAACCGTTCATAGGCGATATTTAAATCGTTAATTTGCTTGTAATACTTCGCATTTTCGATGGATATAGCTGCCTGGGTCGCCAATATGTTTAGGATTTCTATTCTATCCGGGGTAAAAGCCCCGGTCACAAGGTTATTTTCCAAATAAAGAATGCCTATCAAATCGTTTTTGTGGGTGATTTTCATGCACAGCAGCGATCTAATTTGATGGCGATGGACATACGCATCCATTACAAACCTTCCGGTTACATGTGCCTGATCCAAAATTACTGGGTTTCCAGTGCGTATGACGTAGTTCATAACCGCATTAGAGGCAGCGTCGAATTTTTGGTAAGGTTCATCAGTGAGTGGTTTAACGGTCCCTTGATTATCTGCTTCTGCTACCATCCTGTACTCGGAATCTTTTGCCAGAACCAAAACGCCGCGCTCAGCCCCGGCATTTTCCACCATCAATAGTAATAGTTTTCGGATCAAAAGGTTGAGTTCTAGTTCCTCGGAAATCACTTGGGAACCCTTAATGACGCTAAAAATATCTATTCCTTCTTTATTGCTTGAGCCTGCATTGGAAGATCGCACGTTTAGGGTGCCTGCTTCTATCGGCCAGGATCCTAGGTCGGTGTATTTTTTCTTGATATGATCGGCGACCCCCCTTGCGCCAAACCCATTGAATGCCGCGGCGCTTTTTTTAGCGGTGACAACAGCCAAATCGAGAATCCCGAGATACTGGCAATAGCGCGCATAAAGGGAAAGAGCTACCGCCTGGAAGTAGGCGTTCGTTTTTGGATCTATCATTTCAATTCCTGATCGGAAAAGACGCAAGGCATCGGTTGTGTTTTCCTCCAATGCCGAGATAAAAGCCCGTACCAGAACTACTTTATGTGCGAAGTCAGTAGTTGATATCTCCGCAATCTTTTTTATTTTTCGAAGGTGTCTCTTTAATCTCCCTATGACGGGTTTCCTATTTTCTTTTTTTCCAAGGGACATCTGGAAATTGTAGCATGCGTCCAGAAAAAAAATCACATTGCCTTGGGCGGTGCCATTCTGTGCGTTAGCATATGAAAACATCGTTTTCCCATGTCCTACCGCAGCCTCAACTTCGTCGTACAAAAAGGACAGTTGTGATTGGAAAAGGTGGTAGTTGAAGATCAAGGGTTCAATTTTTTCATCATAGAAGCCTTGAAGCTTCTCCCCGGATTTGAAGTAGGTTCCGTCTAGCTCTGAAGGCTTAGCGGCATCTCCCTGAAGGCAAGTGACAAATTGCAGGTAAATTTCAGAAAAGGTCTGGGCCGTAATGTTTTTGACCTGAATGTTATATTGAAGCATCCTTCTCAAATCCAGTTTTAATTCGTCCAAATCACTTCCTACAATGAATGCGTTTGTTGTATAGGCATTGCCCAGAAAACCGGCGTATTTTGTATCCCCACTTTCCATGCTTTGCTGAAAAGTAGTAATAAAGGGATTCAGGGTATCAAATACAGAACTGGGAGAATGTCCCATAAAAAATAACAAGTTAAACTTCGACCGAATTTTGTATTTAGACAAAGATTTTCTGTCAAAGAGTTTCCAACAGATTTGGTAATAAAGAAGGCCTTTTTTAACATCTCCACTTGAGTACAATATGTAAGCGTAGGAGGTTAGAGCAAACGAGCCGTAAGAGGAAATGCCCTTTAGGAGGGTGATTTGTGATACCCGAAGTACGATGATCACAAAAAGATTGATATTTAAAAAGAAAACCGGCGCGATAAGTAGTGTTAACATCCTAAGTATCGGGATCAAATTTTGATCTTCAATTTCTTTCAGATCAAGTACTGATTCAGGAATTACAGCTCTTGTCTTCCACTTTGTAATCAGTAATTCTTTGACAACGTCTATCTTTGTGGGGTTAGGCGGCAATTTCATTCCCATACGCTTTAATGCGTCAAGCCCATAGTCCAGCGATTGCTGAAACATCTGTTGGACAAAAAATGCATCTACCTTTATTTCTATTCCCTTAGCGTAATCAACGGCAGATTTTGCGTTACTCAGTATGATCGCGACCCACCGTTCTGTCTCTGTATATTGGCTGGTCAAGTAGGCACATTCCGCCGTTTCTATGTGTAATTGTAGGTGAGCCTCGTAACCTTTATCCCAGGCATCTGAATCTGAGTAGGTTATTGCAGCTATGAAATAGGAATAGGCTGATTCATAGGCAGCATTGGTCTTAGCTTTTTTGCCTGCTAAGAAGTTGATTTGCCGCAATTGTCCATGATCAAGTACTAAATCTTGTGCTTTGTTTAGGTGGCCGGCTATATCAAAGATTTTTTCTGAAGGATCAGCAAGATTCAGCTGTTCGAGTAAAATCATCCCCGTTGCATGATGATTCTCGATCCGCTCCTTTTCGCTGATGGATTCGTAGAAGGTTTGCCTGATTCTATCATGGGCAAATTTGAACTCCATGGAATACCCCTCATTTAGATCGGTACCTGGGAGGTATTTATACGTTGAGTCGACGGGGATGATATAGCCAGAAGAAATCGCCGGCCAAAGTTCCGCTTCCACCGTGCCCATTTCTAGGCCGGATACAAGGGATAAATCCCGCAAGTGAAACCTAAATCCAATGCACGCGGCATTTTTCAACGCCCTCCTAGTGTTTTCTGGGAGTTTCCCCAGCTGATGGGCCATTAATTCGCTGACGCTATCAGAAACAAAAAGTTGACCGATTTTTTCAAAGTCGAACTTCCAAAGGAGTGTATTATTCTCCTGTTCTAGTCGGATTAGATTGTCCTCAAAAAGCGATTCCAAAAAGGTGTGTATAAAAAAGGGATTGCCTTTGGTTTTCGTTAGAATGAGTTGGGCAAGTTGTAGTGTGTCCGCAGACGAATCTTTAAACGTGTCGTTTACCAGGTTGAGAATATCCGTTAGCTTTAGGTTTTGTAGGCTTAGGGGAATGACCAACTTTCCGTCCGGGGCATAGGCGGTACTTGTATCGGTCTCATTCACTTTTTTCCATTCTTTCTCCAATTCGATAACACAACTGGTAAAAGGATGTGTTTCTGTGACTTCGTTGCTCCTATAAGCGGTGATGACCAGGAGATGACCTAGTCCGGGCTCGGTCATGACTGTCCGAAGTAGCTCCAAAGATGCGGCATCTGCCCATTGTAGGTCATCTAGGAATATTACCAATGGATGTTCGGGGGTGCTTATGGCTTTGACAAATTGCCTTAGCGCATAGTTAAACCTGTTCATATCTTCCATTGCAGATAAATACTCCGGTATTTCCTGCTGCCCGATGATTTTTTCTACCATCGGAATGAGCTCCGTGATGACCCCTATGGATGTCCCCAATGCGATTGTAATCCGTTGCTTCCAATAGGCCAAGGTATCGTTATCCTCTGTGAGTATGATCTCGACAAATTTGTTAAACGCTTGCTTCCAGGCCAAGTAAGGCGTGTTCCGCTGGATTTGCTCGTATTTTCCATCTATGAAAAACCCTCTTTTTAGCGTAATGGGAATGTGGATGTCATTAACCAAAGCGGATTTCCCAATACCTGCATAGCCTCCCAAGGTGACCATTATCTTTCTTCCTTCGGTACAGAGGTGGAATGCATGAATTAGCTTTTCTATTTGATGCGTCCTCCCGTATAGCTTTTCGGGTATTTGAAAATACAGGGGGCGGTCTACAACCGCGATCTCAAACAAATCGAGCGTACTTGATTGGGTGGTAATTGAGGCACAGGTCTCCAAGTCAGTTAACAAGCAATGCGTGGACTGGTATCTGTCTTCCGCATTCTTATTTAATAATTTTTGAACAATTGCGTCAAGTACAGCGGGAAATTCTGGTATAATGCTTCTGATAGGGGCTGGCCTTTTAGATAAATGCCCATGTATAATTTCTAAATGGTCATCTTTTCCGAAAGGTAAGGCACCAGAAAACAATTCATAAAGTACGATTCCGAACGAGTAAAGATCTGATCGATAATCCACGGATCGGTTCATGCGACCGGTTTGTTCAGGAGAGATATAGGGCAGTGTTCCCTCGAGCTTTTGGGGGTTTCCAAGAAAACTAGCTTTAAAATCAAGTCGAGACGACAAATCAAAGTCTATGATATAAACGACTTGGGTAGCTTCATTGACAATGATATTTGATGGATTGAGGTCTTTATGGATTAGTTTTTTGTCATGGATTTGCCCTAAAATCTTTAGGATCTTGGAAGCTACTTTTAGTTTCTCCGTAAGCGTCCGTGTTTTTGATGCCATCCATTTATCCAAGGTGATCCCCTCCCTATATTCTCGCGCAAAGATAAATTGGTCGTCGTGTTTGAAAAGTTCTGTCTCGGATCCCTCATGCAACCGCTTGTAAATCTCAAATTCATTGCAAATTGAAAAATCCCTGTTACTGTTTTCGAGTATTCGGTTCGAAATTTTTAAGACATACCTATTTCCGGTTCCTTGGTTTTTGGCTAGAAATAGCTTGGAACTTTCCGTTTGGACGATTACGCTTAGGATGTCATAGTTTCCAATTGTCATGCTTTGGGGTAATTAGATAATCTCATTTTTCAAACTCGGGGTAGATGAATTGGTTAAATAGCGCTTGAATTTTCGCTTGTCTAGATTTTGGTTCTACCTTCTTGATTACCGCGTCGTAGTCCTCCCTGGGGTTGACGTAATAAGATCGACTGTCGGGCGAAACAGCATCGGCCGTCCAAGCCGAATGAAGCGTAAACGCATAATCGAGATTTGGACTGTTCAAGATGCAACAAGGTCCACTAGACAAATCCCATCCTTTGAATATCCAGATTTCGCATTGGTAATTATTGCCGTTCGCATTTGGGTAATTCACCAATTCGGTGGTGAAAATATAGCCGTCCTTTTGCGGGTCATCGGTTACGGATGGGGCATTCGGAACCCTTGGTACGAACTGAACTGATTTCAATATGACATCTGTACTGAATTGATAAAAATCCTCCAGTTCCATGGTGTCAGTATTCTGTCTAGAAAGCACAAACGGTATCCCCTTTTTCGTAATGGCACTCATCTGTTCGGGCGTATATTTGCGATTGGGGTAGTCGTCATAGAGATCGTAAATAAACTTGGTCAACAGTCTCGGGTCAAGACCATAGCAGGACCAATAGTTAAATCTGATTTTTTCTACCGGGGTGTCAGCTGAGATAATGTCGCGATAAGTATATAAACCGACTCCCCATGTGTGGACGCCAATTTCTTCCGGCTTATCTAAATTGCCAGGTTCAATGATATAGTCTTCGGAGATTATTTCGGCTTGCTCCGCATCAATGGCTACTTTTCCGATTCTACCTATATCCATGCATCCTACGGAAATCAGCCCTACTACTTCCGGATCTACCGGTTGTGATCCGTCAGGAGCCAAGGTGTCAAAAGTTCTTACCGATTCTGCAAGGCAAGCCGCACTGTTATGGGCCAGATGAAGGGTGATGACGCCGTTTGGATTGCTGTATTCGGCTGAAAAGTGTACGGCCTCCAGCGGTATCGGTTTTTTCAATTTTTCGCCAACTACCGTATCCTTTGACGGATCCAATTGGGACCTTTTGATAATGTACATGTCCAAAAAGGGTTCTTGGGCAGTAGTTAGATAATGGCGAAGCCAGTCATCAATTTTTTTACTTTTAAAAGGACTGTTAAATAGTAAGTCGAAGCCAAATTTGAAGGATGCATCGGCAAGCAGGATGTAATCCTCCGTGAGTGTCGTCTGATGCATGCATTGATTAATTACCAACGGTCTGCCTTCGGCATCTACCACTTTCCACCTATCCAACGGCCCTGAGGCCCCCGACCACCTCAAAAGAAATACATCATCGGTAATCGCGTTGGATGCCTTTTGGCCTTTTTTATTCAGTACCTTTTTCAGGAGAGACTGAAAAAGCTTTTTGATCCAGCGAAACGGTCCCTTTCTGTTTTTACTGCCCTCAACCTTTTCTTTGTGAGAATGAAATAGGCCCTTTACCCAATGAAGGAGTTTGGTCTCGTGTTCTTTGTCATGGACTGAAATTAGCCCGTCCAACTCATCAATCACATCGTCATGATCCTTGTGTTTCCCTACCCGGTGAATTATATGTTCAAAAAAGTGCTCCACTTTTTCGATATCGCCTTTTAGCATTTCGACAATTACCTCATGTTCTGATAGCGTTTTAAATGACTTGGTGTAATTGGCCACGAAAAGTTCCTGGGTGCGGGGGTCAAAACTTGGATGCGCTGTAGTTTGTACCACGGGAAAGGCAAATAAAAAATCCGGGGTAGAAGCGGCATATTCCGAATTTGCTCCAATTGCAGAGATCATATCCAAGGAATGGGGATCTATCTCCCAAGGCCTTCCAGCATCGTAGCAAGCCAACATCCGTGTGGATGTATCTCCTTTGAATTTGACGGGGGTTACAGCAGTATTCAATTCATCTCTTGATCCAAGTTCGAGAGACATTCGTGTCAGTCCAAGGTTTTTGAATTCATATAGCCTACCAAATCCATTTTCATTCCCCACTTTTGTAGCAAGGTCGGCATAGAAGCAGGGAGGCTTCATCAATTTTGTAGTAACGGCAACTTTTTCTACCCCGAGATCAAAACGGAACACAAGTCCATCGCCATTCATAATCGGACTACCTAATTCATGACTGTCCAAAGGGTAGGGAAGTCCATTTGAATTCACAGTTCCAGCGGGAGAATTTATAAATACATGCCCATACCAGTCGGATGGCAGCGATCCACTTTTTACATCTAACGTGAACGTTATTTCGTCTCTACTTGCGGCAATTAAAGGTCGGTTTTGATTCATTTTTTTGGGTTTGAACGTGGTTTATTTAGGCGTAAAAAATTTTCGGGAGCCATTTTGAAGTAATATAACAAAATATATACTTGGCTTCTAGGTATTGTAAAAATATTTAATTAGTATAAATAGAAAGTAATCAAAATAATCCACTTCATAATTCTAAAAATACAGTTTTGCGTTATAATTAAAAGTTGATTGATTTCTATTTTGGTAGAAATAGCTACTAAAAAGTAGCTATTTTTGAAGGAATTCTAATGGGCAAGAATGGAATCACAAGTCTGAGCATATGGTAACTTGGCCTACTTCGTTTCGAAACCCCTATCCGTACTACTACAAGGAAATCCCGGTCGGTTACCTTGCCCTCATTATTTTTCTGATGAGTTTGGGATTTAATTACCTATTTGAACCCTTTGAAGTATATAGACCTGAGCATCGGATGGGGTATTTTTGGATATCCATGTTCCATTCCTTCAATGCGATGGTTGTTGCTATTGTCTGGTTTGGAATTTTGAACCGCCGGGTAAAGGAAGAACAATGGACCACTGGAAAAGAAATGCTTTTGATAGCTGGATATCTAGTGGTAGTGGGTATTAGCCAATTCCTTATTCGGGATTTCATCTACGACAACCCACTCAATTGGACGATGAGGTATCTGTATGAGGAAATCCGAAATACCTTCCTCGTGGGAATCTTGTTTGCATTCATTTTGATACCGCTCAACTTTTTGCGCCTTCAGCGCAATCACCGTAGCCAAGCAGACCTTCTTAATCCTCGTGCTGCTGGCGCCCAAACGACACCTGTTTCACGACCAATTTTCATAAGTACCCGTCAGAAGAGCGATGATTTCACGGTCGATCCTAAGGATCTACTCCTGGCTAAGGCTGAGGGCAATTACTTGGAAATATACATTGCTGGTCCAAAAACAGAAAAACATATCAAAAGGATGACACTGAAGGATCTGGAAACCCAACTTCAGCATCTGCCAAATTTTTGCAAAACACACCGATCTTACTTGGTAAATCTTGCGGTGGTTGAACAGGTAAAAGGGAATGCCCAAGGGTTACAGCTTGTTATTCCGGGTTTAGATTTCACTGTGCCCGTCTCTAGGACCATGATCCAAACCTTTGAGCGACAATTTTCAACAATATAGCTTCAGCCTTCACCACCGATTTAAGGCATAATTGGTATATTATTTAAAGTACCTATTCTTGTACGTATCGGTCAGTATACCTCACCGCTGCCTATCGTCAACAAAGTTATAGTCAATGCGTCTATTGGGTTCCTGTTTTACGCTGATGCTGTTAAAAAGTGGGATTTTTGTGATGATGGATAGTATATGTAGCCACTCGTGATCATATTTATTTTTCTGTCGCAGTTTGACGAAAAAATTGGCAAGAATCGTCAACAATACGAAAGGTCTCGTTTTGACATTTACTGTAGACAGTATTCCGTAGATAAATTGATCCAAATAACTAAGCGACAATAGGATGTTTTTCACGCACTTTACCTTGCAGTTCATCACAACTTATTGACAGGCATCCCAAGGCCACAAAAAGTAACTCGGACATGGCTACATTTGTCAAAAACATATAATCATGCGCAGATACGACCTCGATTGGCTCCGAGTATTGGTCTTTGGACTGTTGATATTTTATCATGTAGGCATGTTCTTCGTACCTTGGGGATGGCATATCAAGAACGATATCATTTACCCGGAGCTACGTTGGCCAATGCTATTTGTCAATCAGTGGCGGCTCTCTATCCTCTTTGTCATCTCGGGAATGGGTACCTATTATGCACTCGCCAAAAGAAGTAGCCTCCAGTTCGCGGGAGAACGGACTAAGCGATTGCTTCTTCCGCTTGTTGTAGGTATGGCTATTGTTGTGCCGCCCCAGGTTTATTTTGAACGTTTGGATCGGGGGCAGTTTTTGGGGGGGTACCTCGACTTTTGGCCTCAGTACGCGTTTGATGGTGTGTATCCATCTGGGAACCTTTCATGGCATCACCTCTGGTTTTTACCCTACCTGTTGGCATTTTCCATCATTCTCATTCCCCTTTTTACCTATTTGCGTAGAAATCCGACATCCGAAATTCTTCAAACCATCACCGAGTGGGCTAAGCGACCCTTTGGGCTATTTTGGCTGATTATTCCGCTTTACTTTTGGGAAAGCTTGCTAGAGCCGTTTTTCGAAAGCACCCATGCCTTTGTTGACGACTGGTTCAATTTGGTCAATTACTGTACCTTGTTCCTCTATGGATTCCTGTTAATCTCTGTGCGGGAGACATTTTGGCCTACCGTAGAAACCAATCGAAGGAAATACCTGTACCTTGGGTTAGTAGCTTTTTCGCTCATGATTGGGTTAAGACTGGCCTTTGCGGACGCTGTTGTAGTCCACTTTATTGAAGCGTTCTTTAAAGTAGTAAACACGTGGGCTTGGATAATGACACTTTTTGGCTACGCTGCAGCTTACCTCAACCGATCGAGTAGGGGACTTAGCTACGCCAATGAGGCTGTATACCCTTTTTATATCCTGCATCAGACAATTACTGTTGCGCTGGGCTACTTAGTCATGCATTGGGAATGGAACTTGGGTGCGAAGTTTGCGTTTATGTCGCTCGGCACCTTTGGGTTGGCTTGGGTGTTGTATGAGGTAGCGATCAGAAGGTGGAATTGGGTGAGGCCGCTGTTTGGGTTGAAAGGTCAACACCGACAAAGTGGCTTTTTCGGCTGACGAGCTGAAAAAGCTAACTTTTGCCCTGGAAGATATCGGAAACAAACTAAAACAATCGGCTTCTTTTATTTAGTGACAGCGACCTCAATTACGATATAGGCGGTAAATGCTTATCGAAAATCACCTACCACAAAAAACTGTTGTCAACTGCCTTAAAGTTCGAGTAGCAACGCAGCATTTAAATGTGTTGCTAATTTAGTAGCCTGTTTAATCGCTTTCTTGCGTTTTGCATAGACAAAAGTCAGTTCAGGATTTGAATCAGCTGAATAGAGCATTAGTTTGAACTCGGTTACTTTTCCTGAGAACGTGGGGCTTATTCCGTTAGGTACGTTCGTTCTGACATAACTGTTTGACACTACTTTTACCACGGAGATGTCGGGAAGTGCTTTCCATTTGCCCATTTTGTATCCCGCGATTGACAAATAGGCGAACACGCTTTTTTTGGACAAATCTATCCGTGTACCTTCATAGGATTTGATTATAAAAACTCCCAAGACTAACGCTCCTCCTCCTACTAATAAATTCTTTGTAACTGTTTCTTCATCATTAAAAATTGCGGTACTTACCAAAGCCACTAATCCGGCCAAAATAATCAAGGGACCCAGCACGTGTGGGCCGGTTAGTAAGTTTCTATTTCTAAAATTAAATTCCTTCATAACATTTCTGCTGCCTAAAGGTAAGAGAATTCTCCCAAACTTTATTTCGCTTTTTCACTCCTTGGCCTCGAACTTCTTTTTTCATCACATAGGCAGATAATCCATATAGAAAAAACCGTTTTCGAAGCAGGCACTAATTATCCGAACTATGTGCGCTATGTGTTTTTTCACGACATAGTCGCATAGTTCACATAGAAATAAAAATTAAAGAAGCCAAACTAGCCATCAATCATCCCCACTATGTGTACTATGTTTCTATGTGGTTAGTTTTTCAGGGTTGGTAGCGGGCAGGAAGATTAGTTCGTCTGATTTTTGGAGTACAGCATATCCAAGAAGGTCCTCCGGCATCAGAGCAGTTTTTATAAAGTCCGTGGTAAAGGTAGTCGGTATCTGAAAACCTCTTTGTGCTGTGTTTTTTTCACCACATAGCCGCATAGTTCACAGAGAAATAAAATTAAAAAAGCCAAACTAGCCATCAATCATCCCCACTATGTGTACTATGTTTCTATGTGGTTATTTTTTCAGGCGTGGTGGCGGGCAGGAAGATTAGTTTCTTCTAATTTTTTGGAGAATAGCTTAACGAAGTAGGTGCTTACTACCAAAGCCTGTTTATTATGTATTCAGACAACATGTTAGATCATTTGTTGCCTAAACTACTCTCCCAAAAATGCCTTCACCGTCTCAATCACTGCTGCCGGCTGCTCAGCGTGGAGCCAATGGCCGGCCTCTTTAATATAAATAAGATGACTGTTTGGGAAGTAACGGTCGATATCTTCCCGGTCTTTGTCTTGGATGTACTGTGAATTAGCGCCGCCCATAAACAACGTTGGCCCATCAAAGCTTCCGTCAAGAGCGATCCCTTCCCCAACAATTTCTATTTTTTCGGTGATTACGGGAAGATTTACCTTCCAGGCAAACTTGCCGTCCTTACGGGTCAAGCTTTTTAACAGAAACTGACGGATACCTACCTCATCAATGTGCTCGGACAGTTTGTCATCAGCCTCCTTTCTTGAACTGAGCGTTTCCAGATCAATAGCATTGAGCCCTTCCAATATTTTTTCATGGTGCACAGGGTAATACCTTGGCGCAATATCCGCAACGATTAGTTTCTCTACCCGTGCAGGATGCATCAATGCGACAAACATAGCCGTTTTTCCACCCATAGAATGTCCCATAAGAAACGCCTTGTCCAGCCCTTCCTCATCCATCAGCTCCACGATATCGGCTGCCATTACCTGGTAATTCCACTCGTCGGAGTGACCCGAATCCCCGTGGTTTCGTTGGTCTACAAGATACAACCTATAGGATTCACTCAGCTCCTTGGCGATACTCATCCAGTTGTCTGCGGAGCCAAATAGTCCGTGTAGGATAATGAGAGGCTTTCCGGTACCGGTTTTACGTACGTTTAATTTCATTTAAAGTCTTGTCAGGTTGTAAGTGCTTATTAAAGTTCCAGCTGCCTTCTGTACATTTGAATCGTATTTTCCAAGCCATAGTACAAGGCGTCGCAGACCAACGCATGACCTATGGAGACTTCCTCAAGCCAGGGGATATGCTGCTTCAGGAAGGATAAGTTATGGAGATCCAAGTCATGCCCGGCATTTAACCCAAGCCCCAAATCGCGCGCCAATTCCGATACTTCCACATAAGGTTTGACAGCCTTTTCACGATCTGAGGGAAACATACTGGCGTATGGTTCGGTATACAGCTCTACCCTGTCTGTCCCCGTAAGCTTGGCGGGTTCAAAGAATTTCGTTTCGGGGTTGATAAAAATAGAGGTGCGTACGCCATATTCGTGTAGCTCCGCAATAATGTCCGTCAACATGTCCTTGTGGCTGATGGTGTCCCATCCTGTATTGGAGGTAATGGCTTCCGGGGGATCCGGTACCAGCGTCGCTTGGGCAGGTTTGGTTAGACGGATCAGATCCATGTAGCGCTTGTCTGGATAGCCTTCTATGTTGAATTCCGTCGTCACGATTTCCTTCAGCTGCAGTACGTCGTCGTAGCGGATATGTCGCTCGTCCGGCCGGGGGTGAACCGTGATTCCCTGTGCGCCGAATCGTTCGGCATCTTGGGCGACCCGCAGTACATCTGGATTATTGGCTCCCCGTGCATTTCTTAGGGTAGCTATTTTATTAATATTTACACTTAACTTCGTCATATTGGCAATTAAACTTTAATTTTGCAGCAAAAGCTTTTCCAAAGATAAACCGAACCATTTGAAATTTGGTTTTGAAAAGACGTAAATAGCAACCCTGTCGAATAAATTCTAGGGAAAGATCCATCTTATATTGTATAACGAACCCATTCCACCCATGAGCTTGAAGTTAACCATTGAAGGAGAGATTAAGAAAGCGATGCTTGCCAAAGACAAAGACCGGTTGCGGGCCCTCCGTGCTATCAAATCCCTAATTTTATTGGAAGAAACCAAAACGGGAGGGGATAAAGGCCTTTCCAGCGAGGAGGAAATCAAGATTTTGACCAAAGCGGCCAAGCAGCGGAAGGACTCTGCTGATATTTTCCAACAACAAAACCGTCAGGACTTGGCGGAAGTTGAGCTGGGGGAACTGGAAGTAATTCAAGAATACCTGCCGAAGCAGCTGTCCGAAGCGGAATTGGAAGCCGCATTGAAAGAAATCATTTCTGAAGTAGGCGCCGAAGGCCCGAAAGATATGGGAAAGGTAATGGGTGCAGCTTCCAAGCAGCTTGCTGGAAAGGCGGATGGAAAACTCATTTCTGAAAAAGTAAAAGCCTTACTGGCGTGACACGTTGAGCCCGATCGACATCATTTTATTGATCATGCTGGCTATTGGTGCATACAGTGGCTATAAGCAGGGGCTTTTCATAGGCCTGCTGTCGATCGTGGCTTTTTTTATCGGCATTGTTTTCGCCTTTCGTTTCATGCATTGGGGTGCGGCTATATTGGCCGAGAGGGTAGAGAGCCTCACCTTTATGCTACCTTTTATTGCCTTTATACTTATTTTTTTATTGGTGACTATTGTCATTCGTGTCCTTGCTTATTTGGTGAAGCAGGCATTAAATCTGACGATTTTAGGGGTGTTTGACAGTTTTGCAGGTGCAGTGCTAGGTATGGTTAAATGGAGTATTATGATTTCGTTGCTCCTTTGGGTCGC
Source organism: Cytophagales bacterium (assembly GCA_016124425.1). Classification (GTDB taxonomy): domain Bacteria; phylum Bacteroidota; class Bacteroidia; order Cytophagales; family Cyclobacteriaceae; genus Lunatibacter. The sequence continues at coordinate 15,019 of WGNT01000008.1, forward strand.
ACATTCTTTTGAGTTTCACTTCCCCGAAACGTGGACGAGTGGGTCCGTGATTTATCCTTTATTGCTACCCATTACCCCGTCCTTGGTCGCTTTTTTGGACCAATATACTCCTATCATTGAAAACACCATCGATGCGGTCAGATCCTTGGTAAATTCCAGCACAGGTGATTCTATTAATTGACAATTTCGATTCATTTTCATACATGTTGGCAGATTACTTACTCCGCACCGGAGCAAAGTTGCGTATTGCCCGTAACGATATTGGCCTTTCGGAACTGCTGCAGGAGGAATATGACGCCTTAGTCCTGTCGCCCGGACCGGAGACACCGGAGAAAGCCGGCAATCTAATGGCAATTTTGGGGTATTATGTGGATAAACTTCCAATCTTGGGTGTCTGTCTTGGGCATCAGGCGATAGGTCAATATTTTGGGGCAGCTTTAGTCAAAAGTGAACGTCCAATGCACGGCAAAGTATCGCAGGTTACCCAAAAAGGGGATCACCCGCTGCTGGCTAGATTACCAAAAGTATTTCCCGTGACCCGCTATCATTCCTTGGAGCTTAAACACCTTCCTCCGGTACTTGAGGCGATTTTGGTTGCCGAAAAGGGTGAAATTATGGCCATTGCACATCGGGAGTTACCGATTATTGGTGTTCAGTTTCATCCGGAGGCTCACCTAACTTCCCACGGCATGGAATTAATAGCCGCATGGGTTTCAGCTTCCTGCAAAAAATAAACATTGCCGTTTACAATTTTTGCCATGCGAATCTTTATTTTGTCTTAAATTTTTTCAACATTGAACATTGGGAAGCGTCTCTACGTTTTGTTTTTAAATACAATTTAATAACTTTAACGGAATATGCAGGCATACGAATTTGTCAACAACCTTATTCCTCCACTAAAACTTACCGACAAAGTGGGGAAGGCACTGTCTTGGATGGAGGAAATCAGGACAGATGTTTTGCCTGTAATTCATAACGGCCACTTCATGGGGCTCATTACCGACGAGATCATTTATGAAGCTAATGATCCCGAAATGACCCTTGATATGATCGAATTATCTGCCCCTACGAATTTCGTCTATTTAGATAGACATATTTATGAAGTGCTCCGGGTGTCTGCTGAAAACCACAACGGCATGGTAGCAGTAATCGATCGGGACATGGTCTATCAGGGTGTCGTGACGGTAGAAGATGCCATCACCGCATTTACCGATTCAATTTCCATACAGTCTGAAGGGGGTGTGTTGACACTTTCCATGTTTATGACAGACTACAGCCTGTACGATATCGCCCGAATTGTCGAATCGGAGAACGCAAAGATACTAAGTAGCTTCATCTCCGGAGATCCACTTGACGACAGTAAAATCAAAGTCACGCTGAAGTTGGATAAAAAAGAACTTAGGTACATCAAGGCGACCTTGGAACGTTTTGGATACAGAGTCATCGATCAATATCAGGAGGAGACCGTGATAAGCAGTGATCAAGACAGAATTGGAAACCTGTTGCGTTTTTTAGATATTTAGCCTTGGATGAAAGTAACGTTACACGGATTAAATTTTGAACCGGAGTTTAAACCTTACATACAACACCTGATAAATCTTCTTGAACAGGAGGGATTTGAGACCTTCGTTACCCATGCTTTTCACCGTTCCATCCATAAGCTTGGCCTAAATGGCCGAAATACGCGGGTGCTTGAACACCGAGAAGAATTGGAAGACATGGATTTCGTAATATCGGTAGGTGGTGACGGTACCCTGCTAGATGCGGTATGTTATGTCGGCGCCTATGAAACCCCCATACTTGGCATCAATACCGGAAGGTTGGGATTTTTGGCTACCATTGCCAAGGATGATATCGCCCACGCCATTCAGGTCCTTATCGAGAAGAAATACAGCTTGGAAGATCGCAGCCTGGTACGTCTCGAGTCCGAACCCGCTCTATTTGGAGGCATCAACTTTGGCCTCAACGAATTTACGATTCACAAACGTGACACTTCCTCAATGATTACCGTTCACACCTATATCGACGGTGAATACCTCAACAGTTATTGGGCGGACGGATTGATTATCTCCACTCCTACTGGTTCTACCGGATACTCCTTAAGTTGTGGAGGGCCGTTGATTTCGCCTTTGGCCAAAAATTTTGTCATTACCCCAGTAAGTCCGCACAACCTCAACGTTAGGCCGATGGTCGTATCAGACGAGAGTGAAATCTCCTTCAAAATTGAGGGGCGAAGCCAGAAGTTTTTGGTATCTTTAGACTCTAGGTCTACCCCCATAGACGCATCCGTCATATTAAAAGTTAAAAAGGAAACCTTTGTTACAAAATTGGTCAAATGCCACGACTACAGCTTCTTTGACACCTTGAGGCAAAAACTTAATTGGGGCTTTGATATGAGAAACTAGTTTTAACAAAAATTAACCCGACAAATACCACATCGGGTTTTTTATTCGTTAGGGTCTTTATAAATTGCATAGACTTGAATACATTGATACCTCGGATCATTCGCATCGTAATTATTTGTATCATAGGTGGCTGGCTAGCTATCCCTCATGTGCAGGGACAACAATACGAAATTGGGCTAGGCCTCGGAGGTGCAACCTATAGCGGGGATATTATTCGACGGCTTGATCCTACTCAAATCGGTGTTCAGGGGACGTTATTTGGCAGACGAAATTTTGACAATGCCTGGAGTCTTCGGGGAGGTATTTCCGTCTCGCGGCTAAATGCTGCAGACAGTGTAGCCCCACTAGATCCCGTTGCTGCATTACGAAATGCCCATTTTCAGGGAACGCTTGTCGAGCTTTCGGCAATAATGGAGTTTCATTTTTTGGATTATATGTCCCATCAATCCACTACCCGCTTCTCTCCTTTTGGGTTTTTTGGCCTAGGGTATGGGCTTTTCTTCGCGAATGGCCAAGGACATGAGGGTGACCCAACAGATATGGACTATAGGGCCGGAAGTCCGGTAATTCCATTTGGGCTAGGGGTGAAATATAAATTGAAAGACCGCGTCTTGGTGTCATTCGAAGGAGGGGCAAGGGCGACATTTTCCGATGCCTTCGATAAGATCGGTAACGAAAGCATGTATTACCCGCGATTTATCACGGATCCCGTCAGCGGCGGACAGGCGGTGAACCCTGTCGGGATGAACTTTGGAAATAATTCTGACCGAGACTGGTACTACTTTTTAGGGATTACAATCAGCTACTCCTTCCACCAAGTTAAATGCTTTAACTAGCTTTAACGATTATTAATTAACCATTAAGGTAGAACTTTCAAAAAGAAGTGTCATTTTTGTACCTTAAAAAAACAGAAGGTTCCGAGTATTTTGCCCCATGAAGGAAAAAATTGACACGACTAATATTCCCCACCACATAGCAGTTATCATGGACGGAAACGGCCGCTGGGCACAGAAAAAGGGTGCCATGCGGGTTTTTGGACACAAAAATGCCATTACCGCCGTGCGTGAAGCCATCGAAGGATGTGCCGAACTGGGTGTGGGATATATTACCTTGTATGCTTTTTCTACAGAAAATTGGTCAAGGCCACAGGATGAGGTGGACGCATTGATGGAGATATTGGTACAGGCTATCGTTGATGAGGTGCCTACCATGATGAAAAATAACATACGCCTCACAACTATTGGCGATATTCCCTCCCTTCCCGGGAAATGTCAGCAGCACTTGGAGGGGGGGATAGAGACCACAAAAAACAACACAGGGCTTACGGTAGTGTTGGCTTTGAGTTACAGTGGACGATGGGAGATATTGGAATCGGTAAGGGAAATTGTCAAAAAAGTAGTCTCCGGGGAAATTTCCCCTTCGACTATAGATCAGGACATCATTTCGTCCCACTTGAATACATCGGAAATTCCTGATCCGGAATTATTGATCAGGACCAGCGGAGAATTGCGGATCAGCAATTTTATGCTCTGGCAGCTGGCATACACGGAACTTTATTTTACGGAGGTTTTGTGGCCTGATTTCCGAAAGGAGCACTTACACGAAGCCATCTTGGCTTACCAGAAACGCGAAAGGCGCTTCGGTAAAACAGGCGCACAGATTAAATCATAATGTTGATGAAAAAGAGTATAGTTGTTGCATGTTTGTTGCTTTTGGCCGGTATCGCCGAAGCCCAGATCCGTTTGGGCCAAAGCCGGTATTCCAGCCAAAAGCCAGTCAACATCGTTGATTTGGATTATTCCAAACCGAAAAAATTCCGCATTGCTGAAATAAAAGCCGTAGGTCTGAGTACACTCGATGAGACAGCCATCATTTCATTGGCTGGCTTGCGCGTAGATGATGAGATCTCCGTACCCGGTGACGTGATTTCCAGCGCTCTCAAGAAGCTGTGGAAACAGGGAATTATAGGAGATGTCAAAATTTTGGTCACGAAGATTGAAGGGGACGATATTTATCTGCTACTGGACTTAACAGAAAGGCCACGGTTTAGCCGGGTGGAGTTTATGGGAGTAAACAAGACCCAAGAAGGAGAACTGAAAGAGAAAGTTGAAATCAGGGGTAGGGTCGTTCGCGACGACGTGCTTAACAATGCCCAACGAAAAATCAAGGACTATTTTGTAGATAAAGGACACCTTAACGCGCAAGTCAAGGTCATCCAAGAGCGGGATACTACCTTGCCAAACAGCGTAAAGCTTCGTTTTGACGTGGATAAGGGCAGCAAGGTTAGAATCAATGAAATCAAGATTGCGGGAAATGAAAATATAGCGGACGGCAAAATCAAGAAAAAGCTCAAGGGAACAAAGGAACATGCCCGCCTGTACATCTTTAAAGACTTAGTGTCGCGCCTATTAAATACGACCCCTAAAACAGCAAAACAGGCAATAGTTAACCGGAATCCGGTATCGCTAGAAGATGTAGAAGAATATATCAACAAGAACTTTAAGTTAAACTTCTTTAACGGCTCCAAATTTGTAAGGTCCGATTTCAGAGACGACAAAAACAAGGTCATCGCCTTCTACAACAGCCGGGGATATAGGGATGCCGAGATCGTAAATGACACTATCTATTCCTTCGATCAAGATAGAATCAACATCGATATCGAGATTGAAGAAGGGAGACAATACTACTACCGAAATATATCATTCTCCGGCAACTACATCTATGATAGCGATGTATTGCAGGCAAAATTGGGCATCTTCAAGGGAGATGTGTATAACAAGGAGCGGCTTGACAAGCGCCTAAACTATGATCCACAGCGGGGAGATGATGTCAGTTCGCTTTACCAGGATGATGGCTACCTCTTTTTCACTATTGATCCTGTTGAAGTCAATGTAGATGCGGATTCGATAGATATTGAGCTTCGGATATTTGAAGGACCTCAAGTGACGGTTAATAGCGTTTCCATCGAAGGGAACGAACGTACAAGCGATCACGTCGTGATGCGGGAAATACGGATTCTACCCGGCCAGAAGTTTAACCGTAGTGCTTTGGTCCGGACGATTCGGGAACTCTCCCAGATCGGATATTTTGACCCGGAAAACATTGAGCCCGATATGCGGCCGAATTTCGAGCAAGCTACTGTCGACATTGTGTTCAAACTGGAGGAACGGCCTAATGACCAAATCGAACTTTCAGGTGGTTGGGGAGGTCTATTCGGTTTCGTCGGTACGGTAGGTCTTACCTTCAACAATTTCTCCATCAAGAATATTAAGGACTTTTCGAAATGGCGGCCACTTCCTGTAGGGGATGGGCAGAAAGTTTCGCTACGGGTTCAGGCGAATGGACGTAGCTTTCAGAATTACAGTGTTTCCTTTACCGAGCCATGGTTTGGTGGACGTAAGCCCAACGCACTTAGTTTGAGCTTCAACCACTCTATTCAGCGGCAGATTGATTTCTTTAACCGGAACAATATAGGAAACGAATTGGGGTCATTTAAAATTACCGGGGCAACGTTGGGCTTAGCCAAGCGGGTTACATGGCCGGATGATTACTTCCAAGTAAGCAACTCGCTACAGTTTCAGGTATATGATTTTGACGAATACGGAAATTTCTTCGGATTAAGCTATAATACGGGTGTGGCACGTAGTATCGCGCTCAATACGACGATTGCCCGAAACAATATCGATAACCCGATCTACCCCCGTTTCGGATCCAATATTATCCTAAGTGCCAGCGCTACTCCTCCCTATGCGTCCATGAACAGAAGCCTCAATAGTGAGTCTCCGGATGAACAGAAATACCAATGGCTGGAATACCACAAGTGGATGTTTGACGCATCCTTGTACACGCCATTGTTCGGATCGAATAAATTGGTTTTGAGTGCTCGAACCCACCTAGGTTTTGTGGGGTCATATGGTGACCGTATCGGCATCATCCCATTGGAGCGTTTTGTACTTGGTGGGGATGGGATGAACATGATGAACTTTGCGCTGGGTCAGGAGATCATCGGCCTTAGGGGTTACGAAAATCAGTCCATAACCCCGGGTAGGGACTTTAGGGGGCAGCCAAATGCACCTGTTCCTTACGGTGGTGTTGTATATAACAAGCATGTTATGGAAGTGAGGTTCCTTGTATCGCCAAACCCATCGGCCACTATATTCTTGCTGGGTTTTGCTGAAGCTGGGAACAACTGGGGTAACTATGCGGAGTATAATCCGTATGACCTGAAAAAGTCGGCAGGCTTCGGAGCAAGGATATTTATGCCAGCCTTTGGCCTGTTGGGTATTGATTGGGGATATGGATTCGACGAAGTACCCTCTATACAGAATCCAAACCCCGGACCAAGTGGCGGTATGTTCCACTTTACTATTGGGCAACAATTCAGATAATTATGGAAAGAGGATTGAATTTGTTACTTTTGCTGTTCCTTTTGCCTATGCTTGCCCAAGCGCAGAAAATAGGATATGTAGATACCGAATACATCCTCAATAAACACCCGGATTATAAGGTAGTGCAGAGTGAAGTCGAAGCCCTCGGCGATGAATGGAAAAAAGAGGCACAGAAATTGGACAGTGAAATAAAAGAACTGTATAATGCCTTAAAAGCAGAAGAAGTATTGCTTACAGAGGAGATGTACGAGGAACGAATGGCGGTAATCAAGGAGAAAGAAAGTGCCGCTATAGCGTTTCAAAACAGGGTGTTTGGCCCAAACGGGCAGTTTTGGCAGAAACAATCTGAGCTCATGCAGCCGCTTCAATCCAAGATCTATGATGCTATAGATCGGGTGAGCAAGCGGAATGCCATAGCCATTTTGTTTGACAAGGCCTCAGGACCAACAGCCATCATTTATACAGATCCTAGGCACGATTACTCTGATTTTGTCTTGGAAGAATTAGGATTAGAAGAAAACAATTAAAATTAACAAAAATTAACACTATGAAAGCAAAAATCATCCTATCAGCAATTGCAGTGCTTTGCTTTGGATTTGTAGCCACCGCACAGGGGCTTAAAATTGGGTATACAAATGTGGAGTACATCATGAGCTTGATGCCTGAGATGGAGCAAATTGATGCGGATGTAACTGATTACGGCGCGCAATTGGATCAGCAAATTCAAACGAAGACACAGTCCTTCCAGCGAGAAGTACAGGCGTATCAGCAGGCTATGAATACCATGACTGACGAGGCGCGTGGCGCGAAAGAACAAGAACTGACCAAGATGCAGCAGGAAATCCAGAAGTTCCAGCAAGATGTACAAGCATCTTACTCTAGGAAGTTGCAGGAATTGTTGGAGCCTGTACAGACAAAAGTTTATAACGCAATCAATGCAGTAGCAGCTGAGAACAACTACACACACATTTTGTCGGAATCTGCGGGACAAGCCGGACCAATCCTGCTTTACACAAAAGATGAAGACCCTTTTACCAATTTGGTATTAGCTAAACTTGGGGTTACGCCTCCTCCGGCTCGGCCAGCGAACTAACTTTAACATATAAACAATTTTCAAGCCCGCGAGCACCTGTTCCGGGCTTTTTTTTATTTTTGTCCGCCAGAAACTCGAAAGTCAATCTCCACTCAATAAACCAGTATCGCACTATGCGCCTTTCCTACCTGCTTGTCTCGATGTTACTTGTTTTTTCCCTTACTATGTATGACGTGCGTTCGATGGGAATGGTAACCCCAGACCTAGAGGCATCCGAGGTTATCTGCCACACTACCGACACGGGAGAAAGGTATTTTTCTTACCTCGTCAGGAACGTAGGGAATGAAACGGCGCCCGCAGGGAGTTATCAGGTATTTTTCAAAGTAAATGGCAAATTGATTAGCTTCGAACGGACGACAGATACGCTCCAGCCGGGAAAATCCATCCTTTATACCTCCGAACATAAATTTTATCCGAATCAAAAGAAACGGGTATTAAAGTACAATCTGATTATCAATACCAAGGATGCCGATAGGGACAACAATAAGAAGACAGGAGAGATTTGGCTGGATAGCAACTAAAAAGCGGCCTCACTACCTACTTTTGTTGAGGAATGTGAAGATACCGTTATTGACGCTTCTAGCGAGAGGATTTTTTGAAGCAAAAGAAGGCCTTTGGCTTTTAGCTTTTGGCGAAACCTACTCCGCTGTTTGCCATCCCCTTAAACTCACTGGGACGCGTAAACAACTGTAAATAGCCGTGCTGCTGCTCGGTAGGAGACCTTGTGTAGTTGCCCTGCTTCCGTTTGGGTTCGAGAAGAGGCAACCGGAATCTATAAAGCAAGTTAGATTTATCTTGTATTTCTAGGGGATGGATAGACAGGACAAATTGAATTGCCTGAAGCAGTTGAAGTTCCTTACCAGCTTCCGCCTGCGCCGCCGCCGCCAAAGCTGCCGCCTCCAAAACCGCCGAAAGATCCTCCTCCTCCTCCAAAACCTCCCCTGCCGGACGAAAAGTCGCCGAATTTACCCCTGCCACCTCCCAGCATATTAGCTAGCATAATCGTTGTGAGTAGATCTACTCCCCCATGTTTGCCGCCCATGTGGTTGTTGTTGTCTTTGCGGTTTCTGAACAGCGACAAAACAATGAAAACAACTATAAAAACTAAAAACAGCGGTAGCGCACTTCCGGGGCTGTCGGAAGAGCCTCCCTTTTCCGCTTGGTATTCACCAGAAGCCAGCTTAAAGATCATGTCTGTAGCTTGGTCTAGGCCTGCGAAATAGTTTTCTGACCGGAAGTTAGGTACGATGACCTGTTCGACAATACGCTTCGCCATTGCATCGGGAATAGCTCCTTCCATGCCATATCCTGTAGCAATAAACACCTTTCGGTCCTTCATAGCGGCAAGGATCAATACCCCGTTGTCTTTGTCCTTTCGGCCAATGCCCCAGCGGTCGCCTAGCTGAAAGGAATAATCGCTTATATCATACGGGCCTACAGAATTGATCAGGACAATACTGACCTGCGAGGAGGTACTGTCGTTGTAAGCCAGAAGCTTACGTTCAAGTTGTGTCATTTCCGCATCTGAAAGGGTCTTCGAAAAATCGTTCACCAGCCGTGGAGGATTGGGTTTTTCGGGGAAATCCCCTTGTGCCCAAGCTGAGAAGGCAAGTGCCAAAAGAAAGAGGGTCGTGAAAAGCTTTTTATTAATCATCCTTTTATTCAAACGATATGTCGTTGGGTAGCTCGTTGATATCCCCTTTTTGGTCGTAGGGAAAATGTTGTTGAAGTTGGCGACCAGCCATGGCGATACCTTTTCTAAGTCCTTCGGTAAATTCCCGTTTTTTAAAATGAACGAGCATTTCTTCTTTGATATTTTCCCAGAAGTTGTCAGGTACTACGCTGTTGATGCCTGCGTCTCCCAAGATGGCAAATTTATGGTCTTCTACCGCAAGGTAGAACAGCACGGCATTGCGTTGTTTTGTGCGATGCATCTTAAGTTTTTCGAATAGTACAGCCGCACGGTCAAGCACGTCCCCGCTACAATGGTTTTCTATGTGCACCTGTATTTCCCCAGAAGTTTCCTTTTCTGCATCCCTAATGGCTGTCGTAATGATCGCGCGGTCTGCATCGCTGAATAGTTTTTCGGCCATGTTGCTTGTTGTGGATTAGAATTGTACCGTAGGAGCATTCTCGGCGCCAGCGGCTGCTTCGAAATAGCCCTTGCGCTCAAATCCGTACCAGCCAGCAAAGATATTGTTTGGGAACGTTCTGAGGTTGGAATTGTAGCCCTGTACTGTTTGGTTGAAATTTCTTCTTGCCACAGCAATTCTGTTCTCCGTGCCTTCTAGCTGCGCTTGCAGTTCGAGAAAGTTTTGATTAGCCTTAAGGTCTGGATAGCGTTCTACAGCGACGAGAAGCCTGCTGAGTGATCCACTGAGTTGCTGCTGTGCTTCTTCAAATCTGGCGATGTTTTCGGGGGTAAGGTCATCTGCCTGAAGTGTAATGGAGGTCGCTTTAGCCCGGGCTTCAATGACTCCTGTCAGGGTTTCCTGCTCAAAGTCAGCATACCCCTTTACGGTGTTCACGAGATTAGGAATAAGGTCTGCCCTTCGCTGATATTGGGTTTCTACTTCCGCCCATTGTCCATTGACAGTTTCCTCGGTTTGCACAAAGGTATTGTACACACCCACGGCTTTCGTGTAAACAAAGATCCCGATTAAGAAAATGATGCCAATTGGAATTAATAGTTTTTTCATAGTTGGATGTTTTTTATCACAATGCAGGTATTTGACGTAAATTTACGGCTAAGGGTTTTTGGAAACCATTTTTTTTAAAAATATAAGTAGATGAAGTGGTACTTGGTTCCTGTGAATAACACCGATGGGCTGATATTCTGTTCCCGCTGATCGCGCGGAACTTGTCCCGGTTTTTCGGGATAAACGCAGAAAAACATTAGCCAATAGCAGTACTATGCGGATTTGTGTTTAGGGTTGTTCTTAGATGCGTTCATATTTTATCGTTCATAAAATCACCCACGCTCCCCCAAAGCCAGCTCTACCGCCTTTTCCACATGAATACGGGTCGTCTGAAATAAGGGAACTTCGGTATCAGAGGGCCCAACCAGCAGTTCTATCTCCGTACAGCTCAGAATAATGCCCGACGCCCCGCTACGGACTAATTGGTCGATCACACGAAGAAAGCTTCTTCTTGAACTATCTTCAATGGTTCCCTTGACCAGTTCCTCGTAAATTACGTCATGTACCAATTTCCATTCATCAGCCGTAGGAGTGAGGATGTCTATCCCAAAATGCTCCCGGTAGCGGTCTTTCATAAAGGACTCTTCCATGGTAAACCGCGTTCCCAACAGCCCTACTCTGGTCATGGATTTCCGCTGAATCTGCTCGGCAGCCGCGTCTACAATATGCACAAAGGGAACACCAATGCTGCGTTCGATGTCCGGGGCGACCTTATGCATGGTATTGGTGCAAAGCACGATCAACTGGGCTCCGGCCGCTTCGAGTTTTTTGGCGGCCTGTACCATTTTTACGGCAAGGAATCTCCAGTTTCCGTCATGCTGAAGCGCGGCGATTTCCGCAAAATCCATTGAATGCAAGAGGCATTTACTGGAATGCGCCCCGCCAAGGATTTCCTTTGTCTTTTGGTTTATGATTTGATAATACAAGGCGGAACTCTCCCAGGACATCCCTCCAATTAATCCGATGGTTTTCATTTTTAGCTGGTTTATCCGCTTAAAGTTACGGCATGTTTTCCGTTAATCCTCCTAAAAAGTACCAGCCTCCGAAGCGATCAAGTAGCTCTACATCTCAAGTTACGCGGGATTTTTGAGGCATTTTAGCTTACATAATACAAAACTAAACCAAAAGATACTATGGAAACGTACAATAATATCCTTTCTACGAGGTTTGTGGCTTTATTTATACTAGGACTTTGCTTATTCTCCTGCGATACCGACGAACCTATGCCCGTAGGCACTACATTTGAGCTGAGGTCGCTTGGACTCAGTGGAATAAGCGTACATGATTTAAGACTTAGCGGAAACTCCCTTTTTGCTGCCACAGACGATGGTATTTACCACTCCGATATTACCACTCAGCAGCCGATGGACCTAGTCGGGCTTAAGGGCAGGAATATCCTAACACTTGCTTTCCTTTCAGATACGGCAATGCTGGCCTCTTTTCGGGACAGCGATAACGGCATCGGGACTGAAGAGCCAAAGATTTTTCACAGTTCCGACGGCGGGATGAACTGGGACGAATTGGAAAACAATTTTGGCGGACAGTCTCAGGAACCAATTTTTCACTTTGAATGGGACGAGGCATTGCCGGGGGTGTTGTTGGCGACCGGACTTCAGGTCATCGCCAAGTCCTTGGATGCTGGTGTTACTTGGGAACCCATCTGGGGAGAATACAATTTGCTTGCAAATGGGATGAGTGCATTCATCAACCCATCCAAGCCGACTGACCTTTGGTCTGGCGGACAAGGCGGTATAGAGAACGGCTTTTTGATACACCTCAGAGACGAACAACTGATCGATAGATGGAATGACCTCGTACCCAATCCTACGACAGTCAAAAAAATAGTCTTTGATAATCAAAACCCACAGGCTATTTATGTTGGTTGGGAAGGAGAATTATCGCGGACACTCGATGAAGGATCGTCTTGGAAAACGCTGATCGACCGCCATGAGGAGTCCCATTTCTTTTTTGGTGTCGGAGTGAGCGAAGCAAACCCCGATTTAGTCTTTGCCGGCAAATGGATAAAAACGGATGAACCCCAGTCGCTCGAGCTTTACTATTCTAACGACAGAGGTGAAACTTGGGAAACGGAAGCCTTTCCTGATGTCACTTTTGGTGGCATTCAGGACATGGTCGTCAAGACTGAAGGCAACACCGAACGGATCTTTGTCGGCCTCGATAAGGGTGGTGTATATGAAATTGTGATGAACAGGTGACGGCTTTTTTTGCTAGAAATCAAATTCGAAAAATAGAGGAAAAGGTGGATAGCTTTGCAACCTAGACAGTCGGGGGTACACATTTCTTCTTAAAAATGACATTTCTTTAGCAAAAAATTTGGTTTGAGAAAGGTGATATCGCGGAAATTATTTTAATTTAGCAAGACCAAATTCCTCTAGACCACTATGGCAACTTACGAACTTACGATCAATGGAAAACAATATCAAGTAGATGCTGAGGAAGATATGCCGCTTCTTTGGGTATTGCGTGACCTGTTGGACATGAAAGGGACGAAATTCGGGTGCGGTCAGGCACTTTGCGGCGCCTGTACGGTTATGTTGGGAGACAGTGCCGTTAGATCCTGTACCTTGCCCGTGTCTGCGGTCGGCAGTGGCGCCGTCACCACGATTGAGGGGCTTTCTGAAAACGGCGATCATCCTCTTCAAAAGGCCTGGATTGAGCACATTGTTCCCCAATGTGGCTATTGTCAGTCCGGTCAGATTATGAATGCTGCCGCTCTCCTAAAAAATAACCCCACTCCCTCCGAAGACGAAATTGATCAGGCTATGGCCGGTAATCTCTGCCGCTGCGGTACCTATAACCGCATTAAAGAAGCCATATTCACCGCAGCTACTTAATCACTTTTTCAAACTACCTATTACTATGATACCTTCCTTTCCGTTTCTGAAAAAGAAATCCCTAGATCATGCAGGAAACGTTTTTCTGCCATCTAGGCGCGACTTTCTGAAGATTGGCTCGCTCGCTGGTGGTGGGCTGCTTCTCGGGGTAAGTTTTCAATGTACCACGAAAGCCCAATCACAAGCGTTTGTGCCAAACGTTTACCTAAGTATAAGCCCTGATAATACGGTTACCATCATTGCCCATCGTTCTGAAATGGGACAGGGAATCCGAACTTCCCTCCCAATGATCGTCGCGGATGAGATGGGAGCTGATTGGAGTCAGGTAAGGATCGTTCAGGCTGAAGGAGACGAATCCAAATACGGCAACCAAAATACAGACGGGTCCTTTTCCGTTCGCATGTTTTACGAGCCAATGAGAAAAGCAGGTGCCACGGCTAGGCATTTGCTTATCAAAGCAGCTGCACAGGAATGGGGAGTGGATGCGGCTGCCTGCGTGGCCGAAAATAGTACTGTTATCCATTCAGAAAGTGGTAGATCCCTCACTTTTGGTGCCTTGGCCAACGCCGCCCAACAGCTAGAACTTCCGGATCAGGACACCTTGGAACTTAAGGAATTCTCCTCCTATAAGCTTATAGGTAAGGATACACCGATCATTGACTTGAAAGATTTTGTTACAGGAAAGGCAGTTTTTGGCGCGGATGTAAACCTCCCTGGGATGAAAATAGCTGTCATACAGCGTACCCCGGTCGTAGGGGCTACCATCACTGAGTATGACGCTAGCGAGGCATTGGCCATTCCTGGAGTACTGCAAGTTGTGAAGATAAGCGGATCTGGTAACCCTCCCGGTTTGACGAAGCCATTAGAGGGGTTAGCCGTAATTGCAGATAATACGTGGGCAGCCATCAAAGGTCGCAAAGCGTTGCAGATAACCTGGGATTTAGGGGATAATGCATCCTATGATTCTAAGGCCCAATTAGAAACCATGAAGCAAAGCACGTTGGAGGATGGCATGATACGTAGGGAAAGGGGTGACTTCAATCAAGCCAAGCAGGGCGCGGCACAAGTGATTGAACGAACTTACGAGGCACCTTTTTATGCCCATGGAACGATAGAACCACCAGCAGCGATCGCTCAATTCGTAGAAGGTAAAATGGAAATTTGGGCACCCACGCAGCACCCGCAATGGGCGAGGGATTCCGTTGCCGAAGCCTGTAGCTTGTCCGCAGATGATGTACGGGTCAATGTAACCTTGTTGGGAGGGGCATTTGGCCGCAAGTCAAAGCCCGATTATGTCGTAGAAGCAGCGATGCTTGCAAAGGAAACAGGTTTGCCCATCCGTGTTCAATGGACACGCGAAGATGATTTGCACCACGACTTTTTTCATTCCCATAGTATGCAACGTATTCGGGCGACAATTGACGCCGATAAAAATCTGACCGGCTGGAACCACCACACCGTCTTTCCAGCCATAGGTGCAACCTCTGACGCCAACGAATTGCATCCGTCGGATGGGGAGTTAGGGTTAGGATGCATTGATTTTCCTTATGAAGTGCCGCATATCCGGATAGAAACCCACGAGTCCAAGGCGCATACACGTATAGGATGGATGCGCTCTGTCAGCAACATTCATCATGCCTTTGCCATTTGCTCGATGATGGATGAAGTGGCCGAGGCTGTTGGAAAGGATCCGGTGCAATTTGCACTCGACATGCTTGCCGACGACAAGGCATTGGATTTTGATGGTGAAATCAAAGGCGAATTTGGCAACTATGGGGAGAGTTTGGAGGATTATCCTTGGGAGACTACCCGCCTCAAAAATGTGATCAGAAGGGTAGCCCAAGAGTCTGGCTGGGGAAAAAGCCTACCTTCTGGAACTGCCATGGGTTTTGCCGTTCACAAAAGCTTCTTGACCTATGTGGCCTGCGTTGTCGAATTGATGAGGGACGACAGCGGAGAAATTACCATTCCGGTGGTTCATTATGCAGTCGATTGTGGTATTGCGGTAAATACTGACCGGGTGCGCTCACAGTTTGAAGGCGGTGCTATTTTTGGAACCAGTATTGCAAATACATCCGCCATCACTCTCAAGGACGGGAAAGTTGAGCAGAATAATTTTGACGGGTATCAATTGGTACGAATGCCACAGTCACCTAAAAAAATCCATGTACACATCATTGAAAGCAATAGAAAACCTACCGGTGTAGGAGAGCCTCCAGTGCCGCCTTTGGCACCTGCATTGGCAAACGCCTACTATAAACTTACCGGCAGTCGGGTGTACGCGCTTCCTTTTAAGCTGTAACTGAAGGTCTGAATGATTGATTTTGAGCTAAGGAAAAATGCTTTTTTGGAAACTCAGGATTTTGGGTAGTGTTTCCCATTTTCCGCTTTGAGTAACCTTTATCAATGCCTAATCCGCTTTGCATTTTATTCCTTTAACCTTTCTTTCCGGCAGGTTGGGCCTTCCAGCTGGATTGCGTTTGTACCTACTTTGTTTTTCCGCTTCGGGACCTTCATCTACCATATTTCCTAATCTTGAACAATTTGATCGATTAATTTTTCATATTTGTCCATGTCTTTTTTATTAATCGACAACTATGAAAGAACACGAGGGGATAAGTAAAGGTATTAAAGACCGTTTAAACGTTCTTTACCTTTTGATCGGACTACAATTTTTAGCAGTATTCTATCTTTGGCAACGCGAACCCCATTTGCCGGCAGCACCGCTACTTGATTCGGAGGGCAGGGAGCAAACGTTTGTCGGAGAGGGTAAGGAACCGGCGTTACCGCGGGTTCGGATATTTGAGCTTTCAGATGATGTTGAATTTGCGGGAGAACCGGTACCAATGCATGAACCCGATGTTTACGAGCGCTTGGAACGGGAAATTTACGTAAATGCCTACTGGGAGTCCAACACGGTGCTCATGATGAAGCGTGCCGGAAAATTCTTCCCCACCATCGAGAAAATGCTTGAAGAAAATGGTATTCCGGAGGATTTCAAATACATAGCCCTTATCGAATCAGGGTTGATGAATGTGGTGTCTCCTGCTGGTGCAAGGGGCTTCTGGCAGTTCATGCCAGGAACGGCTAAAGACTTTGGCCTGGAGGTAAGTAAAGATGTCGATGAACGTTATCATTGGGAGAAAGCAACCTTGGCTGCCTGTAAATACCTCCGTTCCGCTTATGGAAAATTTGGTAACTGGACCGGTGTAGCTGCTAGCTACAACATAGGCGTTGCCGGGCTTATCCGTAGGATTAACGACCAACAAGTACCGCACTATTATGACCTTTACCTCAACGAAGAAACAAGCCGGTATTTGTTCCGGGCATTGGCGTTCAAAGAGCTTTTTGAGCATCCGATTAAGTATGGCTTTGAGCTGCAAGCTAGCGACCTCTATCAATTGCCGCTACTTCGAGAGCATGTGGTAGATACGACAATCCCTAGTTTGGCAACTTGGGCTATTCAACATGGAAGCAACTACAAAACAGTAAAGCTATACAATCCTTGGTTGCGTAGTGAAAGACTGGTAGTAGCACGTGGAAAAAAGTATACCATTCTCCTTCCGGCGTAAGGATGCCATTGGTATTTCGTAAACCTCTTTTATTATAAAAGTTTATTTTTTCTCCCGTGATAAAGTAATTATAAATTTACCTATTATTGATAACCGTTAGCCAATCAATGATTTACCCACAGCATATTTGTCAATGTTAAAACAGTTTTTACGCGTTATCTTTATAGTTGTCGCAATTGGCGGGATAGTTTATTTGATCCTTCCGACTATCGTCAACATGTATCTAAATAGAAACGCGGAGAGAATCGTCAGCGACATGATTACACGCACAGGTGAATTTGCGGGACATGATGTGCGTTTCGGGGATATCTCCTTCAACTATAATTATACAGGAACCTTGTTGCGGCTAAGGGATGTGGATATCGCTCCTGGAGAGGCTCTTTCGGGCAGAGATAAAATTAGGTTCCACCTTTCCTTGGATGAGGCAAACCTAACCGGATTTGAGTGGACGGATTTTTTATTTTCCAACTCCATTCGCCTTGATACCGCAAACCTTGAAAACATGGTATTGGAAAGCATTACCCCGCCCATCGACTCCTTGCACCTTGGGGAGGGTGGCGCGAATCGCGAATCAGGTAAAGATTATGACCTGATTTCAGTAGCCCATATCCGCATGAATCAGCTGTCCTTTAATAACAAGGACAGTTACACGGACTCTACCCGCTTATCCATGGCAGACCTGTTTGTGTTTGGAGATAATTTTCGATTGAGCAAAGAAATGCTAAACGATCCGAAAAGACTTTTTGCTATCGACCATATTCAAGGATACATGGCATCGGCCTCTATCCATTTTAATGACTACCGAAACGCAATCACGGCAGAAAACCTTTCCTTTGATATTGATGATCAAAAACTGGAGGTAGAAAATATCGTCTACCGCAATAAGCTTGGTAAGTACGAATACGTCCGTCAGTTTGATAAGGAAACCAACTGGATGGAAGTGCATAAGGGGAAGCTTGAGGTCCACGGAATGGATTTTCGACAATATTTTCAGGATGGGGTAATTCAGGCGCGGCGTGTACTTGCTGAGGGGATAGATCTAGAGGTTTTCCGTGACAAGCGAATGCCTGATGATACCGAAAAGCGGCCCAAAATGATCCACGAAATCATTGCAAGCCTGCCAATGAGGATAGCAATTGATACCATTTCCGTGGATGCCATGAAGGTAACCTACGAGGAGCGTCCCGATAACGATGCCCCGCGGGCAGGATCCATTTACTTAAACGAGATTAATGCCACCATCGCACCCTTCACCAATTTTGAAGAGAAATTAGCCGAAAACGATGAGCTGAAAATTAAAGCCAAAGCCCGTTTTATGGGTACCGGAGAAATTAGCGTAGACGCGGTATATTTTGTTACGGATAAAAACGGTAGGTTCACCCTAGAAGGTAGAATAGGCCCAATGGACTTAAAGGCAGTCAATCAAATGATCGAACCTGCTACCCAAGTTGCGCTGAAGAATGGAAAAATCAACGAGGTCTTTTTTACGATAAAGGGGAATGACTTTGACGGTACCGGAGAGGTTATCGCAAAATACGAAAATTTGGAAATTGAGATTCTAGACAAAAATTTCCAGCACAAACAGAATGTTTTCCGAAAGCTAGGGGCTTTTTTGGCCAACAAGCTCGTAATAAAATCCCAAAATCCCAACAAACGCGGAGAGTTGAAAAAGGGCGTTGTTTATGAGCGGCGTAACACGTCAAAGTTTATTTTTCATTATTGGTGGCAGCTTTTGCTTAGCGGGTTAAAGTCGACCATTACCGGAGACTCTGAGGAGGAGCTTCGGAAAAAGGCCGAAAAAACGTAACCCGTTTTCCAATGTCCCAAACCAAATCGGTCTCCCTGAAGTTTACTTAATGAGACTGGGGTATTCCCCCAATATTCCGTAATTTTGCGAAATTGCCTTTTAGGATAGGGGAGAAAAGCCGTTTATGACTGATACGAATCAACTCGCTCAAGAGATTATTGAGATTTTTGGCGCGCGAGAGCATAATCTCAAAAATATTGACATTACAATACCTAGGAACAAGCTGGTTGTTATTACAGGAATTAGTGGAAGTGGGAAGAGTTCGCTGGCCTTTGACACCATTTATGCTGAGGGGCAGCGGAGGTACATGGAATGTTTTTCCGCCTATGCCCGTTCCTTCCTCGGCGGGATGGAACGCCCAGATGTGGACAAAATCAATGGCTTGTCCCCCGTAATATCCATAGAGCAAAAGACCACATCCAAAAATCCCAGATCTACCGTCGGCACGGTCACCGAAATTTACGATTTTATGCGGCTGCTTTTTGCTCGTGCAGGTGAGGCCTATTCCTATCAGACCGGCAATCGAATGGTGAGGCAAACAGAAGATCAAATCATCGAACAACTTTTTCAACAGTTTTCGGGAAAAAAGCTTTTCATTCTTGCGCCGGTAGTCAAAGGCAGAAAGGGTCACTACAGGGAACTCTTCGAGCAGGTGAGAAAGATGGGCTACTCCAAAGTGAGGGTAGACGGGGTAGTGATGGAGGTAGTCCCAAAGATGCAGCTGGACCGGTACAAGATTCACGACATAGAGATCGTGGTGGACCGCATTATTGCGGATGAGGCAGACCGTTATCGGATTGTACAGTCTTTGAAGACTGCATTGCAGTTGGGGAAAGGCATTATAATGCTACGTGATGAACAGGGAGAGGTCTCCCATTTCTCCAAATACCTAATGGACCCGACCACCGGTCTTAGCTACGACGAACCCGCACCAAACACCTTTTCGTTTAATAGTCCGTACGGGGCCTGTCCTACCTGCAATGGGCTGGGGGTGATCGAAGAAATCACTAAGGAAAACATCATTCCTGATCTCAACTTAAGCATCAGTCGCGGCGGAATAGCTCCTTTGGGAGAATTTCGGGATATTTGGATCTTCAAAAAAATCGATGCCATCCTCAAACGACATAAAGCGAGCATTTCCACGCCCCTCAAAAACCTAAGCGATGAGCTGATCGATACGCTGCTCTACGGTGACAAAGTAGAAGTGGCGGTAGATTCCGTGAAATATCCCGGGACGCAGTGGAATACTACCTTTGAGGGCATTATCAATTTTCTACAAAAACAGCAGGAAGGAGGGTCGGATAAGATTCAGAAATGGGTGGCAGATTATACTACATCGCGTACGTGTCCGGATTGTGGTGGCTACCGGTTGAAAAAGGAAGCACTACACGTTAAGATTGCTGATACGCATATCGGGGAATTAGCGAAGATGGGCATACAGCAACTAGCGGACTGGTTTGTGGATATTGAGTCGCGCATGACGGAGAAGCAGCGCATCATAGGCACAGAGGTACTTAAGGAGATCCGCAAGCGTATCGGATTTCTTTTGGATATCGGCTTAAGTTACCTTTCGCTTGACAGGCCTTTGCGCACGCTATCGGGTGGAGAGGCCCAACGTATACGCCTCGCGACGCAAATCGGCACCCAGTTAGTAGGCGTGTTGTACATCCTCGACGAGCCAAGTATAGGCCTTCATCAACGGGACAATGTAAAACTGATCAAAGCCCTGCAAGAACTCCGCGATTTGGGAAATTCGGTCATAGTAGTCGAACACGACAAAGATATGATGATGGATGCCGACTTTGTTGTCGATATAGGTCCCGGTGCGGGAAGACACGGAGGGCAAATTGTTGCCAGCGGCACGCCTGCTGAAATCTTACAGCTTAGCAGTCTCACTGCGCAATATCTTAATGGGATAAAGCAAATACAAATTCCGGATAAGCGGAGGAAGGGCAGTGGACAAAAACTGATTCTTAAGGGCGCGTCCGGTCACAACTTAAAAAACGTTACGGCGGAATTCCCCTTGGGTACAATGATATGCGTCACGGGTGTGTCGGGTTCCGGTAAAAGCTCCTTGATACATGAGACCCTTTATCCACTGCTTAACCAGTACTTTTATAATTCAAAAAAAGAACCACTTCCCCACAAAAGTATTTCTGGCTTAGAGCTTTTGGATAAAGTCATTGAAGTAGACCAGTCTCCCATCGGTAGAACGCCAAGATCAAATCCTGCCACGTATACCGGTGTTTTTACGGATATCCGGGCATTGTTTACCGAACTTCCAGAAGCCAAAATCCGAGGCTACAAACCTGGCCGTTTTTCCTTTAATGTAAAAGGAGGCCGCTGTGAAGACTGCGAAGGCGCAGGGATGAAGTTGATTGAAATGGACTTCCTGCCGGATGTGCATATTCCCTGCGAGACCTGCAAGGGCAAGCGCTATAACCGGGAGACTCTCGAGGTCCGCTTCAAGGGAAAATCAATATCCGACGTGCTCGATATGACGGTGGAGCAGGCCGTGGAATTTTTTGAAAACCAACCAAAAATCCTTCGCAAAATACAGACGTTATTCGAAGTTGGTCTTGGATACATTACCCTAGGCCAACACGCCACTACTTTGTCCGGTGGGGAAGCGCAGCGCGTAAAACTAGCTACCGAACTGTCCAAAAAGGATACCGGGAAAACCTTTTACATTTTGGATGAACCGACTACCGGGCTGCATTTTCAGGACATAGAACACCTGCTGGAAGTATTAAACAAGTTGGTCGATAAAGGTAATACCGTGTTGATAATTGAGCATAACCTTGATGTAATCAAAGTGGCGGATTATATCTTGGATATAGGACCGGAAGGAGGCGAAGCTGGAGGGCAAATTATCGTAAAAGGTACCCCTGAACAGGTAGCTGCCAATGAAAATAGCTATACCGGTAAGTTTTTGAAAATGGAGCTAACTCCAAAGGCACCAATAGGATAAATAACTTGCTGATATAGCAAGACCTTTTTGGAGAAGCATTGGCTTGAACGATAATTTTTTAAGCTCATTCCTTTTTTTTGGCTGTCAGCCAGCGGCCTTTGCCTAGAGCTGCGGAT
This sequence comes from Cytophagales bacterium, assembly GCA_016124425.1. Lineage (GTDB taxonomy): Bacteria > Bacteroidota > Bacteroidia > Cytophagales > Cyclobacteriaceae > Lunatibacter. The sequence continues at coordinate 36,925 of WGNT01000008.1, forward strand.
TCGCCTGCCTATTCATTGTTACCATCAAAACTTTGAATTTGGGTTGTATTGGCCGTTTTTGTTTTTAATGTTAAGACAAAATTAAATTTTGAAAAGTTATTTCAAAATTTGATAACTCCCTTTTTACTATGCCTAAGATTAATTGGGTCAATTTTGCAGCGGTAATCAAATTTACTTCCTAAATCTAATACCTACTATGAAAAGAAATTTCAACGGATGGATGTCATTCATACTCGCAGCCTGCTTAATGGTTGCTTGTGGTGAAGACGAAACTCCAAACAATTTTGTGACAATCTCAGGAATTCCGCCGACGGCGGTAATTGAGGCAGGTGGCACGGTTGGTCCGGTGACTGCCACTGTCAACGCTCCTGATGGATTAGCCAGCTTGTTAATCAGGAAAGATGGTAGCACCTTTGAGACGATTAACTTCAACGGTGAGACAACCGCAACGCATCAGTTCTCTTATACGGCAACCGCAGCAGATGCAAATAAGAACGTTGTGTTTGAATTCGTTGCTACGGATAGTAATGGAGACATGCAAACCGTTACACATGTATTGTCTGTCGGAGCGGTACCAACAGTGATTCGGGTTACCGGTAATATTACAGCCGATCAAACATGGGAGACTGGAAAAACCTATATCCTTGGCGGACGAGTTACAGTTACAGCCAACTCCACGCTTACTATTCAGCCGGGTGTGGTTGTTAAAGGAGAGGCAGGGTCTGGAGCAAATGCAACCGCGCTTGTCATCGCAAGAGGCGCAAAAATAAACGCCGTTGGTTCTGCTACGCAACCGATCATTTTTACGTCAGTAGCTGATGAAATTCAGCCCGGCATGATCGCAAGTCCTAACTTAGATCCCGATCTAGACGGTCTTTGGGGCGGCTTGATTGTTTTGGGAAGAGCGCCAGGATCATTTGCAAACAACAATACAGAATTGCAGATAGAAGGGATCCCACCATCCGATACAAATGGCAGATACGGAGGAAGCGACCCCGAGGATAATTCAGGTATGCTAAAGTGGATCTCTATTCGCCATGGAGGTGCCAATATCGGAGAAGGTAACGAAATCAATGGGCTGACACTAGGTGGTGTGGGTTCAGCAACGGAAATCGAAAATATCGAAGTGATAGCGAACCAAGACGACGGTATTGAGTGGTTTGGAGGAACAGTGGATGTTAAAAATGCCATCGTGTGGAATGCAGGCGACGACGCGTTGGATAATGACCAATCATGGGGTGGTACTATGGACAACTTTATTGTTCTTTGCGGACCAAACACAGACCATGCGTTGGAAATTGATGGACCCGAAGGTACATTTAATGCAGCCCACACCCTTACCAATGGAACAATAAAAGGCCATCCTGCTTCAGAAATGGGTGACTTCAGAGACGGTGCTAGGGGAACGTTTCAAAACCTCTACTTTTTTGGCTTTTCTTCTCCAGCATCGACAAATGGAAGAGGTGATCTTTCGCTAAGCGGAGAGGTAGATCAAGATGGTAATCCAATAGGAAATAAATCATTGGATAATTTCACAAATGGAATCTTAATTTTCTCAAAACTAGAGGCTACGCTAGCCGATGGACTTATGCTGTCTACCGTTTTCAGAAACGGGACTCACGTTCACGCCTCTGAAGTTGCACTTCACGAAAATACCGTTGGTGCTGATAAGTCAGCCTTTGCCGGCTGGTCATGGGCTGCTGTGTCTGGTGAATTAGACGATCTTAAGTAAT
>WGNT01000127.1 GCA_016124425.1 Cytophagales bacterium
CTGCACAATAAGAGATAATGGATCTTTTTCATATCAGAAACTTCGTCTATAAGAAATACTTGGTATTAACTGAAAGAGGCTGTATTGGACAAATCCGGCATTTTCCCCACTTAGATACTCCAGAAAAACCGGGTTTCTTCGGGCATAACTGTTGTAGATTCCGAAAATCCAGCGACGCTCCCCATTGTTCTTTTCTCGGATGAGGGATGCGCTAAGGTCCAAGCGATGATAAGCCGGCATCCGATACGCGCCTCTTTCACTAAAAGCCACAATGAGCTGATTATCCGGATTGAGGTACTGTACCTCCGGCAGGGTCACCGCCTGTCCGGTTCCGAATACCCACACCCCCGAGTAGACAATTTTTTTACTTTTATTGAAGTTTACCGCCAGACTCACATCGTGGCGACGATCAAAGCGGTAAAAATATTCCTTTCCCAGATTTAGTTCCGGGGATTTCCTAAAAGCCCAAGCAAAGGTATAGCCTAGGAATCCATCAAATCTACCGGCTTTCTTCTGGGCCAGGAATTCCACCCCATAACTCCTGCCTTCTGCGGCAGTTACTGTTTCCTGCCAGTCGGTATTGATATCCGCGTAGTTGATTCCTTCCTTGTATTCCAGCAGATTATCCATTTTTTTGTAGTACCCTTCTAACGAAAACTCCAACGTAGGATTGGGGGTATAAGCCAAACCACCAGTTACCTGATAGGCATCTTGGGGAGGTATATTCTCGGTAGTCGGCACCCAAAGATCAGAAGGTAGGCCAATGGTAGACGTCGTTAACAGGTGCAAAAACTGGGTCATCTTTGCAAACGCCATCTTTGTAGATAGGTTTTGGCCTATCCGGTAGTTCATAGAAACCCGTGGTTGTAGCGAACTGTAGGTTTTAGCCGGTAGGGAAAACGAAGAAAAATGTACCCCCACATTGATGTCGAATCTGCGGCCCAGCTTGATATCATCCTCAAAATAGCTGGCGGTTTCCACCGCTGTAATCGGTTCGGTAAACAGACTGACCGCGGTATTAAAATTAGTGGTAGACAATGCTTTAGGTGTAAAGGTGTGATGGGTAAGCATGCTGCCAAACTTGACAGTTTGGTTTGGACGCGGGAAAAAATCAAAATCCGCTTTAATGGTTACATCCTCGATTCCCGAGCTGAGTGAATTACTGTAGATTTCCGGTTCTGGGGTATTTCCTGCTACCCCTTCAAACGTCCGTACATAGGCATTACTGATGTCATAGTAAAACCGGCTGTAGGTGATGCCCATGTTGCTAAAAAGCTTCGGATTGTACGTATGATTCCAGCGGAAGGCGGCGATGAAATTGCCCCATTTAAGGCTGTTTCTTTCCTCATTGGTGACTACCGGACTGCTGTTTTCTGCTATATCGTCATCCATCAGGCTTAGCTTGTCGTTACCCAAGTAAGTGCTGAAATAAATTTTGTCTGTATCAGACAGCGAATGGTTTATCTTGGCGTACAAGTCATAGAAATGGTAGCCAATATCCTGGTTCAGGGATCTCAAAATGGGCCTGGCAAGCACATCCCAGTAGGTACGCCGGCCCGAGACCATAAAGGAGGTCTGTTCATTAATGGGTCCTTCCAGCGTGAGTGCGGAGGCGAGCAGCCCTACTGTGGCATCTCCACCAAACTCCTGGCGATTCCCTTCTTTCATTTGAATATCTAGTACCGAAGATAATCTGCCGCCGTAGCGGGCAGGAAACCCACCCTTGTAAAGATCCACATTGTTGAGAGCGTCGTTGTTAAACGTCGAAAGAAAGCCAAACAAATGCTGCGTATTGTACAGGGGAACTCCATCCAACAGAATTAGATTCTGGTCAGGCCCTCCACCTCGCACATAAAAGTTACTGAATCCTTCCAATCCACCGCTAACGCCCGGGAGCAGTTGTAAACTCTTCATCAAATCCGTTTCTCCCAGCAAAACAGGCAAGTTGCTCATCTGCCGTATCGGTATTTTCAAGCTGCTGATCTGTGAGGTCTCAATGAGTGATTGCCCACCGTATACTAGTACCTCTTCCAAGCTACTCGTGCTTTCGGCCAGTGCTACATTAAGCTTTACATCCGCGCTTAGCTCTAGGCTGTGCGTATAGTGTGCATATCCGAGGTAGCCTACCGTGATGGTATGGATACCCGCCGGAAGGCTGGCCGAGAAGTAGCCGTAGGCATTGCTCACAACGCCGGAATTGAGCTCCGGAAAGTAAATGTGAGCACCGATGAGCGATTCGCCGGAAGTACTGTCTGTCACGTAGCCGCTAATGCTAAACCTTTCGTTGGATGCCTGTTTTCCCCTTTTTTTCTTTTTGACCAGGATTTTGCTGTCGCTTATCAAGTATTCATGGGTCTGCGAAGGAAACATGATAGTGAGAAGTCGTATCAGTTCATACCTCTCTTCGGGGGTGCTAACGATCTTCTCGTTATCTATATCAGAGGGCTGATAAATAAATGAATGCTGTGTCTGATCGCTGATGATCTTCAAAAGATCATTGATCCGATATTCCTGCTGAAGTAGCCTTATGCTAAATTGATCCTGTGCTTTTATATCAATTACTAATAGGAAAAAAAGCACCATAATTAAATTTTTCATATCATTTACTCAATATTTTGAATCCAAAAGGTGAAATATGCCGGTATAGCTGAAATCCTACGGCCTTATTCATTGCAATCAATTTTTTCAATAATGACCAGCGGCCCATTAATACTGTAGTTAATTCCCAGGATGAAATCCAGGTGTTGCATGGTTTCTTCCAGTGTTCCGGCTTCCAGATTTCCGCTAATCTCACAGCCGGGCCAAGCTTCGTCGTAGAAAAATTCCACCAGGTACTTTTCGCTCAGGGCATCGAAAACCTCCTCTATCGGGCTACCTTGAAAGTTCAAAGACTTAGGATTTTCCCGAAAGTTTTGTTTCTGCAGGTTATCTCCCATTAGAACTACCTTCTCACCGGGTTGTAGCATTACCGAGTCACGGGAATTGGTAAATAAAACGCTTCCTTCGTAAAGCGACAGACTGGTGGAATTTGCTTTTTTATTGGAATTGAGAGTGAATGCGGTCCCCAATACAATGGTTTGACTGTTGAACGTATGGACGACAAAGTGCTCCCCGGTATTTTTTTTCTGAACCTGAAAGAAGGCTTTTCCAGCAAAAGATACTTTTCGATCCGCAGACTGAAAGTTTTCGGGCCTATAGGTTATCCAGGAGTCAGGCTGTAGGTAAATCAGGCTGCCATCGGGTAGATAATGGGATACCGACTGCTCATGGGCGGCGATCGTGACTGTTTGCTTTGCAAACCAATAATCATATCCAAGCCAGGCGCCACTTAGCGCAAAAACGAGTACAGCCGCCACCTGCCACCAGGCAATAGAAAGTGACCTGCTTTTTCCCTTGCCCCATCGAGACTGCGTTTCAAATTTTTTCCAGTTTTTGTCTAGATCGATCGCTCGGTAAATTTCGGAATCTATGGACTTTTCCCATATTTTCTGCATCTGCTCTGCATACTGACGATTCATTTCGCTACTATCCAGCCAATTTCCCAGGGAATGTAGTTCTTCTTCCGTCGCCGTGCCGCTTAATTTTCTAATGATAAGCTTATCTATTTTGTCAGGGGTCTTCATATTTGTCATGTTTTTAAGTTACTGGCTCTGTCCGTCTCCTATGGAATCATTGCCAAGAAGAGAAGTACGAACGCCAGGATAGTGTAAACCCTTTCCCGTAGTATCCTTAGGGCTTTGCTTATCTGAGTTTCTACGGTTCTGATGGAGATGTTCAGTTTTATGGAGATATCTTTATTACAGAGTCCATCATTTCGGCTCATGATGAAAACGTTTCTGCAGCCTTGGGGCAACGCATCTACCGCCAACTGTATTTTATGTTCAAACTCCGCCTCTTCCATCGGATCCCGGAATTCTTCCTGTACCATTTCGTTCGTATTCATGCCATAGATTTTTCTTGATTCACGTTTTAAGACGTCCATGGTCTGATTGTACACCGCCTTGTACAAATAGGATTTTAGTGAACTATGAATCTTCAGGTGGTTTCGACTGTCATAGAGAGACAGAAAAACGTTCTGAACGACATCCTCCGCCAACTCCAGATCATGTGTGTATTTGTGTGAAAAGACCGTCAGGGGCTTAAAAAACTGCAGGTACATTGCTTTGAACTCTATATCGTAGTCATTCATTGGAAAATAGCCTGATAATTAGTTGACTGTAAACAGTTTCCGGAACTTAAATTTAAGGTGCATGAGCCTGAAAGTTCACCGGTGATTTGCTTTTTTTATCGCAAAAGACAGCGACAAGCTGTAAGCAGCATTATGTAATACTGGATTCGCATTATCCAGCTCATCTGAAATCGCGTTGGTCAGTCCCTTACTGTATTGAAAGCTGAGCTTACTGGTCTCGGATAGCTGATAAGCGACGCCTGCCATGAAGCCTAAATCGCGTCTCCGGAACCTGATGGGAATCAGTAGATTATCATCCGTTGTACGCGTATTGCTAAAAATAAGCGATTGCTCACTGACCAATTTCCGAGGCTCCCCTGATTCTAGGTACTCAAAGACAGTGGTACTCCTACCGTTGATCGCGAAGGCAGCGTAAGCCCCGAGTTGAAGTTGGAATTTGTTGACGTTGTAATAAGCCAACAGCGGCAGCTCAATGTAGTTGAGGGCGAACTTTGCCTCACCCTTTCCTACACCATCCCTAAGCTGCTCAAAATCCAAGTTGAAACCTTTCCCCGAATAAAGGAGGCCGGCATGCAGGCCAAACTGATTTTGGAAGCCGTGGTCGATGGTCAGGCCAATTCTGGGCGCAAACTGGGCACTTGCACGCCCTCCGATATAGGATGACGAAAACGAAGAACTGCCAGAGGAATAATTTAGGCCTCCACTGATATTGACAGTAGTCTGGGCAGTGGCAGCAAGTACAGAGAAAAAACAGAAGAACAGAATGATGAAATTTTTCATAGTAATGTGATTTTTCTCTATGTCTGCTAAGTCTGGCAAAACACGTACGTGAATTGAAAAAAAATATTAAATTAAAAGATGATGTTAGGTCCGGGTATGGATATGGGACTGGACAACTACACCGAGCAGCCTAAAGGCTATAAAAATACGAAGTGGAGAGGAAAAGCCCGGAAGTGATCGACTCTGACCGGGGTAGAATCGGTTACACCCTCCTATTCCTAAACTCCTTTACAGTCGTAGTCCCTTCCAAGCCATTTGCAATGGCTTACTAAAGAACGTCTTAGTAAACAAAAGTTCGCATTTGCGAACTCGGCCTAGCTTCGTTTTGAAAAGGTAGGCTGACCAAACATTCCTTACCAAATACGGTCAATTATTTCCTATGTGATTTCTATAGGAATAAACGTAAAGTTGATGGATCAAATGGTCTCGGTGCCGACACTTCTCCACCAAAACCGGATTCTACCAATCCAGGGTCATAATTTTAGAGATATACCGTTGGTCCGAACAAAAGACGGCTGACCAAACATGATTGGGTTTTGGCGGTAGTTGGTATTCGGAATTGACGTCTTCGCGGCCAAAACGCAAACTATACATTATTTTTAAATCCCCGGGTTGAAACCCGGGGCTATTAAATCGGCCACACCCTCCTATTTCTAACATCCTTCAAAGTCGAAATCCGTTACATGCCAATTGCAATGGCTCCCATAATAGCTACTAAGATATCAGGGCTAACGCCCCTAGGGTTCCGTATATTAATTTCGTTTTCCGAATAATCCCCGGGCCATTAAATCGCTCAAAATAAACAGGCTTTATCAGGTAATCCAGCTCATATTCTCTTTCCGCATAATCATTATAAGCAGTCACGAAACACCTCCTCCAAATCCAATACGAATCCCTCTATGGCTTTTGAAGACACCATGTCCCCTTGGGTAAAAATCTTCGATGCGGCATACTGGCCATTGATTAAGGTATACACCAATAACGTACATTCGTTCGGATGTATCACCCAGTATTCCATGACGCCCGATTCTTCATATACCTCATATTTATGTTGAAGGTCCTTTTTATTATTGCCTGGAGATAGGACTTCGACTACTAAATCCGGTGCACCAAGGCAACCTGCCTCGTCGATTTTGCTAGCATCACAAATCACGCAAATATCCGGTTGCACCACCGTATCTATATCTTCATTTCTTTTTGATTTTAGCGGAAGCCGGACATCAAAGGGAGCAATGAATACCTCACACCTTTTTCCTTTTAGATAATTAGAGAGCTCCACAAATACATTCCCGGCAACCCGTTGGTGGATTACCCTAGGTGCAGCGGCTTGTCTAAATACCTTGCCGCGGATCAACTCCACCATTTCGTCCATCTGCCAGGTCAGGTAGTCAGCATAGGTATACCGTCCATATTCGGAAAATGGCTCTTCAACTTTGTCGGGAGTATCATCATCATTCATAGATTAAAAATAGAGAAATTAGCGCTAAATGAAAAACATATCTATCCTTAGAAAAAATTATTGGAAACTAGAGCAGGCTTTATTTTCGAATGATCCAAGCACTTGACCGGAATTATTTATTTCTTTCAACATAAAAATTACGTTCACAAAAGACCGCAAAACACATCGTTAATCTCTCTATCCTTGAGAGCTTGTTCATACCGGAACAATGGAAATAAGCCTCCCGAAACCACCTATAAACGCTCCTTTTTATTCTTAAATCCAACCTTTTTCATGGATATGACTTCCACTGCTAAAACCCCGAACTCCTGCACTACCCTACCCTTCACCCTGTAAAAGCCTTTGCCCTGAAAGGGATACCGCCTTAGCGTATTTGGAAAATGCACAGTGTCCAGCCAATCTCCCCGGGAATCCAGAAACGTTCCAAACGCCATATGTTCCCTGTTTACTGTCCGTACATCTTTGGTCGTTACCAACCGACCTAGAACTTCTACTGTCTTGCCCAATAAACCGACTATCTCGCTTGCGTTTACGGTATTCCTTCCGTCATCCGCACAAAGACGAAACATATCCGTCAGGGCAAAGCCCAGCAGATTGATTTCGTCAATGGCATCTTCCAGCGGATAATCCGGAAAGTCGGGAAGGGTGAAGTCAACCGTCGGTTCCTTAAATAGGGCGGGCGATTCCGCAGTGGCCCCGGTTTGTCTCTTCTGTAGGAAATTTGCCTGCCAGAGCAGTTTCTTTTTGCCCAACCCCGTAAACCCAAAGGCCCCGACGCTGATCAGGATATTCAGCATTTCGGGGCCCGCATAGGTTCGGCCTATAAAATCAGAAAGCCCCAGATAGGGACCGGATTTTTCGCGCTCCGTCAAGATCCGCTCACAGAGCGTTTTCTCCAATTGCTCAATATGGATCAGTCCCACATATACCACATCCCCGGAAATATTCGTTAGGTAATCACTGCGGTTCACGCAGGGCGGATGCACCGTCGCCCCGGTGCGCTTAAGCTCATGAAAGTAAAATTCGGTGCTATAAAAGCCGCCGAAATTATTGATGACCGCCACCATAAACTCCATGGGAAAATAGGTCTTCAGGTACAGACTCTGGTAGCTTTCCACCGCAAAGGAAGCGGAATGGGCTTTGGAGAAGGAATACCCTCCAAAAGATTCAATCTGTCTCCAGACTTCCGCCGAAACGGTTTCCGCATGCCCAAGTTTTTTGCAGTTGGCGAAAAACTTTTCCCTGATCTGGATAAACTTGTCATGCCCCCTGTATTTCCCCGACATGGCACGCCGGAGTATATCCGCCTCCCCCATATCCATTCCCGCAAAGTGGTGGGCTACCTTGATCACATCTTCCTGATACACCATCACGCCATAGGTTTCCTCCAGGAGTTCCTTCATTTTCGGATGCAGGTAGACGATTTTTGCGGGATCGTGAAAGCGCTCGATATACTGCTTCATCATCCCCGATTGGGAAACACCGGGCCGGATGATGGAACTGGCGGCCACCAGGGTAAGATAATCGTCACACCTTAGCTTGGACAGAAGCTGCCTCATGGCAGGGCTTTCAATGTAAAAGCATCCGATCGTATCGGCTATTCTGATCTGGGCAGCCACCTCGGGGTCTGCCATAAATTCATCCACCCGGTGGATATCCACATCAATACCCCTGTTCCGCTTCACCAGCCGGACCGCTTCCCGGATATGTCCCAATCCGCGCTGGCTTAAAATATCCAGCTTGAACAGACCGATCTTCTCCGCCAGAAACATATCGATCTGGGCGGTACAAAATCCCTTGGGGGGCATTTCATTAACGGTGTATTGGTAAATCGGCTTTTCGGAAATCAGCATGCCGCCCGGATGGATGCTGTGATGGTTGGGGAAGTTTTCCAGCAAACTGCCGTATTTGAGAATGGTCCGCTGTATCTTATCCTCGTTCATGGGCTGGTCTTTGCCCCGCACCAGCTTGTCGATCTCATCTTTGGGCAAGCCGAATACCTTTCCCAACTCTCTGATCACGGCCCTTCGCTGAAAGGTGCTATACATCCCTAACAGGGACACATGGTCTTTGCCATAGCGCTTGAAGATATAGTCAATGACCTCATCCCGGTCCTTCCACGAAAAGTCAATGTCAAAGTCCGGTGGGGAAGTTCGGTGGGGGTTCAGAAAGCGCTCAAAATACAGGTCCAGTTTGATGGGGTCCACATCAGTAATTTTCAGGCAATAGGCAACGATGGAATTGGCGCCGCTTCCCCTACCCACATAGTAAAAGCCGCGGTTCTGTGCATACCGGATCACATCCCAAACAATAAGGAAGTAGGCATTAAAATTTAGCTCATTGATGATTTTCAGTTCCTTGACCACCCGCTGCCTCGCAATGGAGTTGCTGCCATACCGATATTCCAATCCCTCCAACGCCAGCTTTTCCAGCAGAATTCGGTCGTCCTCCTTGGAGGCAGAAAAATGCTTTTTATTTTTGTCGGTATGCAGTTCCATTTGTAGGCCACATTGGTCGATTAGTTTGAGGGTGTTGGTGATGATTCCCGGGAAATGGCGGAAAGCGGCCATCAATTCCGCTTCCGGCACGAAGATCTCCCCGGGAGAGGCGACATCGCTCTCCCCTAACTTGGTGATTAGCGTGTTTTTACCAATTGCCCGCAACAGCCGGTGCACATTGAAATAGGTGGCATTCTGAAAGGTCACTGGGTGACGGATCAGCCATTTTCCTGGAAAAGCTTTTACGTCCAGTCCATTAAGCCGGTTTAATTCCCCGGCCGCCACCCCGATGAACTCATTTTCACCCAATGTTTGCGGAGCATATTTCCCAACGGGATAGATAACAAAAACCTCCGAAAGGCTTTCCGGCCGATCCGGAAAGGCCAGCTCTTCCCGCAGGTGCATGGAAAGAAACCGGTTGATCTCAAGCAACCCGCTGTCGTTCTTGGCCAACAGCACGTAGCAGAATCCGTCCCCGTTTCTGATTTCTGCGCCGGCGATAGGTTTGATCTCTTTCTCCCGACAGAAATCCACAAAATCCCAGAGATCGGCCGTACTGTTGATATTGGTAAGTGCAAGAGAGGACAGCCCCAGGTCCGCCGCGGTGTCCACAAGTTCCCGGGTGGAGAAGGTACCGTAGCGGTAGCTAAACCATGTTTTGCAGTTCAGAAACATGTCAAATGCTTTTTAAAGTGATTGCCCGGGCGATCCTGTCCGAACCGTAGCGGTTTTTGATCCAGTCTATGGCCTGGTACAGCCGCACTTCTTCCTCTGTGTTGTCAAACAGGTCAATCTGCTGCGTGCCGTGGACCAGGTGGCTCAGCTTCACACCAAGGAGCCGCACCAGCATCCGACGGTCATATAGCTTGGCAAATAGCTCCTTGGCCTGTTGCAGCAGCACCTCGTCCGAACTGGTATAGGTAATCATGCGCTGCCGGCTGACCGTGTCAAAATTCGAGTAGCGAAGCTTGACGGTGATGCATCCGCAGAGTTTTTGCTTCTGCCGCATCTCAAATGCGACCTTTTCCGTCATGCGTACGAGTTGGGCATGTAGAAACCGCATATCGATGGTATCGGATTCGAAGGTGGTTTCCGTTCCGATACTCTTTTGTTCAGAGTAGGGAATCACCGGGGACTCATCGATCCCGTTGGCCTTTCTGGAAAGGTCAATGCCTGATTTGCCTAATAGATTTTGCATCATGCGGACGGGGATCTCCGAAAGCAGTTTGATGTTCTCCACTCCCATACGTTCCAGCAGCACCGAGACCTTCTCCCCCACTCCCGGCATCCTGCGTATGGGCAAGGGCGCCAAATAAGGCTTTTCCGTTCCAAAGGGGACAGTCATTTGTCCGTTTGGCTTGGCATCATGGGTGGCAACTTTGGATACGAGTTTGTTTACCGCGAGGGCATAGGAAATCGGCAGCCCGGACTCCTTGAAAATGGAGGCTTTGAGCGCTGCGGTAAACCTGTCACATCCAAAAAAACGGTCCATGCCTGTAAGGTCCAGGTAAAACTCGTCGATCGAGGCTTTCTCCACGAGTGGGACCTGCTCTTGGATTACTTCTGTAACCAGCCGCGAATAGTGGGTGTAGCCGTCATAATCCCCCTTTATAAAATACGCGTTGGGACAAAGCCTTTTGGCCAGACGTATGGGCATGGCGGAGTGCACGCCGAATGTACGGGCTTCATAGCTACATGACGCCACCACCCCCCTGTCGGAGCTGCCACCGATGATGACAGGTTTACCCTTCAGGGCATCATTCTTCAGCCGCTCCACGGATACAAAGAAGGTATCCAAATCCATATGCACGATATGCCTTTCCATTGATATAAGATGTGTGTTTGATACGATGCGTGTCAATATGTTGACTCTAATAGTATCAAATAAATACGGGAAGTCAAAGGAATTTTTTGGATGGCTGTGCCAAATTGCTTAGGAATAGGGAAAAATATCGGTCCGGAAAAATGGATGAGAAAAGGGTGTGATGCAGGGAAAACAAATGGCCTCTAAATTGGGAAAATTTAATGTCCTTCTATCGATAGGTTGCTGCTGCGTGGCGATTTTTCCCGTAATGCGCAAATATTTTACCTAAAGTATATTTCTATTAATAATTTAGTTTTTATATTTACAAGAGGGATACGGAACCGCCATCTACTCCGTAAGGAAAGGGGTTATATGCCAAATAAGCCAAACTCCAATACATCCCCTCTTTAATTATCTAGTAAGAAGGGCTTCTTTCGAAAGCATAAGGTAATGAAGGACTCAGCACACAAGAACAGTATCGAAGAATTGATTTTGCCCCTATGAAATTTGACCTATTTCTCATGTGCATGCTGCCCTTTCTTTTTTGCAAACCCGCAGGTGACCCAACACCCAAGGAAAACGATGCAAACATTAGGGTTTCGTTAAAAATAGACGGAAAAGAAATTGACATAACTAATTCATATTCCATCGTGTTTACTTCCGATGGTCAATCCTATTTCGGATTTGTAAAAGACCGGTACCTAACACTTCCCGAGTTACCTAAAAACATCGAATTTGTGGGTGTGACTTTCAACCATGGTACTTACCAGCTTCATTTTCCAAAAGTCAGACTGGATTTAATTCATTATCAGGGTGAAATAAACTGGGTTTTTAGAGTAGATTATCCCCCATTTAATGAAACGAGTATAAAAGATATCAAAACGGATCCGCCTTCAAAAATTTATTATCTAGGATTTTCCCCTGATGAAGGCCAAGGAATCGAAGTGATTCAACCCATTTACGGTGAAAAAATCCATACTACACACTAGCGATTCCAATCATTGCAAAGAAACTATTAGATGGAAAGATTTGATTTATAAAAATTGATTTGAATTTTCTTTGAACAACACTCTAAGACTAAACGTGCTACTTGGAATGGATTGGGTATGCAATTCTCTACTCCCTCAACTGCGTGTAGAATGCGCTACACATTCATATTTCTAATCCCCAACTGGGTAGCGGCTTTTAGATAAAAAATTTAGGAGATTATGACTAGGAGACAGCATGTTTAATTTACTTCAAAGTGCTACTTACCGTCACATTTTCAGTCACTTTAATTCATTTTTTGCCCTCAAAATGCCATTGGTCAAGGTCCGCGGACAAGGCTGACCTGTACCATTCGGGATTAGTTTTTGAAAAGGAACCCACGCCCTATTTTCCCTTCTTCATACAATTCATGAAGTATCGAAGCCAGTAAAGCTGAAACAAATAAACTTAGCTTGATGATAAAACTGATAAGCACCATGGAAAACCTCCACTGTTGATCAGTTCCGTTAACCCGCAGATATTCAAAAAGCAGGGTTCCCCCGTCTATACACTCGACCAGGATTATAAATAATCCCACAAATTTGAAATACCTAAACAACTTGTGGGTAATAAGTTTTTCAATACCTACACTATTCATCGCAGTACAATATATCGCCTAAATCTATGTCCCTAAAGCATTTAACATCCTCAGTTTTTAAAATTTAAAGATAAGAAACATCAATTAATTGGAACTCGCCTTGGGCAAAATTTTGGCCGATCTGCAACGTATTTTTGGTTTGGGAGGCGCCAAAGACAAATTTTCGGCCGGGACTTTGCTTCAGTCAATCAGGCTGTCTTTTGGTACCAAGGGAATAGCCAATGGGTATATTTATGGCCAAAAACCAACGAAGACTATGGCAAAGGATCACGGACCACATATCAAAGATGATGAAAAATACGAGGCGCTTAGGCGTGAGGGCATGGGTAAAACCAAAGCCGCCCGTATCGTTAATACGCCAAATGCAGGAAAGAAAGGTGGACATGCGTCCGCCTATGAAGACCGCACAAAAGCTGATCTCTATAAGCAGGCAAAAAAAGTCGGAATTCAGGGCAGAAGCAACATGACCAAGGCGGAACTGATAGAAGCGCTTAGAACTAATTAGCGTATTTTACAGGCGCGTCAAGGTCCCGTACGTGAGAAAATACTAACTGACGAATACTTACAGAGGCTGCTACTCTCCAAGCAGGAATAAAATTTCCTTATATCTTTTTATTCCTAATTTCCTTTGAGGCAGTAAACCACTATGGGCAATGTGAATAGGCTTGTTAAAGAACATCTCCCTGAAAAAAGAAAGCCAGGCGAATTACTACGCCCGGTTCTTCAGTTTCCAAAAGCTGCTAATTAGTCCTTCTGCGTATTTATCAAATAGGGGGTTTTTCCGTCTGTGATAATGATCTTGGCGTTTGGTGAATTGGCGAGTTCGCGAAATGCCTCGATACTTCTGAGTTCGATGATTTCGCGCACCAATCCTTCAGCGAGGATTTTCTGTGCCTCCCGCGTGCCCTCAGCCTCTATCTTTCTGCGTTCGGCCTCCCTTCTTTCGCGCTCCAAGACAAATTCCATTTGTTGGGCTTCTTGTTCGGCTGCCAGCTTGCGCTCAATGGCTCGACTTAATTCTTCGGGCAACCTGATACTCTTCATCAATACCCGCTCAATCATAAATCCCCTTGGCCGCAGTGATTCGTGCATTTTTTCCAAAATTTCGTTTTCGATCTCCGCCCTCATCCCCGAATGCATGTCCTTGGCAAGGTATTGGGCGCTGACGTCCGAAGCGGCTGACCTGAAGACGTTTAGGATAAAAACCCGTTCGTAATCTGGCCCCACATCCTCAAGTATAAAGGGTACCTTGTTTCTTTCGATGCTATACAAGATCGATATTTGTGACTCTATCGTCAATCCCTCTTTGCTAGGCAGATTTAAAGTGATTTCCTGATTCACCGTCCGGATTGGAACCTTTAATACCCTTGTTGAGAACGGGTTGAACGACACGAGCCCAGCTTCGACAATATCTGGGCTCAACTTACCAAATTTTCTTTTTACCCCTACTTCGCCTTGACGGACCACTGTACAGGATGCAATTCCTAAAATAGCTACAAGCAATATCACATATTTTCGCATAGGCTTTTTACTACACTTTAACGAGTGTTTTCCTTGAGATGGTTGTTATAGATATCCATTTTGTCAAATTTCCAGACACACTTCCTAGAGTTATTGTAAAATTGCCTACTAACAAGGATATGGTCCAAGGCCCCATGGACGTCCTGAAAAATATAAGTTGTGAAGATTCTAAGCCGAAACGGGGGGCACATCTAGTGCCTGCCAGAAGCCTAATTGAGCTACTTAGTTGTCGAAATTTAAACAAATTCGTCCGTTGCTGGAACAAAAGGATATCACCTTTTTAGTATAAATGAGCAAAAATGCAATTCCCCGTCATTTTCGCATATCTGCATCTACCTCACTTTCCAAGAGGTCCAATACCTGTTTTTTGAAAAAATTCAGCTTTTCCTGATATTCTCTCTCGTCGTCTATCATGGCTAAGTAGTAGTAAGCCCCTTCCACCACAACAAAAATCTGCTCAGCCAACTGCCGTGTATTCTTCTGTGCCTGATCTACATCTTGATTCAAAATATCCTCCAGCGTCTTCCTTAATGCTAAATGAAGCTCCTTATACGCCCCCCTCACCGAGGAATCCCTAAATATCATCGCATAACAGCTGTAAAATACCCCGTCATCAAAAAGCAGGTTCCACTCCCGGGAAAATAACCGCTCTACCAGTGCATGCACATCAAGGACCCCTGCTACGTTGATGTGTTCGATAATCGGTTCATAAATCAACTGATAATTCTCAAGTATGTACCGAATCAGGTCCTGAATCAGCAAATCCTTGCTCGGAAAATAATGCATAATTAGGCTTGGAGGCATATCAAGGTGCTTTCCAATCTTCGCGATAGATGCATTTTCCAGCCCTACTTCTTTAGCCAGTTGGTAGAATCCTTCGATTATTTCAGACTCCCGCTCTTGTCTAATTTTTCTTTTCATGGGCGGTAGTTAGCGAAAAAAAATACAAATCACAAATATTAGAATTAAAATTGGTTTTTAAAAATAATGAAAAATGTTATATTGAATGAATATTCAATAAATATTTAATAACATTGGCTTCATATCTGGTTAAAATGCCCGAGCTACCTTGCAGGGCATATTTTAGCCACCCTTTCTCTAAACAAGTGCCTTGTATGAAAACACATCTACTTAACACAGGAATGAAGAATCTCATAAAACCCCTAGCCATTTTTGGGCTTGTCGTTCTTTCTCTGTCCGTCGGCTACGCCCAACAGACCGTTACCGGTATCGTCACGGACAATGAGGACAACCTGCCCTTGCCCGGCGTATCGGTGTATCAACGAAACTCCTCCAACGTTGCCATTACGGATATGGATGGGGCTTACCGCCTGCAGGTGAATAACGGAAATGCCGAGCTGGTCTTCTCGTTTATCGGCTTTGAAACGCAAACCATTCAGGTAGGAGACAGAAGCGTGATCGACGTCGTTATGAAACTGGAAGATACCCTTCTGGAGCAGGTCGTAGTAGTAGGTTATGGCGTTCAAAAAAAGATCAACCTTACGGGAGCCGTAGATCAAATTGGCGGGGAACAACTGCTAAATAGACCCGTGGCCAATGTGATGCAGGGCCTTCAGGGAGCAAGCCCCGGTCTCAACATTACCTATTCCGGCGGAAGACCGGGTACCGTACCTGATATCAACATCAGGGGGTTTACGTCAATCAACGGTGGTGGGCCCCTGATCGTTATCGACGGAGTAGCAGGAGCATATGAGGACCTACTGCGCCTAAATCCTGCCGACATAGAGAGTTTTTCCGTGTTGCGGGACGCTGCGTCAGCCGCCATCTATGGTGCAAGGGCTGCCTTTGGGGTGGTACTGATTACTACAAAAACAGGAGGCGCCAACCAAACCATCAGCTACAACAGCAACTTCACATGGGGACGCCCAACGGTACTTCCACAGCCAGTTACGGACCCATACATTTATTCTAGGGTAATGGATCAGGCTACCTCGAACACGCCATGGAACTACATCAATTTTAATGATGCCCACTATCAATGGGCGAAGGAACGCTCCGAGAACCCGGCAATAGAAAATGTACGTCCTGACCCCAATGATCCTAACAGGTGGGCCTATATGGGCAATAGTGACTGGTACGATTATTTTTTGAATCCTTCAAGCTTTTCAACGAACCAAAGTCTGGCAATAAGCGGCTCGGCAAACATGAACGACCTGCCAATTAATTACTACTTATCGGGAGATTACACCCGTGAAAATGGCATGAACAAACGTGTACCCGATTTTTGGGACAGGTATTCGCTGCGGGCAAGAGTCAGCGCATCTCCAAAAAAATGGCTCAAAGTAGATAACAACCTAAACCTGTACCAGACGCAGCGTGAGGAACCTCTCACGAATATAACGGACCTGTATTTTCTTACCCCCATACAGGTAGCAGAAAATCCTGACGGAACCTGGGCGAATACCTCAGCAGGGCGATTGGCCGCTAGGCTCCGAGATGGTGGCGGTAACCGTGAAAACATGTTCGGATTTCATAATATCATTCGGGGAACAGGAACTTTTTTTAATGGCGATCTGATACTTACAGGCAATGCCAGCTTCAAGCGCGAGCAGTGGAACTACAACTGGGAGAGAACGAAGTTTAACATCGGATTCGGACCGAATGATGTCCGCACAGAAGGAGGAGATGGGCTGGTAGCCGAACGAAACGGATCCCTTCAAAACACAATATTTGACCTATATGGGAATTATTCAAAAACCCTTGGTAAACATACCTTCAGCATCCTAGCAGGATACAACCAAGAAAGCTACGTCTTTAGCTCGGTGCAGGCTGAAAGAAGGGTGCTTGTTTCATCTTCGCTGCCCTACCTGGGCCTGACTACAGGCAACCAGTTTATCACCCCGAGCTACAGTTCCTTCGCTACAAGAAGCCTCTTTGGAAGGGCCAATTATACCCTAGACAACAAGTACATTCTGGAATTTAACGGCAGGTATGACGGTTCTTCCCGCTTCCCTAACAGCAACAGGTGGGGATTTTTCCCTTCTGTTTCCGGGGCTTGGATTATCAGTGACGAATCCTTCTTTCCGGGTACCTCCAGCAGACTGAGTCCGACGCTGAAAATCAGGTCCTCTTACGGAAGTTTGGGAAATCAAAACGTGGCCAATTTCGGCTATATTCAGGCGCTCCCTACCGGACTTTCCAGCAATTTGATCAATGGAGAAAGACAGGTGGTCATCACCTCTGCGCCACCGCTGGCGGTAGATCCTAACTTTTATACGTGGGAGCGGGTGGTTACGACTAATTTCGGATTGGATCTAGGTCTCTGGGAAGACAAATTTTTTGGTTCCTTTGACTATTTTATCCGAGATACAAAGGATATGTTGACCAATCCAGTTGAGCTTCCGGGCGTACTTGGCACCTCTCCTCCGCAGCAAAATGCGGCTGACCTGCAGACAAAGGGCTGGGAACTTAGCCTCTCCTACCGCACACAGTTTGCTACCCGAAACAAACCCGTGCAGTTTACCTCCAAATTTTTCGTAGCAGACTCAAGGTCTTTTATTACACGGTTTGAAAACGAACAGGGGCTGTTCTCCAACTTCCGGGTGGGACAGGAAGTCGGAGAGATCTGGGGCTTGACCAACGACGGGCTGTTCGAAAACGAAGACCAAATAAGCCAGTTGGATCAAACCGCCATCATTCCCTGGGGTGCCTTGGACATTGTGCCCGGTTGGCCGAGATATGTCGATTTGAACAACGATGGAAAGATCGAGCAGGGCTTCCGTGAAGATGATCCCAAAGACCTCAGCATTATCGGTAACAGCCG
The DNA here is from genome assembly GCA_016124425.1 of Cytophagales bacterium. GTDB lineage: Bacteria > Bacteroidota > Bacteroidia > Cytophagales > Cyclobacteriaceae > Lunatibacter. The sequence continues at coordinate 17,660 of WGNT01000127.1, forward strand.
TCCCCGATACCAGCTGGGAGCAAATGTAGATCTCTCCTGGAATGGCTTTGACTTCTCATTATTCCTTCAGGGCGTCGGGCGACAGGACTATTATCCTCAACACTACCTTTTTTGGGGACCCTACCAGCAGCCCTATGCGAATATATATCCTTGGAACCTTGATTTCTACCGTGGACAGGGAGACAGCGAAGACCTAAGGGCGCGGCATTCCAGATCCTACATCGAAGCCGGACTTGCGGACGCCAATACCGATTCAAGTTATCCTGTACTTCAAGCCTGGCTTGCGGACAACAATTACGGCTCCGGGCTGGACATTCCCCAAACCCAGTATTTGCTGAATGCGGCGTATCTCCGAGTTAAAAACCTTTCAATTGGATACACCTTACCTCTGGAGATTGCCAGAAAAATCAAAGCCTCCCGTATTAGGATCTTTGTCACCGGTGAAAACCTATACGAATTTTCGGCAATCAAAAGCTTTGTGGATCCTGAAGCAATTAACAACGGGTTTGGCTGGTCCTATCCCTTCCAAAGAAGGTATTCCGGCGGTATCAACATTGACCTTTAAGCAGTAGAAAACATGAAAAAAATAATTCCATACTTCGCAATCCTTTTACTTCTGGCTGCCTGTAACGATGAATTTATGGACAGGTATCCACAGACATCCATCGCTCCAGAAGAATTCTTTAAAACCGAAGAAGATCTTGCCCTATACATCAACGGGCTGATTTCGCTACCGGGCATGGGCCAATATCAGGCTGACCAAAGCAGCGACAACATGGCCACCACGGGGGCTATAGAGATCAAAAACATCATGACTGGATCCCCAAGTTCCCAGACCATCACCGGCGGCTGGAACTGGGGAAGGCTGAGGAACATCAACTACTTCCTCGACAACATTGCCAACACCAATGCTTCGCCTGAAGCCATCAACCACTTTGCGGGCATAGCACGCTTTTACAGAGCTCAGTTTTACCTGGATATGGTAAAGCGGTATTCGGATGTCCCTTGGTATGACCAGCTACTTTCCCCGACGGACGAGGGACTCTACAAGCCAAGAGATCCAAGGGCTTTTGTGATGGAAAAAGTAATGGAGGATTTGGAATTCGCTGCCGATCATGTACGGGAGGCAGTTCCTACAGGGACTCCGGGAAAATGGGCCGTAAAGACCTTCTACGCCAGAGCTGCGCTTTATGAAGGAACCTACAGAAAATACCACGACGAACTGGGCTTACAGGCGAGTGCTAACGCTTTCCTGGTAATCGCTAGGGACGTTTCGATGGAGATCATCGCTTCGGGAAAATTCTCACTATACACGACTGGAAATCCGGAAACTGATTACCATGCCTTGTTTTCAAGCCAAAATCTAATCGGAAACCCAGAAGTGATTTTAGCAAATCCCTACGACATCAACAAAGACAGAAGCAGCAACATCAACTTTACGGTCTTTGGCACCTACGAACAGTCGCCCTCCCGGGATCTGGTACAGACCTACCTGATGCGGGACGGAAGTAGATTTACCGATACTCCCGGGTACGAAACGATGCAATATGTAGCGGAATTCGAGGGCAGAGATCCTCGCTTGTCCCAGACGCTAGTACACCCTGGCTGGGTGCGGGTTCCGGACCCCATGCCCTATGTACCCTTGATGAACCGTAACTTCACCGGCTATTACCAACGCAAAGGATATAACAACACGACTGACAACGTCGCTATTGGGGGTTTGGATTTTCCGGTATACCGCTATGCAGAGGTACTGCTAACCTTCGCAGAAGCCAAAGCCGAACTTAATGAAATTAGTCAAGCAGATCTGGACCTCAGTGTCAACGAACTCCGTGGACGTGCAGGCATGCCACCATTGACGATGAACGAAGCCAATGCAAATCCAGACTCCAAACTAATGGACGATTACCCTATGGTATCCGGGCCAAATGCCGGGGTATTGTTGGAAATCAGACGGGAACGACGGGTAGAGTTTGCCATGGAAGGATATCGATTTGACGATCTGATGCGCTGGGCGGCGGGAAAACTCTTGGAACGCATACCGGAGGGCATGTACTTCCCGGGCTTAGGCAAGTACGACTTGACCGGTGACGGCAATGAAGACATTATCCTTATCGACAAAGACGTAACGATTCCCCCGGATCCGCAAAAGGAGCGTAACCAACTGGGGACCCTTCTTGTCTACTACCGGGCAGGTACCGTTAACGATAATGTGACCGTCTACCTTCGCAACGGCATCAACGGTGGCACACTCGTCACGGAAACAACCCCAAGACAGTTTATAACCCCTAAATATTATTATCGGCCTATCCCCATCCAACAAGTCACACTAAACAGTAACTTGCAGCAACTATTCGGTTGGGAGTAGCTTTTCGGAGTTAGGCATTTGTGCCCTTAGAATGCACCAAATGACCTAAACAAAAAGTGATGAATTATCCAATTTACGCCAAATTTGGTTTCATTCGCAGGTATTCTATAAATTGAACCACGGAGCACACGGAGAGGTAACACAAAGAACGCAAAGATATTTCCAAAGCTTTCTTTGTGTCTTCTTTGTGTTTTTCGTGGTCCTTTTTGTAAGACCTGAAATGAAGTAGTGGTCGAAAGCGTAGGTTTTTCACTTGACAAACGCATTGGATCATCCTAACAAGTAGATGCTGAACAATAACGAAATGCCTAGATCTATAACGTACATTGCCCACGTAAAGTCCACTATGAATTACGTCAGAAAAACCACACTACTTTCTGTCCTGATCTTTTTCCTAAGTGAAGGAATGTCCATCGCTCAGGAAAGAAAGACCCTCTTTATCATCCTAGACGGGATACAGCGGGAATTGCTTGAAAAAAACCCGACACCTGCGATTGACGAAATCAGTAGCCGGGGCAACTACGTGCATGCCCATGTGGGCGGATTAAAGGGCGGATACTCCGAAACGCCGACCATCTCTGCCGTAGGATACAACAGCCTACTGACAGGGGTTTGGTACAACAAACACAACGTCCGGGGAAACGACATTTCACAGCCCAATTACAATTATTGGACAGTATTTCGCCATTTTAAAGCGGCCTATCCCCACAAGAAGACAGCGGTTTATTCGACTTGGCTGGACAATAGGACAAAACTGGTCGGAGAAAATCTCCCAGAGACAGGCTACCTAACACTGGACTATCATTTTGACGGACTGGAAACGGACACAATTAGCTTTCCACATGACGATATGAGCAATTATATTCGTGAAATCGACTGGAAAGTCGCCGAATATGCCGCGAACGGCGTGGCGCAAAAAGGTCCTGATTTAAGTTGGGTGTATTTACAGTTCACAGACGACATGGGCCATAAGTATGGTGAGAGCGAACAGATGGATAGGGCCATTCAGGAAGCGGACCGACAGGTAGGTCTTATCTGGAATGCGATAAAATACAGAGAGAAAAAATTTAACGAATCCTGGCTCGTACTTATCACCACCGACCACGGGCGCAGAAAGGGCGGTTTTGACCATGGGGGTCAGACGGACGAAGAACGGGCAACTTGGATTGTTTCAAGCCAGCAACTAAACGCATACGCCCGGGATGTTCCCGGCGTGGTGGATCTTTTCCCCACGATATGTTCCTTTATGAAGATCCCTATTCCTAAAAACCACGCGATGGAAGTGGACGGTATTTCGCTTTTGGATACGCCCTATGCTGCGGATCTAGCCGGCTCGCTGGCTGGCACTGAACTTAAGTTGACATGGAAAGCCTACGAGCCACAGGCTACGGCCAAGGTTTGGGTGACGGGAGGAAACCAGTTTCGCTTCGGGAAAACAGATCTATATCGGCTGATAGGTGAAATCAAGTTGGGCGAGGAAAAAGCAAGTATCCCCTTGGGACACGACTACCAAAACCTTAAAGTGGTGCTTGAATTTCCAGACGGGTATACCAATGTTTGGGTCAAAGCAGACTGACCAAAGCATGGTTTCCTCTTAAAAAACATCCGCCCATTTCCAATGCAACTCTCCAGAAAGAAGGCCCAATGGGCTTTCTTTTTTTGGTAAAGGCTACTTTCCATAGCATAAAAGCAATATTGCTTAGGATACGGATTTATAAAAAGGGAGCACTTTTTACTTTTAAATTGAAAAACTTACGCGTTTTTTTTTAACTTCGCTTTTCTTCAACGCAGCTAGCGAGGGGGGTAAATCCGTTGGTGGCTAGCCGGAAACAGCCCTCATGTAAAAAAAAACCGGATTTTTGTGAAATCTCCTAACAACACAGTACTTGAAAGGGAAAGGTCGGGTGCGTTGATACAAATAGCGAGTTGATTTGAATAGAACGTCTACTTATTGGGGTAGGAAATTTCCTGCCGTGGGTAAAATTTGAACGGATGGAGGTATGGACAGACTAGAAGATTTGCGGTCATACCGCATATTGGATACGGAACCGGAGGCAGAATTGAACGATTTGGCAGAAGTTGCAAGTGCCATTTTTGGTACACCCGTGTCTATCATTTCATTTATGGATGATAAACGACAATGGTTTAAAGCAAATATTGGGTTGGACTTTTCTGAAACCAAGATAGAAGATACGTTTTGTAAATATACGTTAGATAAACCGAACGAGGTTTTGGTAATTGAAAATCCCGCTGAAGATGAACGTGTAAAAAATAATCCCTTCGTGACATCGAATGATGCCATCAACTTCTATGCAAGTGCTCCGCTCGTCTCCAAAGCAGGAAATGTGTTAGGGACGGTATGTGTTTTTGATTATGAAAAAAAACAATTCTCGAGTAAACAATACGAGGCTCTTAAATTAATCGCCAAAAAGGTGATGAATCATCTCGAAACGAGGAAAATGCTGCACCTCCAAAATCAGGAGATTGAACACACTGCCTTTAGGCTAAAAAAGATTACCGATTTAGTTCCGGGTGCTATATTCAAGATGTCCCTAAAAGAGAACGGGGCCTTCAGGTTCGTTTTTATAAGCGATGGAGTGCAGCGGCTAATTCCTGATCTTTGTCCGGTGACGTTAAAAGCACACCCAACAACAATCTTCCGCCACATCTGTAAAGAAGACCTGCGTACGGTGTTTGACAGCTTTAACGCTTCTTATAAATCGGTCAATGTACTGGAGGCTGAATTTAGGGTTCGTATGCCGGTAGAAAAAGATCGGTGGCTATGGATCCGCGCCAACCCCGAAAAAAGAAGAGACAATGAGGTGGTGTGGTTTGGCATTGTTCAGGATATCTCCGACAAAATGAATCACCTAAAGGTGTTGGAAAAGATGATTTTTGATATTTCACATGTCATCCGTAGACCTATTGCGAACATCCTTACAGCGGCAAACTTTATCGATACACACGAAGTACCCGAAAAGGACAAAAAAGAAATGTACCCAATTATCATCGAGGAGACAAGAAACCTGGATCAGTCTATAAACTACCTAAACGACGAATATTACTCCCTGAGAAATGAACTCAACCTGATTTGGAGAAGCAAATAGATAGACGTTTGAATACGGATAAATCCAACGGGCTTTATTTTTTGAAGTTCTGCATGTGGCACATGTATGTTCTGAAAGATAAACACCCTCATTTTTCAGAAAGGTGTCTCTGAAGAAAGTCCACCGTCGCTTGCCCTACTTTTACCTGATTTCCAAACTTCATCCAATGGTGGGTATCGTCTGGAATAAGCAAATAGTCAAACGGCTTCCCCAGTTCTTGGAATCTCCGCACAATATCGACCGTCTGTACCACTTGCACATTACGGTCATTATCTCCATGGATAAACAACACAGGAGAGGTCCAGGTATCCAAATCAGCTAGTGGCGAGCTTTCCCAGGCAGTCTGAAGCGCTTTCTCAAAATCAGGGGCCTTTTCATAGCCTTCAGGAAGCTCCAATCTACTTGATAGTTCATGGACACCATGGATATCCACACCAGCCTTGAACAATCCTGAATCCCGCGCGAGTGCCAATGCGGTTAAGTACCCCCCATAAGATCCTCCATAGATCCCGATCCTGGTTGCATCTACTTGAGGAAGCGTAGTCAGGTATTCGCCTGCCGCCTTGATGTCACGGTATTCCGCGGCTCCTTGCCAATAGGTTGAGGAAGGCTTATGAAAGTCGAATCCATATCCGATGCCCAAGCGGAAATTTACAGATAGGACCACAAATCCCTTCGCCGCCAAAAACTGATTTAGCGCGTAGGTATTGGCATAGTAGTCGCCATAATGCCAACCCAGCAACATTTGCCGTTGCGGTCCGCCATGAACAAACACTACGGCTGGTTTATTTTGTACCTTATCATTGGTCTCAAACAACTGACCATGAACCAGTACGCCATCCGACGCCTGAAATGTAACCTGCTTCGGGACCACTAGCTCCTCGACAGGAAAATCAACCGGGAGGAGTGGTTTTCCGATGACCCGCTCCTCTCCGTCAGGTAGTCCTAGCACAGCCGGAAGCAAGGGCTGCTTGGCATCGGAACCCAAAAACGTGACATAATTCTTTTCCGAAAGCAAGACAGGAAAGGTCTCAATACCCGCACCGGACGTGAGCCAGCGAAGATTTCCGGTCACGAGATCTAGCATGCCAAGATGTCTTCTGTCTATATCCTCCGGATCTTGTCCATAATTGGCTGAAAACAATACCGTAGAAGCATCTTTGTCCATACTGACATGCTCAACCATAAAATTCCCCTTAGTTAGTTGCTTGCTTCCGGAAGGGCTAAGGTGGTAAAGGTGAGGCCACCCATCTTCATAGGACAGGAATACCAACTCCCCCTTTGCCGTCCAATTCAGGTTAGCACCGCCGTGTGTCGTGGGATAGGATCCCCTTAACGTCTGCGGAGACATCCACCACCTAGATCCGGTAGCGGTGGCCAGTTCGGCCACCCAAATCTCCCAAGGTGCAGGCTGCTGTTGCAACAAGGGTTGGGGGGAACCGCTTCCACCGGGTCGTCTGACAAAGGCGACCCTATCTCCCTGCGGCGACCATTTGGGCATCATATCCCTACTAAAAGAGGGCGCCAGATAGGTGAGACAGACACACTCCATATCCAAATAAGTAACAAGTGAATGCGTACCCCGGCCGGTTATAAAAAGGAGTTTCGTACCATCAGGCGACCAACTCAAATCCGAAGCGCTGCCCCTAACTTCCACCAGCATTTCAGGAGAGCCCTCTGCTGTAGGAACGGTCCAGATATTCCCTCCTTTCAGATAAGCGACGCGACTGCCGTCCGGGGAGACTGCGGGTCCGTCCCCCTCCGCAAGCTTATTGGAATAAGACCCGTCGAAGGCCGTCATCCAGATTTCAACCTTGGGGATGACTGCTTTGTGGGAGGGATTTACCCCGCTTTGTCCGTCCCAGTTGCTGCCATGCTCCCCACCGCGCACATACACCAACCACTCGCCATCCGGGCTAAACCGCAGGCTGCTTAGTTCCTGTCCATCGTCTTCCCTGTTATCAGTAACCTTCCTAGGGGAAAAAACCGGAGCCTGCGCGACATATACATTCCTTTGCCCCCTGATGTTTACTGCCCAAGCAATCCTGTTTCTATCGGGCGAAGCGGTTAACTCTGTGGGAAAAGGATAGGACAATACCTGCTCCAGCGTATACTGCTGGCCTAGCGATTCTTGGCAGGCAAAAAGAACAAGTAGAAGAACAAGTGGCAGGAAGTGTTTCATCTGTTTATAATTTGATTTTCAATGGTCAAAACTTGTCCCGATCAGAATC
>WGNT01000118.1 GCA_016124425.1 Cytophagales bacterium
AATGAGGCTGGCTTCAATACCCTGTCTGAACGCAGAATGGTGGTTGCCAGACCTATCAATCTTGGCAAAGATTTCGAAAATATACATGTTTTTGATCTTTCCCACCAGACCACGTTCCGGTCCAAGCATGATTTTCCGAACGGGAATCTCTGCCAAAAGTTGGAAAAGATGTTTGGCTGTCCTTTCAGCTGTTTTGAAATCCTTGTGCTTCACGGTCACTTTCACAAGCTTTATAAATGGCGGGTATAAAAAACGTTTACGCTCTGCCATTTCCTGCAAATAAAAATTGACAAAGTCCCCCTCTATGATTTGCCGGTAAATTGGATGATCGGGTTTCCTCGATTGTAAAATCACAACACCCTTTTTATCCCTTCGCCCGGCACGTCCAGCGACCTGGGTTATCATCTGAAATGCCCGCTCCCCAGCTCTAAAATCAGGAAAATACAGCATGCGGTCTGCATCAATCACCGCTACAACGGTAACTTTATCGAAGTCCAAGCCTTTGGATATCATCTGGGTGCCTACCAGAATATCTGTATTGCCCGCTCCAAACTCCTCCAACAGGCGCTGGTACCCAAACTTGCTGCGGGTAGTGTCCAGATCCATTCTGGCGATACGTGCTTCAGGAAAAAGAAGCCCCAGGTTTTCTTCTATGCGCTCGGTCCCCACTCCTACCAAACTTAATTTCTGGCTGCCACAGGCAGGGCATACCGCGGGCACCTTTTCCTTAAAACCACAATAATGGCAACGCATTTCTTCGGCAAACTGATGGTAGGTCAGGCTCACGTCACAATGCTCGCATTGGGGGATCCATCCGCAATCTTCACAGGATATATAGGGCGCATAACCTCTTCTATTCTGAAAGACCAAAACCTGTTCCTGCTGGTTTAATGCCTCTTGTACTTTTTCGCGAAGAAGCCGTGTAGCATCAAGCTTATACAAATTCTTCTTTTTGTCGGATAGGATATTCGCAAGCATAAAATGCGGGAGTTCGGCTTTTCCATACCGCCTATCTAGCTGAACAAGACCGTATTTTCCTGTACGGGCATTGTAGAAAGATTCGAAAGACGGCGTAGCACTGCCGAGAAGGGTCTTTGCCTGATGTAGCCAGGCGAGCATGATAGCGGCATCTCTCCCCTGAAACCGCGGAGCTGGGTCAAACTGTTTATACGAAGGTTCGTGTTCCTCGTCTACGATTATCAGGCCTAAGCTATCAAAAGGCAGAAAAATGGCTGAGCGCACACCGACCACAAAGTCAAACTTACCGGACAACACCCCCAGCCACACTTCCACCCGTTCGTTATCAGAAAACTTGGAATGATAGACCCCCATTTTGCTTCCAAAAACCCGCTGTAAGCGATTGACAATTTGGGTCGTAAGGGCTATCTCCGGCAGCAACAGCAGCACTTGGGACCCACTTGCCAGCACTTCCTGAATCAACCGTATATAAATCTCTGTTTTTCCACTTCCGGTAATTCCATGTAAAAGAACCGTCTGAAGGGAAGAAAATTGCGCCTTAATCGACGAGAATGCTATTTCCTGTAATTCGGAAAGCTGTACAGACTCTTCTACGAGAGGCAAGCTTTCAAACCTGCTGACAACAACCTTGAACTCTTCAAACACGTTGTTTTTTAACAGTGTTTTTAGGGCCGACTCTGAAAGACCAGATTTAGAAAACGCATTTTTTAGTATGCCGGATTCATTGGATGCCGGGTTGTGATAAACAGGTACCTGCTGTAAAAACTTCAAGACAATCTCTTCCTGCTTGGGTTGTTTTTGCAGCGATGCAAATAAACGCTCAAACTCCTTCTTGTCTGTCAAAAACCGCGGATGGAGCCTAACCCTTGTCTCCTTTTTCGGTTGAAACTTTTCCTTCACTTCCTCAAACACCAGCACGGCTTCTTTTATCAAAAGACTTTTGATAATCAAATGGGCGGACTTTACTCCTAGCAGGTCGCTACAGGCTTGCATGTCCAGCTCCATTTTTTCTTGAAGGGCATCGAGTAATACCAGCTCCCGCTCATCCATCGGAAATCCCGGATCCTCCCTGTCAAACTCCGGATGTAGTTGCACTTTACTCTCACTGCTGATTTTTAGGCCACTAGGCAATGCCGCATTCATCACCTCGCCGATATGACAACAATAGTAGGATGCCATCCAGCTCCAAAAATTGATCTGAAGCGCGTTGACCACCGGGGTACTGTCCAAAACGTCCAGAATAGGCTTGGCATCGTATACAGTGGGAGATTTGGCGTGAACTTTTGCAATGATACCTGTAAGGATTTTTTTCCTGCCAAAGGGTACGATAACCCTGTAACCAATCCCCACAACCGAAAGAAGGGCAGCCGGGATCTTATAAGTGAACATCTTGGGTATAGGCACAGGTAGAATAACGTCCGCAAACGTCGGCGCTACAGTTCCAGCTGAATTGGTATTTCCAAATAAGTCTTCCAATCTTCTTACTTCGTTAGCCTGAAATTATAATCATTTTAGCGGGTTTGAAGGTATCGCTTTACCTCGCTAACTTCGGAAGAAAAATCAACTTGAGGGACTAAAGCTTCCATTTTCCCCAACAAGTTTCGCAGGAATTTTTGATGCGCATCGCTCTCCGGATGAAGTGCCTTGTGAGAAAGGGAGGTCTGTATCTGGGAAACTTTCCTCCACGTAGATTGGGTTTCCTCCTCAAAATAGGCCTTTTGAAATTCCTCCCAAATGTATTCCTCGGCAAGTTCGGACGGATGAATGAGGTCAGACTTGTAAAACCGATAGTCTCTTAGATCGTCCATCATCCATTCATAGCTTGGAAAATACGCTACCGTAGGGAATTCCTCAACTAACTCGTGACACAAAACCCGTAGCAGACTTTTGCTCAGTTGGTTTTGGGGAATGCCGTCTTTGGTATGTCGGACGGGACTTACTGTCAATACCAACCGTAGGGTGGGATTTAACGCACCTAGGGCCGCATAACACCTAGCAAACCTATCTTTCATCTCTTTAAGCGTCAATAGCCGTTTTTTAAAGTGACTTCCGGGTTGTTTATGACAGTTGGCCACCAGATAACCCTGCGGGTACTTTTCATACACATAGGAGGTTCCCCAAGTGAAAAACAAATGGCTCGCATCGGCCAGGTACTGTCTTACTTCCTCTTGCTTCTTTTGGAGTTTAACAGAAAGCTCATCACGACTTGCGCCATACATGCTGGAATGACACTGGTAGTGAACATAAATATCCTCCATATTCACGTATTCCTCCACGGGAAATGGAGTTGCAAGAACAGCGTTTTCAATAAGTTGACACACGGATACGGGGTTGAAAATAACCCCAAACGGGTTGCTAAGCACCTTCATCTTTCCATGCGCCATTCTCTGGCCTAGGAGGGTGGAAAAACAGGAGCCCATGGTAACCACTGGACGACCATAACAGACAGGATCATCCTGTATCGGGATTGAAAAATGAGTCCGGAATTCCATATGTTTAAAATTATGCAAAAAATCAGGCGAAACCAACGATACTAATAAATCTGGCGAGATTCCACCAAATCCTAAAAGCTATGGGCGTTACGTACCCTATCCACGAAAGGCACTATTCATAAAAAAAGCCCGAAAGAATCGGGCTTTATAGTGTTATTCTGCTACGACTACAAATTTGATGAGCGTCTTCACTTCTCGGTGCAAGTCAACTTCTGCCTCAAACTCCCCAGCTGTAGAAACTGGTTGGTTGATGGAGATTTTCTTGCGGTCAACTTCTATTCCTTTCTCTGCCAGCGCATCCGAAATCTGAAGGGTAGTGACCTTTCCGAAGATCTTTCCAGAGTCACCAATTTTTGCCTTTATTTCCAAGGTTGTAGCCGAAATCTTCTCAGCTAGTGCCTCGGCACCGGTTTTGATTTTCTCCGCCTTATGGGCAGCCTGCTTGATGTTCTCTTCGAGAACACGCTTATTAGAAGCTGTAGCCAGAACGGCAAATCCTTGGGGGATAAGGTAATTTCTACCATAACCTGATTTCACCACCACCAAGTCATTTTTGTACCCAAGGCCTTTTATATCTGTTTTTAAAATAATATCCATTGTAGTAAAGATTATTAGGTTGAATTGTGCAGTCGGAAATTATTTCAGACCATCGGCTACATAGGGCAACAAGGCAAGATGTCTAGCCTTCTTGATAGCTTGTGCCACTTTACGCTGAAATTTGGCCGAGTTACCAGTCAATCGACGTGGTAAGATTTTTCCCTGCTCATTCACGAATTTCAAAAGGAAATTAGGATCCTTATAATCAATGTATTTAATTCCTAATTTTTTGAATCGGCAGTATTTTTTCTTAATCTGCTCTCTGTTGATCGGTTCGTTTCTCAGTGTCATTTGGCGGCTTCCTCCTTTACTTCTGCTTTCTTATTAAACTCTCCTTTTCTTCTTCTCTCAGCATAAGTAATTGAATGCTTATCGAGAACAGTAGTCAAAAATCTTAGGACTTTTTCGTCCCTTCGATATTCGATTTCCAATTTCTTGAGCAATGTAGGCAGGGCCTTGAACTCAACCAGCACATAAAATCCTGTGCTTTTCTTCTGAATGGGATATGCCAGCTTTTTAAGCCCCCAATTCTCCACATTAATAATGTCTGCTCCCTCATCTTTTAACAAGTTTATGAACTTGTCTACGGTATCCTTCATCTGAACATCAGACAAAACGGGAGTAAGGATGAATACCGTTTCATAATTTTTTTGGAACATTCTAAATTGATTTAAGTAGTTTTTAAAATCAGTTTGCAAAATTAGCGGTTAATGGCTAACTAACCAAGTATGTTTCCATTTATTTAACCTCGAAAGTGTCTTCCCCGATCTGCATTTCGTCTGCGAATATCCGGACTGTATGCTTTCCTTTGCCGTAGTCGGTACCTTTTTCATAGAAGTAAGTTAGCCGCTGAAGAGAATTATTAAACATTATATCCTGCTTGGCGGTATAGAATTCCTCTCTTCCATCCATGCTGAAGGTACCTGACCCTTTTGCAATGTCGAATATTACCTGGTTATTGGGCGATAAAATCTGAACATATATGTCTCTCGTGCCAAACGGGGCTACCGGATTATCGGCAAGCGTGAAGGAAATTTTTAATTTTTCCTGTTGCCTATTTCGAAACTCCCCTTCGCGCTCCCTTCCGCGGGAGTTAACTGCGGCTATCACAATGTTCTCCGCACGTAATTTAGCAGCTACATTTACCTTTTCTTCTAGTTCCTGAGCTTTTTGGCTTAATTTTACTACCTCCTCTTCTATTTCGGCCTTCGTGGTCTTTAGCTCCGTATTTTCGGAGAAAAGCTGCTCGTTCATCGCCTTAAGCCGAACGATATCCGCATCTTTCTCCTTTAACAACTTTCCGTAGCCATCAATACTTCGGTTGAGCTGAGCGATCTCTGCCATTGAGCGGTTCCGGTTGGAATTTCGCTCTAGGATTAGCCGGTCCTTTATGGCGATAAGAGAATCAATATCTCCACCTAGCTGCTTGATTTCGTTGATTCGAATATCAAGTTCGTAGGTAATAGAATCTAAGCGTTGATTCAGTTCAGTATTCTCCTCCGAAAGAATCAAAATCTCTTCCGTTTTTTGCGTCTTTTCCTGATGATCGTAATACAATTTCACCCCGCTAATGATCACAAGAATGAACAACACAATAATTAGTATATTTTTCCCTTGCTCTTGCTTTTGAGGGGACTTTTCAGCCTTGTCATTCATCATATATGCTTTCTTAAATTACTTTTAATTCAATTCCAACTCCTAAGTCTCTGATTTAATGGACAAATTTAACAGTAATGGATCGATAAACTTTACTTGTAGGTGGATATTTTTGGACCATCACGCTAGCAGCAATTTATGGACCAACTATTTTGCGATTTGCTAAAAGAAATAGCCTATGTTTACATGGGTAACGAAATTCGTCCGATCATCACCGGGTTGAAGCCGATAAAGCGCCGCATTGGGATCTCTTTCCAATACCCAATAATAGTTTAACGTATTTACCAGCTGAAATCTTGTGGAGAGAAAAAATTGACCAAACCGCTTATCTGCAATAAGGGACGGAACGATATCTACCCAATAGCGATCCCAGCCGTTTATATGCTCAAATTGTAAATAAAACGAATCATTATTATTGGCAATGCGCTCCAGTTGCAGGCCTATACGGTCAAACTCATTTACCCAACTTATCTCAACAAATACAGAGTTGCTTCCCGGTCCATAGCCGTAACCCAGATTTTTACCGCGGTGAGTATATCCATGCCTTACATGGGAATGGGTGTACCAGCTATCTACCTCTATTATAGCTTTTCTTACCGTCTGACCTGTTTGGGTAATCTCCGCACTGACCTGAAGATACTGTCTGGGCTGACGTAAAGAGATCATTTTTGAAAAGCCTAATGTAAAGGCCCTATAAAGATCCGGATTAACAAAAAACTCCCTAAGAGTCTTGCTGTTGCCAAAAGTCCCGTATTCCCCATACACTTCAACCTTGCCCTCCGTATTTAGCCATCGGAAAAATCCCGCGCTTTGCTGTTGCCGTCTTTCTATCACGGGATCATCAAGGCCGGCGTATCTTTTTCTTCCATTGAAGAGTGGGAGGAAGTCCCCAAAAGTGTTCATGTCATTGTGATACATCTGCGAAGTACTGCTGTACCCAAGTGAAAGGCCCGGGACCCATTCTGGCCTGTAAGATACTAGCACTCCGGCCAAATAACGCCAATCGTTATCTCTCTTTGCTACGTAAAGTGGGGTAGCTTGGTAAGTTAACGTGGGATTGGGAGGCGAAAATCCCGAATTGCCCAATCTTCCCATCAAAAGCTGTCCTTCAAATGATCCTATCTTCGTCTTTAAGGGTTTTTGCGTATTTGCGGACAAATGAAGAAAACCCGGCGCATTTGTACCCATCATCAGGGAATTTCTTTTTGACGGTCCCCACCATAAGTATTCGTTGGAAATCCCAAAGGAAAGTCCATTGTCCAAGGTAATCCGCATGCTACTATTTCCTAAATTGGGCCGAACCACACCACCCTCCCCAAACCGCTCAGGCAGATCTATACGGTTTAGGTATTCATAATAATCCCTCCAGTTTCTTCCTTGCTCAAAGGGCATTCCTCTAAAATCCCTATTCTCTGCAACAAGTACCTCCGGCTGAAACTGAAAACTGAACTTACCATACGATAGTAAAAACCCACCGCTAAAAACAGTCTGTAAACCGCGATTCGGAATCATAACTCCGTTGTTTGGGCCGAAGGGGTATTGGGTGTTATGTTGTAGTCTGGCGACAACGGGTAGGGGTATTACCTTCAATTTTTCTTCAGGTACATTTCTACCGGTGACTTGGTTAAATAGGCTGTCAGTCGCCAATTCCTTTGACATCACGAAGGGACGAAGCATAAAGGAATAGGAATCCGTTATGTGACCTGTCAATTGTTGCCGTCTGGAGTACGCTTCTATGAGGGGCGTAAATGGCGACATGACCTGACCTATCACATCTACCGATGACAAGAAACACAAAAAAAGAAATATGTACCGGGACGAATTCATGGGGAAAAGGCTTATGACCAAGAAGCGTGTGCTGTTAGGGCTACCTCTTTGGCATGAAGGAATGAAATGTGATAATCTACTTCTATTTGGATTCGCACTACCAACAGTTGCCTAAAAGGAATAAATTGTCTTTAGATTTCCTTGAAAATTCACTAAATCTCTACCTTTCGGTGCTACTTGTGAACTACTACTTTCGATCTGCCACTGATAGTTTAACGATTGGATGAAGGTCATGTTTGAGCTAATTAGAAACCGGTTAAACTTCCACTCAACAATAGTACCAAGAGCGAGGTCTACCCATCGCTGTTCCGGCGAAAGGTCATTGTAGCTTTTGACAAATACATCCTGATATCGGTTAAGCCGATCGAAGCGCAAGCCGATTTTTTTGATTCCCTTTACCCATGCGGTCTCCAAGGTTTGTACATTGCTTCCCGGCCCTATCCCCGGTCCAAGCATTTGCCCTCTATGGGTAAATCCATTTATCAAGGGAATATGTCCGCCCCAATTGCTCTGCCCGATAAACCCATCATACCTTGCTAGGATATTAATGGATTCCTGCTGGTGAAACAGTTCAAATCTCATCTGAATGTGGGCTTCATTTGAGACAGGAATCAACTTATTCAGACCGAATAAAAAGGCTCGTGCATGTTCGGGGTTGAGCAAAACTCCGCGCCAGGTCGCTTCATGGTCCCTTCGTCCATATTCAAAATAGAACTCCGTCTGCGCCGCAGGTAGTACCCACCTAAAGAAAACCGTGGCCTGTTGATCCCTTCCGTCGGCGTCATTGTCAAAGCCGGCGTTGACTTTTTGAAAGGGTGAAAAGATAGGGAGATAGCCATTCAACGTTTTGCTTCTAAATGATACATACTGTTGAAATACCCGGGAAAGCCCTACGGATAAGCCGGGCACCCATTTGGGTTGATAACTCACGATAAATCCGTTAAGGTACCTTGCTTCGTCTTTGTAACGCGTTGGGTGAATGATGGATACGTTGCTTCGGAATTCTGACCCTCTCAGGTATCCGGCGATAATTTGCGTCTCAAAAAATCCCAAAAACGTTTTCGCTGGCCTTCGGGTATTGATCGTAAGATGTTCAAACCCAAACGCATTGTTTGAAAACAGCAATGCATTAAATTGTCCTGGTCCCCACCAAATATTCTCGGTAGAATACCCAAAAGAAAAGGCTCCTGCATTAAATCGCACACTACTCTGTCCCGGCAAAACCCGCAGGTATGCTCCTTGCCCAAATCGTTCCTCATATTCTGTATAGATTGACTTGTTGCTCCCAGGATTATAGTACTTGTTCTGAGCCCATACAAACTCGGGCTGAAATTGAACCTCCAACGGACCTGCCTCAAGGAACATACCGGCACTAGCATATGTCTGCCAGCCTCTGTTTGGAATGTGTTGACTGGCTGTAGGATAGGGAAATCGATGGTTCCATTCGGTCTGTAGGATTAGGGGCAAAAGCGATACAGTCCCTTTCTTGCGTAAGATGCTGGCAATCCCGGAACCGGTCTGTACAGTATGTCCCTCCAACGAGTCGATGAGCGCAAACATTCCAGAAATATTTGCAATTTCTGTTGGATAAAGCGGTCGGACTAGAAAGGAAACGGTGGAGTCAAACTTACCAAGCAGCTGTGATCGCCGAAGATAGTCTTCCACAATAGGATATCCGGCCGGAAGTGATTGACCGAATAAACCTAATGCGCTACTGAAAGTGAAAAAAAAGACAATGCAGGTCCTAATCATTGGTTTTAATTTGTACGCCTTGCCAACGTAAGGTTCATTTCTCGCTGCAATATAACGAAAAGAAAAAACAGCCACTGCATCGCAGGTAAGGCTAAACTGAAATGAGTAGTGAAATTAGTTGTGGGGATAGTACAAAATGTAGTGTTCCAGTTGGATGCCACATTTGAAAAACAAGACCCCGCATTCGAAAAAATCCATACTGGCCGAGACCCCCGGGAAGGTCTTAATTTCTTTCCAAGCTTCCTTCATTCCTGAGGACCAGTGTATATCCCCAATAACAACAATACTATCTTCGTGAAGAAAAGGCCAAATTAATCCACAATAGTGCATGGTAGCTTCATAGGTGTGGTGGGCATCAAGCTGAATGTAGTCAATCCTTTGATTGGTTTTCAAAAATGAAGGCAGCGTGTCCCTAATCAGTCCGGAGATAAAGGTGATGTTGGAAAATGCTTTTAGATTCCCCCGAGCAATTTCCAATAGTGCCGATTCGGCTTCAAATGTGTACACGCATCCACTGGTTTTTGCAGCCAAATAGCCTGTGTTTATCCCCAAAGATGTTCCCAATTCCAACACGACCTGTCCTCGGGTGCGAGAAACAAGGAATTGGTAGAGAAGATTATACGGCAATGAACTACATGCCGCGGCGCAAATAGAAGCTATCGGCCTATTAGGAGCTGATGAATAATTTGAGCCTGCGCCTTCATCTTTAACTGCAACAACGCCATCATCCAGTGAAAGTCGGCTTCTGATGAACTCCAGACTGGGATCTCCTTTGCGGTGCGTGTAATGATACTCCCTTAATTCGGCGTAAAGGACATACGCAAAAGGTGTCTGAAGGCTGTGGCGATCAGTCCGCTCCAGAAAATACCAAAGGTACTCCCGAGCCATGAAAAAAAAACTTCGAATACGCCTAATTGTCAAAGATTTCTGCGATGAGTTGAAACTCGGGAATAGCAACCTCAATGATTTGGCCGTCCATAATCCGCTCCATAAAGTAGGTTCCTTTCATTTTTCCGAACCCAGAGCGAAGATTACATCCAGATACATATTGATGGATACCTCCACGTTCCATGATTGGCTGCTGTCCCACTACACCATCCCCTTCTACTACCTTAAGTTGCTCCCCTGCATCATAAATTTCCCATTTCCTCCTTAGCAATTGTACTGTAGCACTATTTTGATTCGCTATGGTAACTTTATAAATAAAAACAAAATGTTGCTGATTAGGACTGGAAAATTCCGCCTGATAGGAAGCTTCTACGGTAACTTTGATTCCCTCTGTTATTGCCGTGACCATTTTTCCTTTGGATATCCAAAAACTTGTCCGAAATTAACGGTTTAATTTCATAAAAACCAACTGCCTTTATTTAAATGGAAGTCAATATAGAAAATACCTGGAAAGAGGTACTTTCAGAAGAATTTAGAAAACCATATTTCGAACAGCTAGTGGATTTTGTAAAGAAAGAATACAAAACCAAAACAATTTATCCCACGGGAAAGGATATTTTTAGCGCATTTTGGAAGTGCCCTTTCGATCAGGTAAAGGTAGTCATTCTTGGGCAGGACCCTTACCATGGTCCGGGACAGGCACATGGACTTTCTTTTTCTGTAAGGGAAGGTACCCCTTTCCCGCCTTCTCTATTAAACATTTTTAAAGAACTCAAAAGTGACTTGGGACTACCGATACCGTCTCATGGCAATTTAGAACATTGGGCAAACCAAGGCGTGCTTTTGTTGAACGCAACGTTAACTGTCGAAGCCCACAAGGCGGGAAGTCATCAAAACAAGGGGTGGGAGTTGTTTACAGATGCAACAATCTTGGCCCTAGCTTTAAAGAGGTCAGGGTTAGTTTTCATGTTATGGGGGTCCTATGCGCAAAAGAAAGGTAGCATCATCGGGGAAGGGCAGCATCTGAAGCTTTTGGCTCCTCATCCTAGCCCCCTATCTGCCCACAGAGGTTTTTTGGGATGCAGGCATTTTAGTCAAGCCAATTCCTATCTAGAGAAAACGGGAAAGGACGCAATCATTTGGTAATAAAAAACCTCAAGTCTCTTAAAACTTGAGGTATTTTTATTGCCACTTCATCGACAACCTAATGTATAGGCCTAAAAAATCTATCCCAGCGGATCCTGTTAAGGAAGTTTTTGTGTTTTTCCAATGAAAGCCAAAGGAACCAAGCTTTACCTACGATATGATCCTCTGGCACAAAACCCCAGAATCTGGAATCAAGGGAATCGTGTCTGTTGTCGCCCATCATAAAATAATAATCCTGCTTGAAGGTATACTCAGTTACCTTCTGACCGTCAATCAATAACTGGTTAGCATCAATCGTGACGTTATCATGCCCTTCAAACTTTTCTATCGTGTAGGCATATTTGCGAAAATTATCCTCATCCATGGTAATCGTCCACCCTTTGGCTGGGATTTGAAGGGGTCCATAGTGGTCCTTGTTCCATCCATAAAAAGCGCCGTCGGGAAAAATGTTAGGATCCCCTTGTCCCTCTTTAGATGTCCGCTTTTTTATTGAAGATACGGCAGGATTTGCAGATAATTTATCCACCGTCTCCTGGGTAGCAAAAATCAGGTACCCGGAGTTGTCCGAAAACGGATAATAACTGTCCGGATTAATACCAAATTGATCGAAAAACTCGCTGTTCAGCTGTCGGGATGTCAACATGTCGTAGGAGAATTGCATCTTCTCCGGGTTTTCGCAGGGAGTTCCGTTAATATACACTTGCGTATCCTTAATCTCCAAAACATCCCCAGGGATCGCCACGGCGCGCTTGATGTAGTTTGTTTTCAGGTCAGTAGGGTGCCATAACTCATCGGGATAGTTAAAGACGACAACGTCATTACGTTTGACGCTTGTGAACCCTGGCAGCCGATAATAGGGGAGCTGAATAGCGTCGGAATAGGATGGTATGTCTGTACCCCAAATTTTCTGATGGGTAAGGGGCATCTGAATGATCGTACGTGGAATTCGGGTTCCGTAATGCATCTTACTGACAAACAAGAAGTCGCCCACTAGAAGCGACTTTTCCATGGATGCAGTAGGAATGGTAAAGGGTTCCAGTAATAACCAACGGATAAGGCTGGCAGCAATAACAGCAAATAAAAGGGCATCTGCCCATTCTCTGATTGCTGATTTTTTCTTGGGTGTGTTACTCATTTTTTTGTGTTAGTTAGAGGGATAAAAAATCATCCATCGAATATATACCTTTTTTATCTTTTATCCATTCTGCTACCAAAACCGCTCCCTGTGCAAATCCCTTTCTGCTGTGAGCCGTATGTTTGATTTCAATATCATCAATTTCGGAGTGGTACGTAACAATATGTGTGCCGGGTGCGGGGTCGATACGCTTGGACGTAATTGGCAACACACCTGCAGGAGTCACGTTGTCAGCTTGTAGGTGCCAATTTGTAATTTTTGCTACATTCTCGATAATACCCTCCGCAAGGGTAATGGCCGTTCCGCTTGGTGCATCCTTCTTTTCCGTATGATGTATTTCCTCAAGGCTGATCGAATAGTTTTGTTGCTCCGACATCAGTGCGCTAAGAAACCTATTGACTTTGAAAAATATGTTCACCCCTACGCTAAAGTTTGAGGCATAAAAAAATGTACCATTTAACTCCTTGCACGCATGCTCCACTTCGGCCTTTCTTTCAAGCCATCCTGTTGTACCACTCACCACCGGGATGTTGTTTGTCAATGCCCACATGATGTTATCCCGTGCCGCTTCGGGTTGGCTGAACTCAATGGCAACATCAATGGATTCCGGATCCAATGTTTCTAAATCCGACACATTTTCGATGTTAATTTTTGCAGCGATATGGTGACCTCTAGCCTCAGCTATCTCACTGATTATTTTGCCCATTTTCCCATATCCCAATAGTACTATATTCATGCTCAAAATTTTATCTTAAATGATACACCCAGGGCTGCGGTAGACGCAAACATGGGTTCTACTGATGGTTCTATGCTAAAACTCAAATCGTCACTGATATCAAACCCTGAAAGATGCGCGTCTACAAAAGCATCCACAGCTCCCAGGGCATAAATTCCGGCAAACACTAAAAACATGGAATCCCTGTTTCTGCGCCAAAAGTTAACATTCCGAATGATCCCGTCTTGGTTTAAATTTGGAAATGGATTGGATACTCCCGGAGTTGGATTCCTAACAATGTCCAAAGCTACCAAAAACTGCTGGTATCTTCGGTTATTGAATTCGAAAAAATAGATGCTTGTTAGTATTCCTCCGTATATAAGGGGCACCTTCCATACTTTCTCGTTGTAAATCTGACCCCCACCTGGAACTATAAGCGCCATTAGTAAGGCTTTCTTTGGATCCTTATATCCTGGTATTCGTTCTTCATCGGTAAGTACGGTATCTATTACCTCCTCGGGCTGTATTTGTTGAACCGAATCCAACTCTTGCCCGACCGCATTAAACCAAGCCAACCATAGCAAAATAACCATTGTTGTTGTCCTGCAGAAATTTGCCAATGGCGGGAAGGATGTCTCTTTCATGGAAAAAGTAGCGGACGGAAAACACTTATATCAATTCTAGAATTTCAAGAATACGGTTAAGATCGTTGGTCGAATTAAATGGAATCTTGATTTCTCCTTTGTCTTTTTCATCAGCCTTAAGCGAAACCTTAGTTCCAAAATGCGAAGCAAGTTTCTGCTGAATCTTATTGATCTCATATTTTCTGACAGGATCAGACGTTGATGCTGTATCTTGATCCGCTTCCTTTGGAGCATTGAGGATTTTCACCAAGGATTCAACCTTTCTAACGCTCAGCTCTTCGGTAAGAATTTTATTGTAGATTGCGAGCTGCTTCTCCACATCTTCAATATTAATCAACGCCCTTGCGTGGCCCATGCTGATTTTCTGATCTCGAATACCTGCCTGTATATCCGGGGGAAGTTTTAACAGCCTCAAATAATTATTTACCGTCGTCCTGTTTTTGCCAACGCGATCACCCAGTTGTTCTTGTTTAAGATCACACTCAGTGAGTAAGCGCTGATAGGAATGGGCAATTTCCAATGCGTTTAAGTTTTCCCGCTGAATATTTTCAATCAGGGCCATCTCCAACATCTGTTGGTCATTGGCTGTACGGATATAGGCGGGAATCCGGTCCAGCCCAGCTATTTTGGAAGCCTGAAATCTCCGCTCTCCAGAAATTAGCTGATATTCCCGGTCTGCCAGTTTGCGGACAGTGACTGGTTGAATAATTCCCTGTACGCGAATAGACTCGGCAAGTTCATTGAGTGCATCCTTATCAAAGTGAATTCTGGGTTGGTAGGGGTTGACTTGAATTTCGGACAAATCGATTTCATAAATCCCAGCAACCGGATGAACTACCTCTTCCCTCTCCGGTCGGTTGGTAGCTGGGGAATCCTGTAAAAGAGCTCCCAATCCCCTACCCAATGCACCTCTTTTCTTCGTGGTTTTATTATCCGCCATAGGTTTTTTATCAGTTCACTTTCGCCATACCATTTTTGGCCGCAATCTCATTAGCCAAGTTTAGGTACGCTACGGCACCTTTTCCTGTCGCGTCAAAGGCGACCACTGGCAGCCCAAAACTCGGAGATTCGCTTAACTTTATGTTTCGCGGAATAATGGTCTCGAAGGTCATGTTTTTGAAATGCATACGCACCTCTTCTACTACTTGGTTGGATAATCTTAACCGTACATCATACATTGTCAATAAAATACCTTCTATTTCAAGATTCTGGTTAAGCCTTGTTTGAATGATTTTGATCGTATTCAACAGTTTACCTAAACCCTCTAATGCAAAATATTCACATTGTACGGGAATAATGACTGAATCCGCGGCTGTTAACGCGTTAATGGTAATCAACCCAAGGGATGGGGAACAGTCAATGATTACAAAGTCATAGTCTTGCTTTACAATGGCGATGACCTCCCGCATTTTTTCTTCACGGTTTTCAAGGTTGACCATTTCAACTTCCGCACCAACCAAATCAATATGAGAAGGCACTAGGTGAAGGTTGTCAAACTCCGTTTCAATAATTATTTCTTTAACATCGATTTCGTCAACCATGCATTCGTATATGCTCGTGCTGATACTCTTAGGATCAAAGCCAAGGCCAGATGTTGTATTGGCTTGAGGATCTGCATCGATGACCAAGGTACGGTATTCCAATACTGCCAAACTCGCTGCAAGATTCATGGCCGTGGTTGTTTTACCAACGCCGCCTTTTTGATTCGCTATTGCTATTACTTTTCCCATTATTTTTTTCCAAGGGTAATACTACTTCCAATTGTAAGCAAAATCAACTCCTTACCCGCGGCATGCGCCAGTTCGAGAGCTGCCTCCTTATTTATTTGTATGTAAGGGAAGGTGTCATAATGCATCCCAATAATTTTATTAGTCCCCACGAAATCAGCGGCTTTAAGCGCATCTTTGATTCCCATGGTAAAGTTGTCGCCGATGGGCAACAATGCGAAATCAATATCAAACTCCACCCCTATGAGTTTCATATCGTAGGTCAACGCAGTATCGCCGGCAAAATAAAACGTGCCTTCTTCGCATTTCACAACAAAACCGCCGGGATTACCACCCGATGCACCGTCCGGCAGTGTACTGCTATGAATCGCACTTACATACTTTACGCTTCCGAAATCAAAGGATTTGGATCCGCCGTGATTCATGGGGTGTACATTTTCGATGCCCTTCTGCTGAAACCAACTTACAATCTCAAAATTGGATACCACCATCGCCTTGCTCTGCTTTGCAATGGTTTCTACATCGGCAACATGATCTTCATGACCATGAGTTACAAGAATAAAGTCCGGATTAAGGTCGGAAATTTCAATCTCAGCTGCCAATCCATTGGGTCTGATAAACGGATCGAAGAGGAGTGATTTATCCTTTATCGTAAATAAAAACGTGGAATGCCCAAGATAGGTGATTTTAATCATGCCTTTATGTCAATCACTTTAGTCAACGAAACACAAATATATCATTAAAAATCAAACCATGTATATATAGTTTTCCACATCCATATGTGGAAAACAAATAGATTTTATTGAAACATCCCTGCCATTTCCCAGCACCGTTGACGCTATTGGTGGGATCAAAGTGACAGGAAAACACAATAGGCATTGTTTCCAATGCCTATTTTATCGATTTATGTTATTGTTTTTTCTTCTTTTTGGAATCTGCATTCTTCATAGCCTCTTCCAACTTGACCTGAAATTTGGATTTCTTTTTATTGGCATTTTTCACCTTTGTCTCCTCTACTTTCTCACGGATTTTCTCGTCATCTACAAACTGCTTTATAAGCGCCTGTTGACCAAAAGTAACCATATTTGATACAAAATAATAGAAACTAAGCGCCGCAGGGAAAGAATTTAACACAAACATAAAGACTACTGGCATAATATAGCCGATGTTCTTCATAGGACCTTGGGCGGTGGTCAGCTGATTGTTGAAATGGGTGTAGGCGATCTGCGAAATGGTCATCAATAGGGTAAACAAACTCACGTGTGCCCCATAGAACGGAATAGTAAATGGCAACTTGATAAAGGTGTCATAGGTAGACAAATCATGTGCCCACAGGAAGGATTCCTGACGTAGTTCTATGGAATTAGGAAAAAAGAAAAACATGGCCAACAAAAATGGCATTTGCAATACCATAGGCAAACAACCTGATATAGGGCTTACTCCCAATTGGCCAAACAGTTTCATCTGTTCCTGTTGCATTTTGGTAGGGTCATCCCCATACTTTTCTTTCAATTCATCGATTTCAGGCTTTATCACCCGCATCTTTGCCATTCCGATATAGGATTTGTACGTCAGTGGTAGTAAGAAAAGCTTGATAATGAATACCAATAAGATAATGATGACACCGTAATTGCTGAAGTAATTTTCCAGAAAGTGAAAAAGGTTTACGATAATGTACTTGTTTACCCAGCTCACGATCACATAGCCCATATCTACGTTTTTGTCAAACTCCGGGGCAATCTTTTTGAGGATATTGTAATTGTTGGGTCCGAAATAGTACTGAACGGAGCCCGCATTCTCCGACAACCCAAGAACGAGCGACGCAGACATGCGCTTTTCGACGCCCTTGTCCAGTTCATCCGTAGACTGGGTCAATTCTCCTACAGCAAAGAACTGGTCTGAAAGGATACTTGATGTAAAGAAACGCTGCTTGAAAGCAACCCAATGAAGCGGTTTTTCTACATTCACCTGGTCTTCCGAGTTGCCGGTGGTCAGGTAGTCATACGTGCCATCAGCCGTATAGTAGTTCAAATACGTTTTTCTCCTCGATTCTTCCAAATCCTCCTCGAGTCGCTTCAAATCCCCTTCCCATTGAATCGTGACCTGCGGATTACTCAATTGGTTGCCAAGATCTTTAAACGCTATCTGATGATCCAACAAATACCCCTCAGCTGGCAAAGTATACGTTCTGACGACCGCACCCGCCCCTACTTTTGCCGTAAAGATTACCTGCTTTGCTGGCTTTTCGTCTATTGTCGTTTCGTCTTGGGAAACCTCAAAATACAAATCGTTTACGTTAATGATCCCATTTGGCGTGGGAACGTTATAGGCAATGGATGCACTCTCCTCCTCAAGAAGGAACAACGGCTCCATTTCCCACGTTTTAAACGCCTTTAATTCCACGGAGGATAGTTCCCCTCCCTTTGTAGAAAAGACGATTTCAATGTCTTCATTTTCCAATGTCACATTCTCGGCCGTGCCTTCCGCCACACCGGCAAACACACCATATTGCTGTCGAAGCCTGGCATCCTGCACACTGTCAGTTCCAGCATCCGGAATAACAACCGGCTCTGTCTGAGGAGCAGGCTCCACTGTGGTAGTCTCCACCGTGGGTGACTGTTCAGGGAGCGGTTCAGGGCCACTCGCAAAGAAGAGCGAGTAAATAAGGATTACTGCAGCAAAAAGCAGTAGCCCGGTCGCTTGATTTTTATCCATAATGTCTAATTTACCCTGTTTACTTACAAGGCTGTGAATGTTTATTATTTTCCTAACGCGCTAATTTTGATGCTTGGTTTCAATTGCCGCCTTTATGAATCGAATGAATAATGGGTGCGGAGACAATACCGTACTCTTGTATTCCGGGTGAAATTGGGTACCAACAAACCAAGGATGACCTGCCAGCTCAATGATTTCTACCAACCCGGTTTCTGGATTCCTTCCGGAAGCAACCATCCCATTGGCCACAAACTTTTCCAAATAGGCATTGTTAAATTCATATCTGTGTCTGTGCCGTTCACTGATTTTGGCCTTGCCATAGGCTATCCCCGATTTGGTTCCCTTTTCAACCTCGCAAGCATAGGAGCCCAGCCTCATGGTGCCTCCAAGCTGCGTAATTCCTTTCTGCCCTTCCATCAGAAAAATTACGGGGTCTTTTGTGTCCGGATTCATTTCGGTAGAACTTGCCTCAGGAAGACCGATTACATTTCGAGCAAATTCAATAACGGCGATCTGCATGCCTAAACAGATGCCGAAAAACGGAATCTTGTTTTCTCTGGCAAATTTAACCGCTTCTAATTTCCCTACCAAACCCCGTTCGCCGAAACCTGGCGCAACAAGGATGCCGTCAAGGTCGCCTAGTTTCTTGTCCACGTTATCGGGGTTAATCTCCTCGGAAGATATAAGTCGGAGATTAACCTTACATTCCAAAGCAGCTCCTGCATGAATGAATGATTCAATGATCGATTTATAAGCATCCGGAAGAGAAATGTATTTGCCTACCAGACCAATTTCGACTTCTTGTGTAGGATTTTTCAGTCTTCCAAGAAATTCCTTCCATTGTTCAAGCTCTGTATTGATCGTAGACGTAAGCTTCAGCTTACTGATTACTCGCTCGTCGAGTTTTTCCTTCTTCATCAACAACGGCACATCATAGATGGTATCCGCATCCATAGCCTCTATGACACAATTGAGCTGAACGTTACAAAAGAGCGCGATCTTTTTCTTTACATCCGGAGGGAGATGGTGTTCTGTGCGGCAAACCAAAATATCCGGTTGTACACCTGCCTCTAGCAGTTGCTTTACCGAATGCTGTGTGGGTTTCGTCTTAAGTTCTTTGGCGGCTGCCAGATATGGAATAAGGGTGAGGTGGATTACCAAAAAATTACTTGGGCCTAGATCCCACTTGATCTGTCTGACTGCTTCTATAAAGGGAAGCGATTCGATGTCGCCGACGCAGCCTCCTATCTCCGTAATGATTACATCATATTTACCATCTCCACCAAGCTTGTAGAAATTCCGCTTGATCTCATCGGTAATATGGGGAACTACCTGAACGGTCTTGCCTAGGTACTCTCCTTTCCGCTCTTTTGTGATAACGTTGTTGTAGATTCTGCCCGTAGTGACGTTGTTATCCTGGGAAGTGGTGGTATTCAAAAAGCGCTCATAGTGACCCAAATCCAAATCAGTCTCAGCGCCGTCTTCTGTAACGTAACATTCTCCGTGTTCATAAGGATTTAAGGTTCCCGGATCAATGTTCAAATAAGGATCAAATTTCTGAATGGTAACTGAGATGCCACGGGACTGCAATAATTTCGCCAAGGAAGCCGCTATAATACCCTTTCCTAATGAAGAAGTAACGCCACCTGTGATAAAAATATGTTTGGTTGAAGAACCCATAAGAAGGGATGGATGATATTTTGTTTGTAATCTTATGGGGCTCAAAATTAGGTAAAATTATTGATTTTAAGTCTAGGTAACGGATTTAAATTTCGACCCTAATCCTTTTGATAATCAAACCTGCTAATTATTACCTAGTTATTGGGATTCCTTCGACTTGCCGCTATTTTTTTCGATGATAAATACCGGCATTTTTCACTAAATCTATGGGTAACTTTCTGCTTATGTGGGGATTAAAGACTAGGTTAAGTGGATGAAAAATATTCCCAAAAAGCGTCCAAGGAATCGGATAATGTATTTCCCTTCCCATCAGCTGATTATAAAAACTTTTCACTGTCCGTCCAATCGCAGTCTGGCTTTGGATTTGTTTTTCCCTCGGATTTCGGCCGGGATATCGTGCGAGGGTCGCTACGCGTTCATCCAGATAGGCATGCATAGCTGCTAACATAGCCTCAGAGAACGGGGTGAAAGGCCGTCCTACCCATGCAATAACGGATACGAGTTCCCTCCAGTAATTTGGCATCCAGCGACCTGATTCATCCATTACTTTGGCTGGCCCATTCTTTTCCTCCGGTCTGCCCACGAAAAAAACGTTCGGGTCCGCAAATTCTTCCCAGACGGGGGAAAAGTCCACCTTTGTAGCTTTAATGTCATGCCAAGCGCCTCCCCAGTAGTGCCAAAGGTAGGTACGTACATAATCAGATTGATGAACCGCACTTAAATAGTCAAAGGCCGGATGGATGGGGTTCTCGTCCGTGTTTAGGGACAAAAACCGCTCTTTATCCACCAAAAATACCGGTACTCCGGTATACTTAACCAAGTAGTCCAAGCTCAATCGTCGAACTGAAGGTAATTCTCCTCCAGCCCAATAGCAAAATAGGACCTGCCGTACGCCATTCTTTTTCGGAATCTCCCGAAGGTTCGCAAGTTCAAGTAGTAAGGTGTTCATTCGTACTATGTAAGCAAAATAAGGTAAGTCAGCATGAAATAATATTCCGGCTAATCACCCGCTCGAAAATCCGAGACCTTCGTTCACGTCATTCAATCATCAGGGTTACTGAATCCGCTTTAGTTCTTATTTTTAACCAGTTTTTAAGACGGTCTGCTTCATTTTTTGACGGAACTCTTGAAAAAGAAACAACCGCCATCAACACGGTATCGACCCGATCTTCTTTTAAATTGGAAATAACTGATCGACTTACCGAAAAGGACTCCAGCATACTATGATTAACTTGGGCTTCCTTTGCCAAATCAATCGTCATCTTATTGGTTTCCGCATATTGAGAAACCTCTCTTTCGAGAAAGAGAATCTTCTCGTCCTTGCTCTTTATCAGCACTTCATTTCGTTCATAGAGATCCTTAAGCACATCTGACCGCAACATATTCAAATCCATCTCGCTGTCGCCACTCTGCTTGACGACCAAAAAAGTCTTGTTTAATTTAAATGAGCTAGTCCTTCGTTGGATAGCAGCCAGTGATTCGTCACTGATGCGCTCCCCAACCAGTGCTATCTCAATCAGACTACTGTCCGGCTTGTAGCTCAACTTTGAATTTATTATCTGTGTTCTCGGAAATTCAAATTCCGTATTCACGAAACTAATCGCAGACTTTTCCCATAGGGTCCTTTTCACGATATTATATGCTAGATAAATGCTTGGGACTACCGTCAGGAGCGTAAACAGTGTGATGTAGTTCCTCACGGTCTTTTCCCTTTTTATGTCCATAAATTCCTTTTTTGGAAAACGCATAAATCGGACAATGAGGTAGGTAGAGAGGCTTATAAACACTGAGTTGATAAAGAAAAGGTAGAACGCGCCCAGAAAATAGTAAAGATTCCACGTCGCTATACCGTAGCCTGCTGTACACAAAGGGGGCATTAGCGCCGTTGCGATGGCCACCCCGGGAATTGCGTTGCTTTTTTCCTTTCTAGAACCGGCAATAATTCCTGCCAGACCACCAAACAGCGCAATGAGAACATCCCATATAGTGGGTTCTGTACGGGCTAGCAATTCTGATTCCGCATCGCTCAAGGGTGTAAATGAAAAGTACAACGTAGATGCCATTATACTGATGATAACAGCAATACCTAGATTTTTAAGCGATTTTTGAAGGAGTTCAAAATCGTTGATTCCTGCCGCCATTCCAATGCCCATAATAGGGCCCATGAGCGGGGAAATGAGCATGGCGCCAATTATAACGGCCGTTGAGTTGACATTAAGTCCTACGGATGCAACAAAGATAGCGAAAATCAAGATCCATAGATTCGCCCCGCGAAACTCCACGTTTTTCTTGATGTATTCGATGGTGTCCATTTCGTCCTCCTTGCCTTCATGGAGATCAAACCGGTCCTTAATAAAATAAAGGAAGGAGGCAATCCTTCCACTAAGCCAATTCAGATTTTTGTCTTCAGACACGTGTTATGCTATTGGATGGTTTGTGAGTAGCGGTGCATTAACCTTTCTTACGTACGAAAAACGATTACCTTACCATCCCATTATTCAGTAGTTTTGGGCAAGCCGTAAGGTGGATACAATAAGTACTTTTTTCCGAAATTCATCTCTCGTTTTCCCGCTGCAATACGGATTTTCTAAGGAAAACGGTTTTTTGATTCTACGGAAATGGAGGCCATAAACGCTAATGCAGAATACCTTTCCAAAAATAACTATTATTTGGATTTGCAGGCAAAAGTTTCTTTAAAAATGGCACAAATCATTTTGTTCAGCTTTTGCTTGTGTGATATTTATTACAGCTTCCTTTTTCCATTACCCTTACGTTTGGGTATACAATCAACTCATTTCACTCAACCCAAATTAGGCCATGTCACATTTTGAAGTAGTAATTATCGGTGGGGGAACAGGCGGAATAATGGTAGCAGCCCAACTGAAGCGCGCAAAACCTTCCTTAAAAATCGCGCTCATTGAACCGTCAACTGAACATTATTATCAACCAGCATGGACACTTGTGGGGGCTGGTGCCTACGACATGCAGGACACAATACGGAAAGAAGCACGCTTCATTCCAAAAGGCGTAGCATGGATTAAGGATTATGCGGATAAAATCGATCCGTTCAACAACATCGTTGGAACAGCCAGTTCAGGTGAAATCGGATACAACTACCTGGTAGTCTCCCCCGGATTGGTTATGGATCTGGACGGTATTCCAGGGCTAAGAGAGAGCCTAGGTAAAGACGGTGTGTGTTCAAACTATACAGATCCCGAATATACCTGGGAAGTACTCCAACAATTCAAGGGAGGAAACGCTGTATTCACACAGCCTACTACGCCCATTAAATGCGGTGGTGCACCTCAAAAGATCATGTACCTTGCAGAAGACTACTTTAGAAAGAAGGGTATTCGAGAAAAAACAAACGTGATCTTTGCGACCCCCGGTACAGTAATCTTTGGGGTGCCTGAATTCGCGAAAACATTGAACAAGATTATCCAAGAACGGGACATCTTTTTCAAACCTTTTTACGCGCCTACGAAAATTGATCCTACGACTAAGAAAATCCACTTTAATTATTCTCAAACTGGCTTCAACAGCTGTGTTGGTACAGCAGAAAGCAAAATAAACGAGGAGCTTCGAGGTGAAACCGAAGTAATCATCCCCTATGACATGCTTCACCTAGCGCCTCCCCAAAAGGCCCCTGATTTTATCCGATCCTCTCCTATTGCGCATCAAGATGGTCCCTCAAAAGGTTGGGTCAAAGCAGATATCAACAGCCTACAGCATCCCGACTTCCCCAATGTATTTGCATTAGGCGATGTAGCCGCACTTCCTACGGCTAAGACCGGCGCAGCCATCCGAAAACAGGCACCAGTATTGGTGGCCAACCTTTTGGAACTCATGAAAAGTGGATCAATGTCCTCTTTGAGCTATGAGGGGTATTCCTCTTGCCCCTTAGTCACGGGCTACGGTAAGATGGTGCTAGCGGAATTTAAATATGACAACGTTCGAGACAGCGATCCAATCCTCAGTAAACTTATGGATACCACAAAAGAACAATATGCCATGTGGCTTTTAAAAAAATACGGACTCCCCTACCTTTATTGGAACAAAATGCTTACAGGAAAGATGTAACAACGGTTCTGTTCACTGCACCTACGGATAAAAGTCTCTACCATAAAGTAGGGGCTTTTTTT
The DNA here is from genome assembly GCA_016124425.1 of Cytophagales bacterium. Lineage (GTDB taxonomy): Bacteria > Bacteroidota > Bacteroidia > Cytophagales > Cyclobacteriaceae > Lunatibacter. The sequence goes on from WGNT01000118.1 coordinate 24,095, forward strand.
TAACATGACCATTATCATGTAATAGCCTTTTTATTTCACGTTAAATCCTAAATTATTCGTGTTATATTGCCGTTGTGCAAAACCAAAAACGATTATGAATTTTACGCTTTCGAATTACGGAATAGAAGTTACCTCCATTTTAAGGAATGCGGAAACGGCATTGCTTTATGAATCAGCGCTAAAACTCGAAAAAGGATCGGCGATTTCCAGTACCGGCGCCTTATTGGTATACTCAGGAAAACGAACAGGCAGAAGCCCGAAAGACAAACGGGTCGTTCGACAAGAAAATTCCGAGCATAATATTGACTGGGGAAATGTAAATCTGGAAATGGATGAGCACACGTTTATGGTAAACAGGGAACGGGCCATTGATTATTTCAATACGCGTGAGATGCTTTATGTAGTAGACGCTTTTGCCGGATGGGATACCAATTATAGGCTTAAGATTCGAATTATCTGTACTAGGGCTTATCATGCACTTTTTATGCAGAACATGCTAATTATGCCAACAGAAGCAGAATTGGCCCATTTTGGGGAACCGGATTATATTGTTTTTAACGCAGGAGCTTTTCCAGCCAACTCGTTTACAACGACGATGACCTCTAAAACCAGCATTGGTCTTAGCTTGGAACGACAAGAAATGGTCATTTTGGGTACGGAGTATGCCGGAGAAATGAAAAAGGGCATATTCTCGGTCATGAATTACCTTATGCCTCTAAAAAATGTTTTACCTATGCATTGTTCCGCCAATGTGGGCGAAGCGGGAGACGTCACCGTATTGTTTGGCCTGTCAGGTACCGGTAAAACTACGCTGAGCGCTGACCCCGCGCGCAAGCTTATCGGAGATGATGAACACTGTTGGCACGATAAGGGCGTATTTAATATAGAAGGTGGCTGTTATGCCAAAGCCATCGATCTAAGTGAAGAACAGGAACCCGAAATTTTTCGAGCGATACGGTATGGAACGGTACTTGAAAACGTCGTGTACGACCCTATCTCAAGGGTGGTTGATTATGCAGATACCCGGATTACACAAAACACACGGGCGTCCTATCCGATTCATTTTATTGAGAACACGCAACTGCCCTGCGTCGCCGGTCATCCGAAACATATCATCTTTTTAACCTGTGACGCCTTCGGTGTACTTCCTCCGGTGAGTAAGCTTACAGCAGAACAGGCGAGTTACCACTTTATCTCAGGCTATACGGCAAAAGTAGCTGGAACGGAAATGGGGGTAAAGGAACCTTCTGCTACGTTCAGCGCTTGCTTTGGGGCAGCTTTTATGATGTGGCATCCAAACAAATATGCCACGTTATTGGCACAAAAAATGAAAACACACAAAACCACTGCGTGGCTGGTAAACACCGGGTGGACCGGAGGTGACTATGGCGTAGGTACCCGAATAAAGCTGAAGTACACCAGAGCCATTATTGATGCCATTCATGATGGTAGTCTTGAGAACGCAGAATATCACCGGGAAGAAAGTTTTGGACTAGCCGTACCTAATCGATGCAACAACGTTCCCAGTGACATGCTAATTCCAGAAGCGACTTGGGAGGATAAGGAAAAATTCCGTTCAGTAAAATCAAAATTGGTTCAATTGTTTATTGATAACTTCAACCAGTTTGAAGAAAAGGTAAGCCCAGAAATTGCCGAGGCGGGTCCGAAGATCGTATAATCGAAGTCGTTCAATTAGAGGAAACGTAAATCCTGTGGTAAAGGTAATCTTTTACCTTCTTTTGAAAAAGGTAAAAGAGCGCGTTAAAATTTTAATCATAGCGGTATATCCTGAATGGGACTAAAGGAAATGATAAAGGTAGCGCCTCGCCCTGGCTCGCTTTCAACAGATATTTTCCCTCCCATAGCCGTGATGTGGCTATGGATGAGATATAGTCCAATTCCTTTGCTATCGGCATTGTTATGAAAGGTCTGTTGAAACCCGAAGATTTTATCTCCGAACCTTTCCATGTCAAAGCCAAGCCCTTCATCGGAAAAGTACAACTTACAAATGCCTTTTTCAATTGCCGAACGTATCTCTATCCGAGGGATGCTATCCGGTTTCGCGTATTTAACGGCGTTTGTAAGTAAGTTTAAAAATATACTTTCCAGATACACGCTGTTAAATCGGATATACGGCAACTGCGAAAAGTCTGTAGAAACTTCCGCTTTTGAAAACGTTAGTAATGATTTTAGGGAGGATTTGACTTTTTGAAATACCTCTTCAAAATCCAATACTTCAGCGTTAATTTGTAAGAGTTCCTTTTTTGCTAACACGTCCACATACGCATCAAGTGTTTCCTTCATGCCGTTAGCTGCGACTTTCAGCAACCTGAATAGCTCGATGGTGTCAGGGTCATTTAGTGAGGACATATCCAGAATTTCAAACAACGCAAGCAGGTTGTTTACCGGAGCACGAAGGTCGTGCGAGGTAGTGATGGTAAGATCTTTAAGCTCTTTATTTGCTTTAGTCAAACAGGCAAGCAACGTATTTCTATCCTCCTCCAGTTTTTTCTTTAAGGTAATGTTCTTTGCAATCGAATAGATCACGTTCTGTTCCATATCCGGGACCGAGGTCCAAGACAGCCAAATAACTTCGCCGGATTTACTTTGATACCTGTTTTCAAAGTTCATCAGTGAGTTTCCATTTGCAATCGAATTTCCACAGTTTATAAATTTTTCACGATCTTCATGAAACATGAACATCTGAATCGGACTGCTATAAATTTCTTCTTTTGAATACCCTAAAAGTTTTAAAAACGATGTATTGACCTGCTTAAAATACCCGTCAAATCCCGAGATACATAAAATGTCAGGGGATAAATCAAAAAATAATTTTGTCTCATACACTGATCCTATATTGACCCCTCCATCAGTGAACTCCTTTTTCATACACAATTAAGCTTTACAAATCACTAAAAATTACCTTCAAAAAATCCCCCAATTACGATTAAAAATTGGTCGATTTCACATGTGAAAAATACTAAACAATTGGCTATTAAGGAAATCAAACGAGAAATTTTTAATAATTTTCTAAGGGTAGAGATCTGATCCCATACCCTTAGAAAATTAAACTAATTTTTTAGAAAATAGATTTAAAGCCTTCCATTTTCTGGTCAACCTGAGTATCTACCATAAAAGAAAGCCTTACTTTATCCCATGCCATGGTGACTTTTGCAACCTTATTATTCCCGGCGGATATGGTGTAGCTAAGACGCTCCTGCACCTCGTTATCCATCACAGGCGAAGCCTTCACCGCGACAATGTCATCATTGGCCAAAGCGGCTTCATCTACCTTTCCATCCTTTGTATATGCGTAAACCGCATTGCCTTTACTATTCAAGTGAATAGTCCAATCTCCAGAAGCCTGGGGTGTGATAAAAAGCGTATACTTTCCAGCGCCGACATTTTTATCTCCTATGCGGACCGGTGTGCTGAACTCGATCGTCGTGGGTGCATTGGCTCCTGCCCTCCAGGTAACACCGTACTTTTCCAATTCTCCAAATACTTTCCTTCCCTTTACCGCAGGAGACGAATAGTCCATGCTTATTTTCGTGAATCCCACCACTTGGGAAACATGGGCTGCTGGACTTGCGGACGGCGCGATCAATTGGGCGTGACTTTGCACGGCGACGAGGAATAAAACGATAGCAGTAAGGCTAACTAAACGAATGGTGACTTTTTTCATAATACGTATACTTAAATTTGGTTTTTGCTTAAGGTAAAACTAATACAAACTCTTTATAAAATGAACGAACAATAATAATTGGGAAGCGAAATAGTATAATTAGCAGGACTTACTTTTTCAGACAGGTACTTGCAACTCATCAGTTAATAGTATTCTATTAATCGACGCTACTATGCGCCCCAAGATGCAGCCATTGTTCATCCTTAGGCGATCAAGCATCCACTAGCTAGTCTCAATTGCCCGATAACTTCACTCGAACCACATCATTTCCATCTTTGATAGTCCAAGCAGGAATTCTAATTTCGAGCCGCTTAAGTCCCGGCATCTGACGGTCAAGTTCAAGTGGCGCCGGGTCTAGGGAAATGACTGAGATAAGCAAATTAGGGTGAGATAGATTCTCAAGCACCACTTCCTTTCCATCTTGCCTTAACACCGCACCACCCGGTACAATTTCAACCGCGGCCTGTGTGAGAAGTTGCCAGGTGAGTGAGTTCGTATTTTCATTGGTCTGTACATGGTCTTCGATAATGATGGAACTGTCATTTGGCTTAATAAACTTGCGATGGGCCTTTTTGATATTCTCACCAAAAACGGGTGTGAGGTCAAAGGTAGCCTCCGGCTTGCTTTCCTGCTGAAAATCAACCAAAGCGGCAAAACCTGTATTTACGTGCAAGTCGTCATTGACAGTGAGCGTACTGTGTCCATAATTGCTTTTTGTCAACAGGGTCCATCGTTCACACTCCTGGCAATTGCCCCAAAGGTTAAATCCCGTTATCTCGAGTTCGTTATAGGATTGGTTTCCCGGATCTATTACCCAGCGCACGCCGTTATATTCCCAGATAAATGAACCGGCATCCATATTCCCGTGGCTAATGGTAGCTTTTCCACCTTTACCGCCAAAATAATAGGCCCCTGGCCCTTCGTTCTCACCGCGCATAATGACAATGGGGTTAGAACCGTCTCCTTTCCACGCCAATGGAAGACGCGTCTCCTTAGTGGGCTCAAACTGGGCTAACCAGACAAGTCCAGCACCTCCGATACGGTTTAATTTTCCCATTTGCGCAGCCGGCTGCATAAACTTTTCCTTTTCGATATACAGGGGATTTCCGGTTTTTGTTCCAAACCAAGCAAGTGTTATGTCTCCAGCAGTACTATGTCTATCTCCGCAATCTGCATAGTTGTAATACCATCCGGAAGGCGCCACACTAAGGTATCTGAAGTCAGCACTTGCTTTAAATGCGGGATATTCAGCAATTCCAAAATCCGTCCCAAAGGCAGATTCTAACATTGCAGACGTCAAAACCGAAAAGCTTGTACCATATCCCCAATACGTGGAACCTTCCGGATACACTCCATCAGGGCCATACTCTTCCAAGGCGTGGGGCATGCCGTCCAAAGCTCTGCTGATCGTCTTCGCCGCAAGCTCCGGGTCTATATCTGCAATCATGATCGAAGCAGCAATCATACCTCCGTTACAAACTTGGTTCCAATTGTTCGTACCGTTGACCCAACCCCGATTACCTTCCCAACTCGGATTGATGCCTTTTTCTATCAGCGCCTTTTTGGCTACCGCTACAGTGGATTTGGGAAGATCTTTCCCCGTCCAGTCTATTGCGAGCGCGACTGCCGTAGACATTTCCGCAACGTCGAGAAAATGGGAAGGATTCCAGTCGGAAAAGTTACATACTGCGATAAGCTCTTCGTTAAGTTTGTCAAGCAGGCGCTTATCCTTTTCCAATCGATAGGTCATACCGAGTACGTTGACCCGGTACAGCATTTCCCGGGATGTACTCAATAGCCTTCTACCGATCATAACCCTTTCAAGAGCTGGCTCATTTAATACGTCAAATGCATTTTTCTTAACAGCCTTATAATAATTGGCCACCATTGGATCATTTTTGATCTGGCTCTTTACCTTTCGCTCAAGGGCTGGAGTAAGTACTAGCTTGGGACTTGATTTTCGTAGGTTTTGGCGGAGATAATTTACTGAGATGGGGTTTTCAAGTTTATGGGGCTCATCAACAGCATTGTCTGTAGTACTGCTTTCGGATGCATCGCGGGGGAATGTAGCTGCGAGGGAGTTCTGGGAAAACGTGCCTATTCCAAGTACCAATAATAAAATGAGAAATGGGTTGGGTTTATTGTTTTTTTTCATTTTGTATGAAATTATGAGGTGATATTGTATGACAAAAGGTATGATGGGTAGTTAGATATCGTGCTTGGGATTCAGAATACAGGCCAACTCCCTGGCGTAGCGCATATTGATTTCCAACTCCAGAATATGGGGTGAAATAAAGGGGGTCAAAAGGGATTTTTTGAGTTTCATGGAGCTTTTCCGTATCGATGTTAAATATAGGTATTTTACAAGAAAAAGACAGGAGTTTTCACCGGGTCCTACCTGTTTTTTAAAGGCAACAGCTTGTCTCGATTAATCATGATCGACTGTCACGATCGGAATCGGATACTTTCACCTAATGGATTATCATCCCTTTGTGTGACGTTTTCAGCATCCTTGACTTCGTTCAAGGACAGCGGAATAATGCTGAATATTATGTCTTTTAAATAAAAAAATCCCCCGAATCAAAAGATTCGGGGGATTTTAAAGCTGCTGGATACAAAACATTTTAAGAATTCCACTCGCGTTAATCCCAGCCTGGATTCTGACCCAAGGCCGGATTTTGGGCCAAGTCATTCAATGGGATCGGCCACAGATAATCCTTGTTTTCATCAAACACCGGATTATCCCAGTCGGTGTCTTTGTATACATCGATATAGGTCTTGCCGTTTTCTGGGTCTACGCTGGTTCTTACGATAGACCTTGGAAACCTTGCCTGATTTTCCGCGTTCCACTGTATTCCCATATCCTTCTTTAGCAGTTTCTTACCTTGTTTCCACCTTCGCAAATCGTCGTAGCGGAATCCTTCTCCGAATAACTCAATTCTTCTTTCGCGGCGTATTTCAACTAATAAGGAAGAAATTCCATCGTTGGCATATCGGGGATCCATGGGCGGATTTAATCCAAGATGCGGCATCGCTACACGATCTCTTAGCTTGTTGATACTCATATCAAGATCAGCCTGCGTAATCTCTCCGAGTTCAGCTTTAGCCTCAGCATAGTTTAACAGTACCTCGGCAAATCGCATGATAAGGGCTGGAAACTCTCCCGTGTCGAAAGCCTTTCCAATCTGGTCGTCCGCATTATAGTGTTTTATCACGTGATAGCCGGTTGACGAAGTCCTACCTCCTGGCATACCAGCAATTCGCGGATAAGGAAGTCCATCGGCGTTGTGGTATTTGTAGAATGCTGCGTCGTCGGGATGAAGAATCGTCTGCCGTAGACGAGGATCTCTGTTGACGAATATATTTTCGAACACATCGTCGCCCTGATATTCATTAGAAAGCGTGATCGGAAGGCCGTCTGAACAGAGGTA